>DAIOFZ010000018.1:0-27199 GCA_036745475.1 Actinomycetota bacterium | reverse complement strand
AGGACGGACGTGACCTCCTCGTCGAGTTTCGACGGATGGCGCCCGAGCGCGAACAGGTCTCGATCCAGCGCTGGAGCGTGCGGAGGGTGCTGCTCACGCTCGGCGTGCTGTTCGCGGCATGGCTCGCAGTGGGGCTGGTCGTCAGCAACTGGAACGCGTTCGCATGAGGCGGCGCAGGCTCACCCGCAAGGTCGCCATGGCCGCGGTCGTCTTCTCGACCCTCGCGGGGTGCAGCGCGCGGGCCGGCGACGCCTCGGAAGCCGACTGCCCGATCGAGGACGGCGAGCTGTTCGTCCTGATGGCGCAGTCCGTCCCGAGCGCCACCCTCATCCCCTGCATCGAAGCCCTGCCGGCGGGGTGGGCGTACGGCGGCTCGGACGTGAGCGACGAGATGGCGCGGTTCTGGCTCGACTCGGACCGCGGTGGCCTGCACGCCGTCGAGGTCTCGCTCACCGCCTCCTGCCGGATCACCGGCGCCGTCGACGTCACGAACTCCACCAGCGAGGGCGGCGTCCGCGTCTACCTGGCCGAGTTCGATCTGCATCCGTTCTCGGCGAACAAGTACTTCGTCTTCCCCGGCGGCTGTGTGACCTACCGTTACCGGTTCGGTCCCGACGCCGAGCCGACCCTCGCCCTCGAGGCCGACGAGGCGGTCACGTTCGGCCTGCGGACCGTGTTGGTCCGACAGGTCCACCAGGAGCTCGGGCTGACGCTGTGCGGGGCGGGCGCACCCCCCTGCGTGAGCGGCGACTAGCGTGCTGTCGAACCACCGCCGAGCGATCGGCTGGTCGGTCGTCCTGTTCGGCGCGATGGTGTTCGTCTTCGCGGCGGTGGGTCGACATCCCCCCGGGCTCGCCCCCACGACGACGCTCCCTTTCGTCGGCGAGGTCGATCTGTCGGTGTTCCACTGGATGGACGACGTCCGCAACGGGGTGCTGACGACCCTCGCGCGCCTCCTCAACGTCCTCGGGGGCGGGCTCGTGACGATCCCCCTCCGGATCGCCGTGACGGCGTGGCTCCTGGTCCGCAGGCGATGGCGTGCCCTGGCGACGTGGGTGATCACGTGGGCGGCGGCCGAGCTGATCCTCCAGGGTGCCAAGGCGTTCTTCCATCGCGGACGCCCTCCCCTCCCACTCGTCGAGGTGGTCGGGTTCTCGTTCCCCTCCGGGCACGCGGTCGCCGGAGCCGCGACCGCCGTCGCACTGGTGCTCGTGCTGCTCCCGCCGGGCCCGGCGAGACGACGGTGGGAGCTCGTCGCCGTCGCGTTCGCGTTCGTGATGGCGATGTCGAGGGTGTACCTGAACGCGCACTGGTTCTCGGACGTGGTCGCGGGAGTCCTCCTCGGGGCGGGCGTGGCGCTCGGGACGGCCGGGGTCGTCACCGAGATCCGCGACGTGGCGCTGCGCCGTCAGGAGCGCGCGGCCGCCCGCAGCCGAGCCTAGACGCGCTGCGGTTCGGGGTCGGGGGTGGGGTCGACGCCGAGCCGTGCCTTCGGCGGCCCCCGGCGCCAGCCCTTCTTCATCCTCCAGATCACGTACGTGAAACCGCCGATCGGGATCTGGATCCCGTACGTGAGGACGCGGAACAGCAGCACGGCGGCCACCACCTGCGCCTCGTTGCCCCCGGCGGCGGTGAGCCCCCCGATGTAGCCGAGCTCCACGAACCCGACGCCGCCGGGCGTGATCGGGACCGCCGCGAGCAGGCGGCCGAAGGCGAAGACCGCGAGCGTCTGCAGGGTGCTCACCTCCTGCTCGGAGATCCCGACGTGCCGCAGACAAAGCAGGAGCACCAGCCAAAGCGCGAGCTGTGACATGACGGTGGTCAGCGTGATCTGCAGCCAGCGCTTCTGGACCAGGACGATCGTCCGCTTGCGGAACGCGATGGCCTGTTCGCCCCACGTCGTGATCGGGCCCTTGTGGAACGGCCGAAGGAACCACGAGACGAAGCGCCCGATCCCGTCGCCGATCCGCCGCGCGAACTCCTTCTTCCACAGGGCGAGCGCGAACAGCGACACCGCCACGATCAGCACCACGAGACCGATCACCGCGGCGACGACGAGGGCGGGGGCGGCCTGGCCCGTGATGGCGAGAAGGGCAAGCGAGACGACGGGCAGCGCGAGCTTCATGAAGATGTTCCACACGCCGGTGACGCCGATGTACAGGGTGATGGCCTGGGCGTCGAACCCCCAGGACGACAGGACCGAGAAGGTCAGACCTACCGCCACCGCACCGCCGGCCGGGATCGTGTTCGCGACGGACGTTGTGGTCTGCGTCACCACCGCGGCGTGGCCGAGCCGCAGGCCCGGCAGGGCCGCCATGTTGGCCAGCCAGTACGTGAACAGGTTGAAGACCGTGGCCGCGAGCAACGTCGTGAACTCGACCGGCGTGAGCGTGGTGATCGTGGCCCAGACGGCAGAGTAGTCGGCGAAACGCGGGATTGCGTAGATGAAGATCGCGCCCACGATCAGAAGCGAGATCAGGGCGGAGACGACGCGTCGCGCCGGGGAGTGCTTCCTCTTCCCCTCCGCCCCGCGTTTTTCATTGGCCGGTCGCTCGTTCACGTGGTTCCCGTCCGTCAGAGCCTCGGCCATCCGCGCATCCTTGCAGACATCGTCCTTCGGCGCATCCCCCATCAACCCGACGCGAGCACGACCTCGGGTCGAGCCTTCGCTCGCTCGTCCCGGTAGATGCCTTTCAGTGCATCGTCCGGACCGAAGACCGCGTACGGACCCTCGATGCCGGCCGGAGCCAGGATCCGTCCGTGCGTGACGGCTCGCGCCTCCTCGGCATCCACGCGGATGCTCGGCAGATGTTCGACCGCACGCTCGAGCGGCTCGGGCGTGCCCTGGCCGGGCGGGCCCGCGTCCTCGACCCGGAACGAACCGATCGCGGTTCTGCGCAGGCGGACCAGGTGCGCCCCGCAGCCGAGTGACCGACCGACCTCGGCGACGAGCACTCGCACGTACGTCCCGCCGGAGCAGGTGATCTGCGTCTCCAGGTCCCGCCCGTCGAAGGCGGACACCGCGAACGCGTCGACCCGGATCGGCCGCGCCGGCGCCTCCAGCCCCTCGCCCCGGCGTGCCGCCTCGTAGAGCCTGCGTCCCCCGACCTTGACGGCCGAATAGGCGGGCGGCGTCTGCATCGACTCGCCGACGAGCGAGGCGCAGGCGCGCTCCACCTCGGCGAGCGACACGTCGACCGGGGCCGTCCGCACGATCTCGCCGTCCGCGTCCAACGTGTCCGTCTCCTCGCCGAGCCGTCCGGTCGCCGCGTAGGTCTTCGGGAGCTCGCCCAGGTAGCGCAGCAGCCGGGTAGCGCGACCGACCCCGACGACCAGCAGCCCCGTGGCCATCGGGTCGAGGGTGCCGGCATGGCCGACCCTCCGGGTGCCGAGCGACCGGCGGACGACGTCGACCGCGTCGTGGGAGGTCATCCCCGACGGCTTGTCGACCAGCAGCAGCCCCTCCGGCGCCGGCGTCATCGATGGCTACGCGGCGGGAGGCTCCGCGTCGAGCGCTTCCTTGAGCGACTCGACCGTGGCCACCAGTCCCTGGCTCGAGGTGAAACCCGACGCGAGTCGATGCCCCCCGCCCCCGAAGCGCGCGGCCGCGGCCGCCACGTCGTGCCCGCCCCGAGAACGCAGGCTCACCTTGAAGCGTCCGTCGCGCTGCTGCTTGAGGATGGCCGCCACGTCCGCCTCACGCGCCGTGCGGACCAGGTCGATCAGGTCGTCGGCGTCCCCGTGCGCGAGGTCGGCCGCATCCAGGTCGGCCCGCGTGAGGTACGTCCACACGAGGTCGGCCTCGGGGTCCACGCGGACCCGTTCGAGCACGACGCCGAGCAGCTTCAGGTATGCGACGCCGTTGTCCTCGTAGAGCGCCTGCACCAGCCTCGTGTGGTCGAACGGGAACTCGCGGAGCTCTGCGGCCAGGCGGAGCGTGTCCGGCCGGACCGACTCGTACTGGAACCGTCCGGTGTCGGTGACGAGCCCCGCGTACAAACACACCGCCGTCTCGACCCGGATCTCCCCCCCGAGCACCTTCAGGAGGCGGTAGACGAGCTCACAGGTCGACGACGCCGAGGGATCGATGATCGGGACCGTCCCCAGGCCCTCGTTGGTGACGTGGTGGTCGATCCAGATCAGCGTCGTCGCCCGCACCGCGGGACCTCCCAGCGACGCCAGCCGCTCGAGCGACGCCACGTCGCACGTGACCATCACCGCTGGGTCCCTCGGGAACGCGGACGGCGGGACCAGCGCATCGGTCCCCGGGAGCATCGAGGTCCACCGCGGGGGCTCGAACGGGTCGTTCGGGAACGAGCACACCGTCTGCTTTGCGAGGCCCCGCAGGTGGTTCGAGAGGCCCAACATCGACCCGAGCGCATCCGCATCGGGGTTCACGTGACACGCGAGCGCGATCGTTGAAGCCTCCGCCAGGGCATCGGCGGCCTTCGCGAACTGATCCGTGATCGTCACGTCCCCTCCTGCTCGTGGAGCTCCCGGAGCAGCTGCTCGATGCGGTCCGGGCCTCCCAGCGCATCCTCCTGCTCGAACCGCAGCTCGGGGAGCACCTTCATGCGCACCTGGGTGCCGATCACCTTGCGCAGGTGCCCCCGGGCCGACGCGAGCGCGGCGGCCGTCGCTCGATGCGCGCGGTCGTCGCCCAAGGTCGTGTAGAACACGCGCGCCAGGCGCAGGTCGGGGGTCACGGTGACGCCCAGGACGGTGACGAACCCGACGCGCGGATCCTTGAGCTTCGGGATCTCCTCCGCGAGGATCTCTCGGAACTCCTCCGAGACTCGGTTCGGCCGGCTTCCCTCGGGCACGCCGTCACGCCTCCGGGTAGTGCAGCGTGAGCTCGCGGTCGATGACCTCGATCTCGCCCCAACGGTCGACGAGCTTCTCGACCTCGTGCAGGACCCGGCGAGCGTGATACTGCTCGCCGGCCACGGCGGCCACCGCGATCGCCGTGCGCTGCCACAGGTCGTGGTGATCCACCTCCGCCACAGAGACGTTGAACGTCGACCGGATGCCGCTGGTCAGGGTCTTCACGACGCGTCGCTTCTCCTTGAGGGAACCGCACGCGGGGATGCGGAGGTCGAACCGCTCCAGCGCAACGAGCATCGACGTATCCCTACAGCTCTCGGGCGACCTCTCGGACCTCGTACGCCTCGATGATGTCGCCTTCCTTGACGTCGTTGAAGTTCGCGATGCCGATACCACACTCGAAGCCCTCGTTCACCTCGCGGACGTCGTCCTTGAAGCGTCGAAGCGAGCCGATCCGGCCGTCGTACGCGACGACTCCGTCGCGGATGACGCGGGCGCGCGCGTTCCGGATGATCGTGCCCTCCAGGACATAAGAGCCGGCGATCAGGCCGATCTTCGGCACGCGGAACACGGCGCGGACCTCGGCCCGTCCGAGCTGCGTCTCGCGCTCCTCGGGCTTGAGCATCCCGCCCAGGGCGCTGCGGATGTCATCGATCGCGTCATAGATCACGCGGTACAGCCGGACGTCCACGCCTTCCTTCTCGGCGAGGTCGCGCGCCTGCACGTCGGGGCGGACGTTGAACCCGACGACGATCGCCCGCGACGTGAGCGCCAGGTTGATGTCGCTTTCGGTGATCGCGCCGGCGGCGCTCCGGATCACGTTGATCCGCACCTCGTCCTGCGGGAGCTTGGCCAGCGCGTCGACGAGCGCCCCGATCGAGCCCTGCACGTCCGCCTTCACGATCAGATTCAACTCGGGGACCTCGTCGCGTTCGGCCTGCGCCATCAGTTCCTGCAGCGTCGGCGGGCGCGTCGTCACGAGTTCGGCCGCGCGGACCTTGGCCTCGCGTTCCTGCACGATGTGGCGCGCCGAGCGTTCGTCCTCGACCTCGCGGATCTCGTCGCCCGCGTTCGGGGTCGCGGACCAGCCGAGGATCTGTACCGGCTTGCTGGGACCCGCCTGCTTCACCTGCAGCCCGTTCTCGTCGAGCATCGCGCGGATCTTCGCCCATGACGTGCCAGAGACGACCGTGTCGCCGACATCGAGCGTGCCCCGCTGGACGAGCACGCTCGCCACCGGTCCCCGGCCCTTGTCCAGGTGCGCCTCGAGCACGACCCCGCGGGCGCGGCCGACCGGGTCCGCCTTGAGCTCCTCGAGATCGGCCACCAGCAGGATCGTGTCGAGCAGGTTGTCCAGGTTGGTCCGCGCCTTGGCGGAGACGTCGACGAACTCGACCGTCCCGCCCCACTCCGACGGGACGAGCCCCTGCTCCACGAGCTGCTGCCGAACTCGGGTGGGGTCCGCCTCCGGCTTGTCGATCTTGTTCACGGCGACGAGGACCTGAACGCCGGCGGCCTTCGCGTGGTCGAGCGCCTCGATCGTCTGCGGCTTCACACCGTCGTCGGCGGCGACCACGAGGACGGCGATGTCGGTTACCTGCGCGCCCCTGGCACGCATCGCCGTGAACGCTTCGTGACCCGGGGTGTCGATGAAGGTGACCTCGCGGCCGTTGGTGTGCACCTGGTACGCACCGATGTGCTGCGTGATGCCGCCGAACTCCTGGGAGACGACGTCGGTGCGCCGGATCGCATCCAGCAGCAGGGTCTTCCCGTGGTCGACGTGGCCCATGATCGTGACGACGGGCGCCCTGGGCTCGAGCCGGCTCTCGTCGACCTCCTCTTCGGGCTCCTCCTCCTCATCGACCCCGACGATCTCGGCCTCGTACCCGAGCTCGGCGGCGAGCAGGCCGACCGCGTCGTCGGACAACGACTGGGACGCCGTCGCCATCACGCCGAGCGAGAACAGGATCTTGACGATCTCCGCCACGCCTCGGCCCGTCTTGTCGGCCACGTCCTGGGGGGTCGACCCGTGGACGAGCTTCAACGCCGGCAACGAGGGACCGGCCGGTTCGGGGGGCGGCGGGGGCTCGACGCTCGGAGGCGCCTCGGCGGCGGGCGTCGGGGGCTCGGCCTCGGCGACCGGTGCCGGCTTCGGGGCGGCCGCCGGCGTCTCGGGCTCGAGGACTTCCTTCCTCCTCCTCGGCCGCGACGTGGGCAGTGGTTCCTCGACGGCCTCCTTGATCTTGGCCTCGGGGACGGCCTTGCCGCCCGAGGCCCGGAGCCGGGGCACGGCCTGGTCGGGGACCGATGAAGAGGCCGTGAGGCCGTCGATCCCCATCTCCTTCAGCGACGCGAGCAGCTCCTTGCTCGCGACACCAAGCTCCTTGGCAAGTTCGTGAACCCTCAACGATCCAGTTCCCCTTCGATATCCGTCCTAAGGGTAGCGGCTCCCCGCTCATCCAGACCCGTTCGGAGCCCGCGCGCGAGCGCTCCCAGTGACAGGGCGGCCTCCGCGCACGAACGCCGAGGATGGACGTAGGCGCCCCTGCCCGGTCCCGATCCGTCCCGGTCCAAGCGGACCGAGCCTCCCGCCGCAACGACCAGTCGCAGCAGGTCCGCCTTGGCGGCGCGCTCCCGGCACCCGACGCACGTCCGCACCGGAACGTGCCCCGCCACGGCTACGCCTCCGCTTTCTCCTCCGCCGGCTCGGCCGCGTCGACCACCACGGTCTCCCCGGCACCGTTGTCGGTCGTCGGTACGTCGTCGTCGGCCGCACCCGTCGCGGGCGGGCCCTCCGACTCGGACGAGGCGGGCGACGTCGGAGAGGGCGAAGGCTCGGCCGGGACCGCCGCCACCGGCGCAACCACCGGCCGGGGCCCTCGCTGCTCGTCGGAGAACTGCGTCTCGCTCTTGATGTCGATCCGCCACCCGGTGAGCCGGGCGGCGAGCCGCGCGTTCTGCCCCTCTCGCCCGATGGCGAGCGAGAGCTGGTAGTCCGGGACGATCACGAGCGCGGTCTGGGTCTCGGGGTCCACGCGCGCTTCCCGAACCTTCGCCGGCTGAAGCGCGTTCGCCACGAAGGTCGCGGGGTCCGCGCTCCAGGGAACGACGTCGATCTTCTCGCCGCGCAGCTCGGTCACCACGTTGCGGACACGCGAGCCCTTCGGCCCCACGCACGCACCCACCGGGTCCACCGCCGGCTCGTTGGACGAGACCGCGATCTTCGAACGGTGCCCCGGCTCGCGAGCCACGGCCTTGATCTCGACGATCCCCTCGGCGATCTCGGGCACCTCGAGCTCGAACAGCTTCTTGAGCAGCCCCGGATGGGTCCGCGACACGACGATCTGCGGACCCTTGGTGCCCTTGCGCACCTCCGTGATATAGCCCTTGAGTCGTTCGCCGTTACGGTAGGGCTCGCTCGGCACCTGCTCGGCCTGTGGGAGGAGGGCCTCCACCTTGCCGAGGTCGAGCAGCGTGTACCGGCGCTCCGACTGCTGCACGATGCCGGTCACGACGTCGCCCTCGCGGCCGGCGAACTCCTCGTACGTCATCTCGCGTTCGGCGTCGCGGAGTTTCTGGAAGATCACCTGCTTCGCGGTCTGCGCGCCGATGCGCCCCTTGAACTCGTCGGTGACCGGGACCTCCTCCTCGGTCAAGACCTTGGTCTCGACGGTGACCTCGCCCTCCTCGTCCTCGTGCTCGATCCGCTCGAGCTGCTGGATCCACACGCGGAGGTCGCCGTTCTCCGGGTCGATCTTGGCGCGAACGCCGAACGTCTCTTCGTCGAGCTCCGGGTGCTGCTGCTTCCACCACGACTTGTAGGCGGACGCCATCGCCTCCTCGAGGCCCTCGAGGATCGTCTCGAACGCGATCCCCTTCTCCCGCTCGAGCTCGCGCAGCGCCGCGATCATCTCCTGGTTCATGACCTGCTCCCCGCCTTCTTCCACTCGAAGACGGTCCTCGCCGAGGCGATGCCGTCGTAGGGGACGCGCAGCTCTCCACCGTCGGACGCGATGACGATCGCTTCCGCGTCGGCCGAGACCAGCGCGCCCTCGTGGACCCTGCGACCGTCCACGGGCTCCACCGTCTTCACCCTTACCTGTTGCCCGACGCTCCGTTCGAAGTGCCGGGGCTCGCGGAGCGCCCGCTCGAGCCCGGGCGAGCTCACCTCGAGCTCGTACGGACGATCCTGCTCGAATCCCTCGAGGTCGAGCCGTCGTGACAGCCGTTGGGCCGTCGCCGCGATCGTGTCCAGGTCGACGCCCCCGTCCTTCCTGTCCCCGCCCGCCCGGCCGTCCGCCCGCTCGTCCCCGCCCGCACGGTCCACCGTCACCCGGAGGATCCGGCGACCGCCTTCCCGGCCGAAGGAAACCTCCCACAGCTCCAGTCCGGCAGCCTCGACGACCGGCCGGACCAGATCGCCGACCTCCTTCTCGCGCACCCCGAACGACCCTTCGAAAGAAAAAGTGGGCGCGAGCCCACTTCCGGGTGACACCGCTTGCGTTTCCGCTGCTCAGTATACCCGACGCTGCTGGCTCCGAGCCCGGGAGCCTGCCTCAGAGGGCCCGGCGCTGCCCGTCCGGTGTGTTCCAGTGGTCCCGCGCGGCCATCCGGCGAACGACTCGGGGGTCGTCCCAGGCTCGATGCAGCCGGACCCCCAGCTCGCGGCACACGGCCTCGACCTGCTCCTCGGTCTCGAACTCGTCCCGCACCCACAGGCCCGTCACGTCGATGAGCACGAGGTCCCATGTCCGCAGGCCGACGTGTTGCACGACGGCCTCGACCTCCGGTCGCAACTTGACGAACTCTCGAAGCCCGCTCGGCGCGCTCACCGACGCCCTTCCGTCCCGCGCACAGGTCCACCTTAGGGGGCGGTCGCCAGCAGGTCCATCGCGGCGCCCGCGGCCTCGGCGAGGGGGGCCTGCGATCGCTCACCGGTCGCCCGCAGCTTGAGGTCGGCCGTGCCGGCCTCGACCCCCCGCTTCCCGATCACGACCTGGACCGGGCACCCGATCAGGTCGGCGTCGGCGAACTTCACCCCCGCGGTCTGGTCGCGGTCGTCGAGCGCTGCGTCCACGCCCGCGTCGAGCAGTTCGCGGTAGACGAGCTCGGCCTCGGCGACCACGCGTTCCTGGTCTCGGTTGGCGAGCACGATCACCACCTCGAACGGCGCGAGCGCCTTCGGCAGTCGCAGTCCCGTCTCGTCGTGGAACTGCTCGACCGCGGCCGCGAGGATCCGCGAGATGCCGATGCCGTAGCTCCCCATCAGGTACAGCCGCTCCGACCCGTCCTCGTCGACGAACGTCGCGTTCAGGGGCGCCGAGTACCGGGTGCCGAGCTGATAGATGTGCCCCATGACGATCGAGCGGCCGATCCGGAGCTCGCCCCCGTCGAGCGGCCGGCGATCGACCTCGCGCAGGGCGACCACGTCCTCGAACCGGTCGACGCGGAAGTCGCGAGAGACGTTCGCACCGGTGACGTGGTGGTCGGGTTCGTTGGCACCGGTCACCCAGTCGCTGCCGCCACGCACCGAATGATCCGCGATGATCGTCACGTCCTGTCCCAGGCCCTGCGGCCCGACATAGCCCTTCGCGAACCCCCGCGCGGGGAAGTCGGCGTCCTCGAACCGACGGACCGGGGCCGGGAACAGCAGTCGTTCGACCTTCGCCTCCTCGACCTCCCGGTCGCCCGGCAGCAGCACCGCGATGGTCCCGCCGCCGGCGTCGAACAGCATCGTCTTCAGCGTGCGTTCGGCCGGCACGTCGAGGAGCTTCGCCACCGCGTCGATCGTGACCGCGTCGGGCGTGTGGACCCTCTCAAGCGGCGCGGCCCCGTCCGCCGACACGGGTTCGGGCGGGCGCGGGGTGGCGGCCTTCCAGTCGGCCAGATAGTCGCCGTTCACGCACTCGACGAACAGGTCCTCGCCGACGTCCGCGCGCGCCATGAACTCGTGGTTCACGCCCCCGCCGATCTGGCCCGGCTCGGCCTCGACCATGATGTACGACAGCCCGCATCGGTCGAAGACCCTCCGGTACGCCCGCAGCATCACGTCGTAGGACGCGGCCATACCCGCCTCGTCCCGGTCGAAGGTGTAGGCGTCTTTCATCAGGAACTCGCGAGCACGCAGGAGCCCGAATCGCGGACGGAACTCGTCGCGGTACTTCCATTCGACCTGGTACAGGTTCACCGGCAGGTCTCGGTACGAGGGGAGGTCTCGGGCGACGAGCCCGGCCACGACCTCCTCCTGTGTGGGGCCGAGCAGCAGCTCGCGCTCGTGGCGGTCCCGGAGCCGGAAGAGCGTCTCGCCGTAGAGGTCCCACCGGCCGGTCGCCTTCCACGGGTCGGCGGGCAGCAGGATCGGCATCCGGAACTCTTGCGCGCCCGACGCGTTCATCTCCTCACGGACGATCCGTTCGATCTTGCGGATCGATCGGAGACCGAGCGGCAGCGTCGTGTAGACGCCCGCGGCGACCTGCCGCACGAACGCCGCGCGCAGTAGGAGCCGATGCGACGCGATCTCCGCCTCGGCGGGATCGTCACGCAGCGTCGGCGCGAAGAGAGCCGAGAGCCTCATGGAGCCTCAGGATACCGGTCGCACTCGGGCGCTAGGTGTCGGTGACGACGCTGATGAACTGCTGCCACTCGGTCGAGGATGACGCGTACTGATTGAAGGTCGCGAGGTTCTGACCGTCGAAGGGGTCTCGGTTGATCGCGGTGAAGTCGCCCCAGCGCTCGGGCCCTTGGCTGGCGTCGTAGGTGGACAACCCAGCGTGCACGAGGAGTTGCGTCTCGGCGGTCGAACCCGGCGGGATCGTGGCGACCCACGCGGAGAGGAACTCTCCGTGCGGCGCGCTCGCCCGGTTGTACGTCACGAAGAGCGTCCCGGAGGAATCCGTCGCCACGGTTGGCCATCCCACATCCACCTCCGGCGCGCCGACGATCCCCCTGCGCGCCACGACGGAGTTCGAGAGCACCCCGGCGGGATCGATCTCGTACCAGCGGACGGCAACCTCCGGGTACACGCCGGTCAGGGTGTCCGGCTGGAGGTTCCTCAACACGGCGTGCGCGGTGAAGATCTGATTCAGATCGGCGTCGTAGAAGGCATTGATGAACCGATGATCCCCCGCGTCCCACCAGGTGTCGGGGTCGTTCACGTCGCCCCCACCTTGAGTCCCCAGCGGCGGGAACGAGACCTTCCCGGTTCGCTTGGAAGCCCTCTTCAGGACGAAGCCGGTCGCGGTTGGCCTGATCCGCCAGATCGTCAGGTAGTCGCGCCTTCCCTTCACGGGTTGGAACGAGGTCAGCAGCTGCGGGCCGGGCGAGGAGCCCACGGTCTCGGCCGGCCGCAGCGTGAAGGCCTGGTGACCCTTCTCGTCCTGGGTCCTCGTCCCGGCGAACACCGTTGGCGAGGGCGCCGGCTGGTTGCAGTCGTACAACCCCACCTTGTCGATCGTCATCACCTGCGAGTAGCGAAACCGACCCGTCGTGGTCGGGAAGGTGAACTGGTTCGTGGTGATCGTCACGTGCGTCTCGTTGAAACCAACCCCCGGGTAGTCGGCCCACAGGGCGCTCGCCCCGGGGACCTGGTCTCCCTTGAACGACACCGCGCACCAGGTACTGGGATCGTTCGCCGTCGCGTTGGGGATCGCGACCGTCATGATCCGAGACAGGCGCGGCGAGTCCTCCTGCACCAGATAGACGAGAACGAACGTGTCGAGATACTGGTCGTAGATCACCTTGGGGTCGAAGACGAAGAGGCCAACCGAATTCGCGTGAAGCCGGTCGAGTTGGATGGGCGCAACGACTTGGACGCCGCTCCGGTCGTAGACGGCCATCTGGGTATTGACGGCGGCGACGTAGAAGCCGTCGCCCAGGGCGCCTGTCGTGTCGGATGGCGTCGACAATGGATCGACCAACGCGTCGAACCCGGCCCCGACCGGAAGCGGTAGCAGTGGGCCCGATGCTCCCGCGGCGCCGGGCGCCGAGACGATGGGCCGAGACCGGCGACCGAACACGTCGAACGACGTCGCCTTGCGGCTGGACAAGCCCGCGTCCCTCCCGTACACGATCGCTCGAGACGCGGTTCGGCCATCCGGTCGCCTCTCACGCCGCGCGGTGGCCGGGGAAGCGAGGAGGCCGACGGCCACAGCGAGACCGGTCAGGACGCAGAGCAACCTGCTGGGCGTTCGCATCGCCGGCCCCCCCTTGCTCGGTGGCGCAACGCTACCCCACGTCCGAGAACCGAGTCGACCCAGGGTCGACCAGGGGGACCGATCTCGGCGGGTCGCGGGTAGGGTACGGCTGCTTCTCGGGGACAGCGCCAGGGGCGAAGGAGATCAGGTGAGGGTTCGGCCCGATCGAGACACGTTCGAACGATCGGCCCGCGGCTTCGCGCTCGCACCGGTGTGGACGGAGCTGCTGGCCGACGTCTCCACGCCGGTGGGAGTTTTCCCGGCGCTCGCGGGGGATGGGCCCGGCATCCTGCTCGAAAGCGTCGAGCGGTCCGAGCGCTGGGGGCGGTTTTCGTTCGTCGCCGGCGATCCCGCCGCGATCGTCGTGCTCGACCGGGACGGTCTCCGCAGCATCGACGCGACGGATCGGCTGGCGGTCGCGATGCCGAACACCGGGGACGCGCGGGCCGACCTCGTCGCGTTGGCCTCGTCGCTCCGGGCGCCGCGGGTCGCCGATCTCCCGTCGCTCACCGGCGGCCTGATGGGCTTCCTCTCCTACGAGGCGGCGGAGCTCCTGGACGGGCACCCGTTCCCGAGCGGCGATCCCCTCGGTCCCCCGATCGCGTTGATGCTGGCCGACCGCGCGGTCGTGTTCGACCACTGGCGGCAGCGCCTGCTCCTGGTCGCGCACGTCGCCCCGGACGCCTACGACGAGGGCGCGGCGGCGCTGGAGGACGTGGCCGAACGGCTCTCGGCCCCGAACGTTCCGTCGCCGCAGCCCCTGCCCCGATCCATGGCCGACGTCGACTCCACGGGCGACCCCAACATGCCCGACGACCGGTACCGCGAGATCGTCGGGGCGATGAAGGACCACATCTCGGCAGGCGACATCTACCAGGGCGTGCCCTCGCGCCGTCTCGGTTTCCCGTGCTCCGGCGGCGGGTTCCCCGTCTACCGGCGGCTCCGCGTCACGAACCCCGCCCCCTACATGTTCTTCGTCCGGATGCTGGGTCTGGAGCTCGCCGGCTCGTCACCCGAACCACTCGTGCGCGTGGAGGGACGGACGGTCACGAGCCGTCCGATCGCCGGCACGCGCCCGCGGGGCGAGACCGAGCTCCGCGATCGCCTGTACGAGCACGAGCTGCTTGCCGACCCGAAGGAGCGCGCGGAGCACGCGATGCTCGTCGACCTCGCCCGCAACGACCTCGGCCGGGTCTGCACCCCTGGGACCGTCCGCCCGAGTGAGCTCCTGTCGGTCGAGCGTTTCTCGAAGGTCATGCACATCGTGAGCACGGTCGAGGGCGAGCTCGCCGAGGGCGTCCACCCGCTCGACGCGCTCGCCGTGACGTTCCCGGCGGGGACGGTGACTGGTGCGCCGAAGCATCGCGCGATGGAGCTGATCGCCGAGCTCGAGCCGACCGCACGCGGTCCGTACGCGGGAGCGGTCGGCTACTGCACGTTCGCGGGCGACCTCGACTTCTGCATCACGATCCGGACGGCGGTGGTCGCCGACGGCGCGGCGTACGTTCAGACGGGTGCGGGGGTCGTCGCCGACTCCGACCCCGACGTCGAGCTCGCCGAGACCAACGCGAAGGCCGCGGCCCTGTTGCCCGCGATCGTCGATGCGGAGGCATCCGGCGCCGGGGAGGAACCGTGATCCTGGTCGTCGACAACTACGACTCGTTCACGTACAACCTCGTGCAGCTGCTCGAGACCCTGGGGACGACAACCGAGGTCGTGAAGAGCGACGCCGAGACGGCGGGCGCCCTCGTCGCGCGCCGGCCGGAGGCCGTCGTCCTGTCGCCGGGCCCCGGCCGCCCCGAGGACGCCGGGTGTTTCATCGAGCTGCTACGGATCCTGCCGGCGTCGACGCCGGTGCTCGGCGTGTGCCTCGGCCATCAGGCGATGGGTGTGGTCGCCGGCGCTCGCGTCGAACGTGCGACACCGGTCCACGGCAAGGCGTCGCTCGTTCACCACGACGGCACGGGGATCTTCGCGGACGTCCCCAATCCGTTCGAAGCCGGCAGGTACCACTCGCTCGTCGTGACCCGGGAGGGCTTCCCGGAGGAGCTCGAACTGACCGCATGGAGCGACGACGACCTCGTGATGGCGGCCCGGCACCGGACGCTGCCGAGGATCGGGGTGCAGTTCCACCCGGAATCGATCCTGACGCCGGACGGCCCCACGATCGTCCGGAACTTCCTGTCCATCGTCGGGTAGTCGGCGAACGCGCCGAGGGCCGGAGCGGTACGGCTCCGGCCCTTCGGGAATTCCGGTGCTAGGCGCCGAACCTGGGCCTCACCTCTCCGCCCGGCATCTTCGCGAACCCGGCGGGGATCTTCTCCAGGGTCGCGGTCTCATCAGTCGGGATCGGCGAGAACGGGCGCGGCTGGAGACCCGCCTTGATCAAGCCCGGGACCTGTGTCGCCGGCTCGACCGCGGAGAACACCGCGCCGGCCGAACGCGCGGGCGTCTTCGTGCCGCCATCGGACCGGATCAACGTCCCGACCGCCAGCGCCGCTGCGATCAGGACGATCGCGAACAACATGACCCAGGCGGCCCTCGGGGCTCGCCTTCCTCCTCCGAGCGTCTCGATCCTGGTGGCCATCGACCTCGCCTCCTTCGTTTCGTCCCGGCCACCGTAGGCCGGCGAGGTCGGAGGTCTCGGTGCCGCGTGCCACCGGTCGGAGGTGCCCGCCGTCACGTGCACGCCTGCACGCCGTCGGACGTGCCGGCGCCCGGGGCGTGGATGAGGCGCGACCTACGCCTGGGCTTCCGCTTCGCGCGCGAGCGCGATCTTCCGAGCCTCCTCGATGACCCGCTCGACGAACCGGTCCTCGGGGATCTTGTCGATCACCTCACCCCTGACGATGAGGAACCCCTGGCCCTTGCCCGCCGCGATCCCGAGGTCGGCCTCCCGAGCCTCGCCCGGCCCGTTCACGACGCATCCCATCACGGCGACGCGGATGGGGACCTTCAGCCCCTCGCGTTCGATCGCCTGCTGCACCTGCTTGGTGAGGCCGAGGACGTCGACCTCCGCCCGCCCGCACGATGGACACGCCACGAGGTCGAGCCCGCGCTTGCGCAGGCCGAGCGACTGCAGGATCCACGTCCCGACCTTGACCTCCTCGACCGGGTCGTCCGTGAGCGAGACGCGGATCGTGTCCCCGATCCCCTCCGCGAGCAGCGTGCCGATCCCCACCGCGCTCTTAACACCCCCGGCCGGCATCGGGCCGGCCTCGGTGACCCCGAGATGCAGCGGGTAGTCGCAGGCCTCCGAGAGCATGCGGTAGGCCTGGATCATGACGCCGGCGTTCGAGTGCTTGACCGAGATCTTGATGTCGGAGAAGTCCTCCTCCTCGAGGATCCGGGCCTCGTACAGCGCGCTCTCCACCAGCGCCGCCGCCGTCGGAGCGCCGTGCTTGGCCAGCACATCCTTCTCGAGCGACCCCGCGTTCACGCCGATGCGGATCGGCACGCTCCGGGCCCTGGCCTCGCGCGCGATCAGGCGGACCTTGTCCTGGTACTTGATGTTGCCCGGGTTGATGCGAAGCCCCTGGATCCCGGCCTCGAGCGCCGCCATCGCGTACTTCCACTGGAAATGGATGTCGGCGACCACGGGGACGGTCGACTTGGCCGCGATCGCCGTCAGGGCCTCGGCGTCTTCCCAGTGCGGCACGGCCACCCTGACGATGTCGACGCCGGCCGCGACCAGCGAGGCGATCTGCTGCAGGGTCGCGTTGATGTCGGCGGTCTTGGTCGTGGTCATCGACTGGATGCGGATCGGTGCGTCGCCGCCGATCGTGACGTCGCCCACACGCACCTGCCGGGTCTTCCTGCGTTCGGTCAGCACGATTCCAGTCTCCCATTCCTACGGAGGGCTACCGCTCGCGCATCCGCGCTCGCTCCTTGAGCCCCCCGCCCTGCGGCGCCCGGAAACTCCCTGCCCGCCTACTCGCCGAACACGTGGAAGACGACCCGCCGGTCCTTGGGTGCGTCCATCTCGAACAGGATCAGCCGCTGCCACCGCCCCAGCATCGCCGTGCCGCCCGCCACGGGGATCGCGTGGGATGAGGCGGAGAGCAGCATCGCCTTGACGTGCGCGGGGCCGTTGCGGCGTTCGTGGGACTCGTCCAGGTTCTGCGTGCGGCGCGCCGCGTCGTCGTGCGCGTAGTACACGTCATCGGGGACCAGGTGCAGCATCCGGGCCCGGAGGTCCTCGAGCGCGCCGTCCTCCCATTCGTTGACAATCAGCGCGCACGTCGTGTGGGCGCAGAACGCAACCACCGATCCATCGGTGACGCCCGAGTCCTTGATCGCCCGCTCGAGCTCCTCCGTGAGGTCCAGGAAGGTGTAGCGCTCCGGGGCGGCGACCTCGATGGTCGTGGTTGCGGATGTCATCCGTGGTGCCTCCTTGTCTCCTTCGAGGGGACGGCGCTCGAGCGCTCCCCGGCGGGGTCCCCGGACGGCGACGCGACCGGCAGCTCGAACGTGAACGCGCTCCCGCGACCGGGCTCGCTGTCGGCCCAGATCCTGCCGCCGTGCGCCTCGACCACCGAACGCGCGATGGCGAGCCCGATCCCGGTCCCTCCGTCGTCCCGCGAACGCGACTGGTCCACCCGATAGAAGCGTTCGAACACGTGGGGCAGGTGCTCGGAAGGGATGCCCGGGCCCGTGTCGGCGACGACCACGTCGATCGAACCGTTGTGGTTCGACGCGGTGACCGTCACGCGTCCGCCGGTCGGCGTGAACCGCACCGCGTTGTCGAGCAGGTTGAACAGCACCTGATGGACCCGCTCGCGGTCGGCGAAGACCGGCGGCAGGTCTGCCGGCAGCTCGTCGTCGAGCGTCAGGCCCGGGCCGGGGCGGGCGACCTGGATCTCGGAGAGCACCTGCGAGACGAGCGGGGCGAGCTCGACGCGTTCGCGCTCGAGCGGCACGTCGCCCGACTCGAGCCGCGACAGTTCGAGCAGCTGGTCCACGAGCCGTCCCAGCCGCTCGGATTGCACGAGCATGATCTGCAGCGTCTCGGGGTCGGGCTGCTCGACGCCGTCCAGCAGGTTCTCCAGGTGCGCCCGCAACGCCGAGATCGGGGTCTTGAGCTCGTGCGACACGTTCGCCACGAGCTCGCGGCGCAGGAGCTCGAGCCCCTCGAGTTCGGTGCTCATCCGGTTGAACGCCTCGGCGAGCTTGCCGACCTCGTCGCGCGAGTCCGTGTGGATCCGCCGCGAGTAATCGCCGGTCTCCATGCGACGCGCCGCCTGTGCCATGTCGCGGAGAGGCTGCGTCATCCCCCGTGCGACCCATCGAGCGATCACGAGCGCGATGCCCGCGCCGAGGACGCCGGCGAGAAGGAGCTCCCCCCAATGCCCGCCGATCGTGAAGACCTCGAACCCAACGCCGAGGATGAGGTAGACGAGCAGGAGGGTCATCCCGACCGCGAACACGATGACCGATCCGAGCTTCGAACGGATCGTGGGGAGCCGCTGCAGGAGCGTCACGGCCGGTTCACGCATCCCCGAACGCGTAGCCGACGCCGTGAACCGTGCGGACGAACCTCGGCTCGGCGCCATCCTCGCCCAGCTTCCGGCGGATGCGCGCCACGTGCGAATCGACGACGCGTCCACCCGCGTAGTCGCGGTAGCCCCAGACGCGATCCATCAGCTGCTCGCGGCTGAGGACGACTCCGGGCTCGCGAGCGAGCGCCAGCAGGATCTCGAACTCGAGCGGGGTGAGCTGCACCTCCTCCCCGTCCACGTTCACCTTGCGTTTGGCGGGGTCGACCGAGAGCCCGCCGTGGTCGATCGGCTCGGTCGCGGGCGGCGAGGTGATGCGTTCCACGCGGCGTAGGATCGCCCTGACCCGGACCGTCAGCTCTCGAAGGCTGAACGGCTTGGTCAGGTAGTCGTCCGCGCCCACCGCGAACCCGGCCACCTTGTCGGCCTCTTCGGTCCGCGCGGTCAGCATCAGGACGGGTACCCAGCGGCCGGCCTGGAGCCTGCGGCACACCTCGAGACCGTCCATACCGGGGAGCATCAGGTCGAGCACGACCAGGTCGGGTTCCTCGGCGCTCGCAAGCTCCAGCGCCTGCGGGCCGTCGGCCGCGACCAGCACCCGGAACCCCTCGCTCGAGAGCCGGGCGCGGACTGCTTCGGCGATCGCGGTCTCGTCGTCCACCACCAGGACGGTCTGCTCGGTCACCGGCCCATCGTAGCCGCCGGGCCTGCGGGGCCCTCGGGGACCGTGTTGAGAAATCGTGGCGCCGACCGCCTCACGACCGATGGCCTAGCCCGATCGCGCCAGCGCGGATGAACGGCCTAGACGCTGGGCGGCTTCACGAGGTCCACGTAGACCACCGCGACCGTGAAGACGATGAAGAACGCCGCGACCGCGGCCGAGACGGGGATGACCTTCCGCATGTCTACGGGGCGGCCCCGGATCTTCTCGATCGCGAGGACCGCGAGGTGCCCGCCGTCGAACGGCGGCAGGGGGAGCAGGTTCAACAGACCGACGAACACGTTCACGACGCCGAACAGGAACAGCAGGTCGCCGAATTGGTCCTGGGACGCGAGGCTCCCGGCCACCCGGCCGACCCCGACCACGCTGGCGGGGTCTTCGTCCCGTCGGGGGGCGTCGGTGAACACCAGCGTCGCGAGGCGGCCGATCCCCTCCGGTCCGAAGATCCGTGCCACCCCCCGAACCGTTCCGACCAGGTTGTCGCCGACGAGATCGACGGCGCCCGTGACCGACCCGACCGCGCCCTCGGTGTCGCGGACGACCGCTCGGGGGCGGACGCCCACGCCGATCCGACCGATCACCTCGCCGCCGACCTGCGACGGCGCCGGCACCATCACGGCCCGGAAGGTCTCGCCGTCTCGGCGGATCGTGAACGTCACGGGCTCGCCCGTATGCGCCGTGGTGTACTCCACCAGCTCGTCGGCGGACGGATCGGTGAGGCCGTCGACGGCGACCACCTCGTCGCCGGAGCGAAGCCCGGCCGCCTCGGCCGGCGACTCGACACCGTGCAGGGTCGGCTTGACCGCGGAGATCACCACGCCTCTCGCGATCGGGTGGCCCACCAGCCCCAGCCACAGCGCGAAGCACAGGAACGCCAGGACGAAGTGGGTCGCCGGCCCCGCGAGGATCACGAGCGATCGCTGCCAGATCGGCTTGGCCCCGAACGTCCGTGGGAGGTCCTCGGGCGCGACCGTCTCGTACGGGTTCATCCCCGCGATCTTCACGTAGCCGCCGGCGGGGATCGCCTTGAGACCCACCTCGGTCTCCCCGCGCATCCGGGACCAGAGCTTTGGACCGAAGCCGACGAAGAACTCGGTCACCTTGATCCCGAACGCCCGCGCGACCGCGAAGTGCGCGGCCTCATGGATCACGATCACCAGGATCAGGGCGAGGAAGAAGGCACCGATGCCGAGCGCCGCCACGGGGCGACCTTCCTACCGAGCCTCGATGATCTCGGCGGCCCGCCGGCGAGCCCAGGTATCGGCCCGCTCGAGGTTCACCACCGAGACCACGCTCGAGGGCGCCTCGTGCTCGTCGACGACGGCCGTGACGACCTCGACGATGCGCGTGAGGGGGATCTTGCCCTCGAGGAAGGCCATGACCGCGACCTCGTTGGCCGCGCTCATGACCGCGGGGAAGGTCAGAGCGAGCTCGCCGACGCGATAGGACAGGTCGATCGCAGGGAACGCCTCTCGATCGACCGGCTCGAACGACAGGCGGCTGTCGGCGAGCGGAACGGGGCCGACGCCCGTCGGGAGCCGCTCCGGCCAGGCGAGCGCGAGCTGGATGGGCAGTCGCATGTCCGGGACCGCGAGCTGAGCGGTCATCGAGCCGTCCCGGAACTCCGCGAGCGCGTGCACCAGGCCCTCCGGGTGGATCACGGCGTGGATCTGCGAGTACTCGAGCCCGAACAGGTAATGCGCCTCGATCACCTCGAGGCCCTTGTTCATCAGCGTGGCCGAGTCGATCGTGATCTTCGGGCCCATCTGCCAGACGGGGTGTGCGAGCGCCTCCTTCACCGAGGCCTTGGCGAGCTCAGCGTGGGTCCAGCCCCTGAACGGACCGCCCGATCCGGTCAGGATCACGCGCTTCAGGTCCTCGCGGCGCTCCCCACGCAGGCACTGGGCGAGTGCGGCGTGTTCCGAGTCGACCGGGATGAGCCGCTCCGGCTCGCCCTTGATGAGGTCGACGACGAGGTCGCCACCGACGACCAGGCTCTCCTTGTTGGCGAGGGCGAGCAGCTTGCCCGCCTGCAGGGTCGCGAGCGTGGGCGCCAGGCCGGCGGATCCGACCAGCGCGTTCAGGACCATGTCGGCCTCGGAATCTCGCGCCAGGCTCTCGGCCGCCTCGGGCCCCACGTGGACCTCGACACCCTTGATCCCGCTGAGCTTCTCCTCCAGATCGACGGCGGACTCGTCGTTCGCGATGGCCACGTGCGGCGGGAGGAACTCCCGGATCTGCCCGACCAAGAGCTCCTGGTTGGTGCCTGCGGACAGGCCAACGACCTTGAACCGGTCGGGATTGTGCCGCACGACGTCGAGCGCCTGCGTCCCCACCGATCCCGTCGAGCCGAGGATCACGAGCGAGCGCATCGCCCAACGATACCCCGCGGCGCCCACAAACAACGGAAGGGTGGCTCACCGCCGGGTGGGGGAGGCCTCAGAGGAGGATCAGGCGGAGGTAGATGAAGGCGGCGGGGGCCACGAACAGCACGGAGTCGATCCGGTCCATCACGCCGCCGTGACCGGGCAGGATCCCGCCCATATCCTTGATCTCGAGGTCTCGCTTGAGCAGTGATTCGGCCAGGTCGCCGAGCGGCGCGAACAACGCGACCACGACGGCCAGGCCGACCGAACGCCCGACGGTGTCGAGCAGCGAGACCGACGAGCCCACGACCCCGACGGCGACCGCGATCACCACGAGCGTGGCGCCGATCGCGCCCTCCCACGACTTCTTCGGGCTGATGGTCGGCGCGAGGGGGCGGCTCCCCCAGAAGTAGCCGACGCCGAACGCCGCTGTGTCGTAGACGAACGTGAGCCCGATGATCGAGAGCGTCAGCCCCTCGCCGTCGGGGAGCTTGAGGACGGCGAGCGCGTATGCCGCGAGCAACGGGATGTACGCGACGCCGAGGATCGTGATCGCGATGTTCGACACGACGTTGCGACGGTGTTGCGGCGGAACGGTCATGTACCAAACGAAGGTCGCGAACAACGACAGCGCCATGATCGCGAGCATCGCGTTCTCGCCGCGGTAGTACCCGGCACCCAACACGAGCGCACCCGAGACGAGCCCGAGCGCCGTCGCCGGCTGGTAGTGCCGCTTCTGCACCGCCAGGTAGAACTCGCCCAGCGCGAACAGCACGACGATGCCGGCGTAGATCGCGAACGCCCCCGCGCCGATCAGGATCGCGCCGACGGCCAGGCCCGCGAGCACGATGCCGGTGATGAACGCCGCCGGGACGTCCCGGCCGGGCCCTCCGCGTTCCGGTTCGGCGCCGACCTCGATCGCGGTCGGTTCCTGCCAGCTCGGCCCCCCGAAGCCCTCGGCCCCCACCCGGACCGTCCGCGAGGTCTCGGCCTCATCCGCCGCGCCCTCCTCGCCGAGGAGCTGGGCGATCGCCACCTCCTCGGTGGGGTGTGACACCGGCGCCGCGGGCTCGACCTGCACCTCGTCCCGGACGGACTCGGCGAAGTGGTCGGCCGCGGCCTCGACGGCCTCGATGTCCGGCGCGTCCTCCAGCTTCTCCGGCACCACCACGGTCTCGGTCTCCTCGATCAGCTCGGCCACGCCCGCGTCGTCGCCGGGCAGATCGACGTAGCCTCTCGAGCCGGCATCGGCGTCCTCGTCGACGTCGTAGCCCTCCGCCTCGGCCTCGAACAAGAACCCGCCGACCCCGCCCTGCTCTCGCTCGACGTCGGCCTCGGACGGCGACTCCGGGGCCGCGAATGGCTCGTCGCCGCCTGAGGGTTGGCCCGCGCCGGGCTCGGATGCCGCCTCCCCGTCCTCGGGTTCACCCTCTGGCTGCTCGGGTTCCACGCGCGACGACTCGTCGCCGCCTTGCCCGCCCGCCGCCTGTTCCGAACCCTTGCCCTCAGACGACTCAGGCCAGTCGACGTCCTGGATCGGCGCGAAGAACTTGTCGAGATCCTCGAAGAGGTCCTCGCCCTCGTTCCGTTCCTCGTTCTCCGGCACGCTCAGATCTCCTTGAGCTCGGCATCCTTGTGGGCCACGACCTCGTCGATGTCCGAGATGTGCTTGTCGGTGAGCTTCTGAAGCTCCTTCTCGGAGCGCACGAGGTCATCCTCCGAGATGCCACCTTCTCGCTCAAGTTTCTCGAGTTCTTCCTTCGAGTGCCGCCGGATGTTCCGAACGGCAACCCTGCCCTCCTCGCCGCGGTGATGGACCAGCTTGATCAGCTCCTTACGGCGCTCCTCGGTCAGGGGGGGGAAGCTCAGCCGGATCACCGTGCCGTCGTTGCCCGGGGTGATCCCCAGGTCGCTCGTCATGATGGCCTTCTCCATCGCGGCGATCGCGTTCCGGTCGAACGGCGAGATCACCAGTGTTCGCGGTTCGGGCACCGAGAACGACGCCAGCTGCTGGATCGGCACCGGCGTGCCGTAGTAATCCACGACCACCCGCTGCAGCAACGCGGGGGTCGCGCGTCCCGTCCGTACCCCGGCGAGCTCGTCCTTCAGCACCGAGATCGCCTTGTCCATCTTCTCGGTGGCCGCCTTCAGCGCGGAGTCCACCGTCATCGGACACCACCGTGCACCAGCGTCCCGATCGGCTCCCCGGACACCGCTCGGCGGATGTTCCCCTGCGATCGGACGTCGAACACGATGATCGGCAGGCCGTTCTCCATGCAGAGGCTGATCGCCGTGGCGTCCATGACCTGGTACCCCTCGCGGAGTACGTCGAGGTACTCGATCGTCTCGAAGCGTTCCGCCGTGGGGTCCAGGTGGGGGTCTGCGGTGTACACGCCGTCGACCTTCGTCCCCTTCAGGATCGCCTGCGCGCCGATCTCGAGCGCACGTTGGGCCGCGGTCGTATCCGTCGAGAAGTACGGCGCGCCGATCCCGGCGGCGAACACGACGACCCGACCCTTCTCCAGATGCCTGATCGCGCGGAGAGGGATGTAGGGTTCGGCGATCTGCGCCATGTGGATCGCGGTCTGGACCCGCGTGGGTACGTGGATCTTCTCGAGCGCGTCCTGCAGCGCGAGCGCGTTCATCACGGTGGCGAGCATGCCCATGTAGTCCGCGCGGGACCGATCGATCCCCGGCGCCTGGCGCCCGCGGAAGATGTTGCCGCCGCCGACGACGACGGCGCACTGCACCCCGAGGTCCACCACGTCGGCGAGCTCGCGCGCCAGCAGGCCCGTGGACGCCGTCGAGATGCCGTAGCCGGTGTCCGTCGGGGCGAAGGCGTCCCCGGAGAGTTTGAGCAGCACGCGGTGGTAGAGCGGCCGGATCGTCTCCTGCGCGTCGTCCCCCTCCGGCATGACGCCTACCCTACCCGGTCTCCTCGCCGAGCCGATACCGAACGAACCGACGCACGGCCACCTTCTCCCCGACCCTGGACGACATCTCGTCGAGGAGCTGCTGGATCGTCTTCGAGTCGTCCTTCACGTACGGCTGGTCGAGCAGGACCGTCTCTGCGTAGAACGTCTTGAGTTTGCCCTCGACGATCCTGGGGACCACGTCGTCGGGCTTGCCCATGTCCCGGGCCTGCGCCTCGAAGATGCGTCGCTCGGACGCAAGCTCGTCCGCGGCGACCTCGTCGCGGGTGACGTACCTCGGCGCCGAGGGGCTCGCGACGTGGAGCGCCAGGTCCTTGGCGAGCTGTTTGAACTCGTCCGTGTTGGCGACGAAGTCCGTCTCGCAGTTGACCTCCACCATCGCCCCGACCGTGTTGTTGAAGTGGATGTAGGCCTCGATGAGCCCCTGGTTCGCCGAGCGACCCGCCCGGCCGGCCGCAGACGCGAGCCCCTTCGTCCGAAGGATCTCCTCCGCCTTGTCGAGATCGCCGTCCGCCTCTTGGAGCGCCTTCTTGCACTCCATCATGCCGGCGCCGGTGCGATCACGGAGGTCCTTCACCAGGCGTGCGTTGATCTCCGCCATCGGCCTTCAGCCCGCTTGCGTCGGCTCGGCCTCGGCGGCCGGGACCGTATCGGGAACGATCGCCTCGGCCTCCGCGGCCACCTCGGGGGCGGGAGCGGGTTCGGGGGCCCGGGCGGGATCGGGTGTCGGACCGGGCGCGGCCGTGGGTTTGGGCGCCGGGGCGGGCTCGGGCTCGATCTCGGGACCGGTCGCGCGCGTCACGACGGCCTCCCGGCCCTCCTGCCGTCCCTCGGTCAGGGCATCCGCGATCAGCCGGGTGACGAGCGAGACCGATCGGATCGCGTCGTCGTTGCCCGGGATCACGAAGTCCACCTCGTCCGGATCGCAGTTCGTGTCCACGATCGCGATGACCGAGATGCCGAGTTTGCGCGCCTCGTTGACCGCGATGTGCTCCTTCTTGGTGTCGATCACGAAGATCGCGTCGGGGAGCCGTTCGAGGCTCTGCATGCCGCCGAGGTTGCGCTCGAGCTTCTCCTTCTCGTGCCGCAGGCGGATCGCCTCCCGCTTGGGGAGGAAGTCGAACGCGCCCGTGCGTTCCATCTCGCGCAGTTCGCGCAGGCGGAGCAGGCGTCGCGAGACCGTCTGGAAGTTCGTGAGCATCCCGCCGAGCCAGCGTGTCGTGACGAACGGCATCCCGATCCGTGCGGCGTGCTCGGAGATGACCTCCTGCGCTTGCTTCTTCGTCCCGACGAACAGGATCACCCCGCCGCGGCGGCCGAGATCCCTCGCGTGGGCGTAGGCCTCCTCGAGACCCGACAGAGTCTTCTCGAGGTCGATGATGTAGATCCCGGAGCGTTCCCCGTACAGGTACCGGCCCATCTTCGGGTTCCAGCGTCTGGTCTGGTGCCCGAAGTGCACCCCTGCCTCGAGGAGCTCCCGCCTGGTGACGACAGGCATGGTGCCCTCCTTCCGGTTCGTCCCTCCGCCCGGTTCGGCTCGCCAGCGGCCCGGCTCGTGCTCAGGGGTTGCCGCTCGCGCGTCGCTTGCTTGACCCTGAACCCGGCCGGGACCCCGCGGGGCGATCCCCGGGCGTGTGAGCTCGGCGTCGAAACGCCGGCGAACGCGCAGTCTACCAGCGACGTTGTCGCGGCCGGGCCTCGGCGTTCCGGATCAACGCCGGCTCGAGGCGCGCCGGGAGGGCTGGCGCTGCGAAGCCCTGCGGCGCTGCACCGGTTGCTCGGGGACGGAAGGCTCGACGACGATCCAGCGGTAGGCGAGCCCGCCCATGAAGCCCAGGTGGAGCACGCTCGCGGCAAGCACGAAGACCCAGCCGAAGAACGACGGGTTCGCGGTGACCTCTCCCCCGCCCGGGGCCAGACCGACGACGACGGGCAGTGCGATGAAGAAGTACAGGCCGCAGAACAGGAGATGCCGGCTCCCCGGCGTCATCGCGGCCCTACCCGAACGCCGGATGGTCTCGACCACGCCTCGGCGTTGCCGGACGGCAGCGGTCGGCGCGAACCCGAGGAAGAACAGGCCGCCGACGAGCGACCCGACGGCGGCGAGCAGCCCGATCCCGGGGCCGAGGACCGGGAAGATGATGTTGCTGGCCAGGATGAGCGTGAACGAGAGCACCTGGACGACGATCACGGTCGGGATCGCCGCGACGCCTCGGAGCAGCCCCCAGGAACTCACACGACCGTCCTCGAGCGACTCCACGATCATCCCCGCGAGCAGGCCGTAGAGCACGCCCCGAATCAGGATCGCCACGCCGGTGAAGATCAGGAACGACGGTCCGAGCCCCAACAGGCTCTCCCCTGTCCCGAGATCGAAGTACGTCGCGATCGGCGGGAGTGCGAGGACGTCGACCAGCAGCGCGGGTCGGCCCTGGAACCCGAGCGCGAACAGGGCGAGCCACGCGATCAGCGGCACGAGGACGGCGATCGCCACCAGGATGGGCGAGGACACGACGGCGAGGAGGCCACGCCCGAGCGAGCGCCCGACCGGCGGCATCACGGACCCGCCGCGCTGCCCGAAGAGTGCGCCGCCGAAGCCGCGACGCGGTTCGGCCGGTGCATCGGTCGAGTCCACCGCGGTCTCGCTGGGTTCGACCACCTGAGCCGGCCG
>DAIOFZ010000017.1:0-27688 GCA_036745475.1 Actinomycetota bacterium | reverse complement strand
TGGCGCTCACCCGCGACGATGACGTTGTTCGCGATGACGTTGTTCCGCGTGTCGAACTGCACGAGCAGCTCGACGCCGTCGGTGTTCACGACGGTGTTGTTGACGATGACGGAGTCCTCGGTACTCCCCCTGCGGCGGTCGTAGCCTCCGATCGCGATCCCGATCGCCGTCGAGTCGTCGATCAGGTTGTTGCGTGCCGTGATGTTCCGGGTGGAACGACCAGCGTGTTCGCTGGCGAGCTCGATCCCGATGTTCACGTCGTGGATCGTGTTGCCCTCGACCAGGATGTCGCGGCCGCCGTCGACGTAGATGCCGTCCGCGCTCCGGTCGTTGCCGTAGGCCGGGTTCCCGTAGCTGTCGACGTTCCACACCAGGTTGCCGCGCACGATCCCGTCGCGCGCCTGGTCGACGGTGGGATCGGGGGCGGTGCCCTCGAAGCCGATCACGTCGATCGCGATGTTGTTCGTGTCGTGGACCTCGTTGCCCTCGATGCGGAAGTCCTTCACGTTGCCGTTCACGACCAGCGCCTCGGACGAACCCAGGGTGAGGTTCGCGAGCTCGTTGTCCACGATCTCGACCTCCTCGATCGGATGATCGCCTGAGGTGCCGAACACGGCGATCCCGTGTGCGTCCCCGCCGTTGGGGCCCTCGAACGTCGTCCCCATGTCGCGGACGACGTTGCCGGCGAGCCGGATGTGGTCGGCGGCGCCCGTCACCAGGATCGCGATCGGCACGTGCCCGGACACGTCGCTCCGGTACCCCGTGATCTCGAAACCGAGGATCGTGACGAAGCGCTGGGAGTCGATCGCGATCACGGCGCTCTGGCCCGCGGGGACCTCGAGCGAAGAGCCGTCGAGCACGACCCGTTCGCCCGGAGCCGCCGCGAACGTGATCGATCGTCCGGGCGTCCCCGAGGCTCGGATCTCGACCCGTTGCTCGTACACGCCGGCGCGCACGTACACCGTCGCGCCCGGACGGACCGAGTCCGCCGCGTGCTGCAGCGTGGCCCACGGTTCGTCTCGGGTCCCCGGCCCCGCATCGTCGCCGTCGGTCGCCACCCACGAGACGGAACCCTCGCCCGACGATGGCGCTGCGGCCTGGCGGGTCACGAGGGCCCACGCGGTCACGCCGACGAGCACGAGACACAGGACCGAGAGCGACGCGATCGTTCGCCGTTCGCCGGTCACGTGGGTCGGATGGCCCGGCCGCTCACCGGGTCGAACAGCCGGATCGCGTGGGGCGCGATCGCGACCTGCAGGCGCGATCCGGGGCGGGGGCGTTCCTCGGGGGGGAGGCGGAGCGTGATCGTGGCCCGATCCTCCTCGCCGTCGGCGAGCAACGCCGGATCCTCCGGCCCGATGCGCACGTGGGCGGGGCTCGCGTCGATCGACCCGTGGACGAGCACCTCGTCTCCGAGCGGCTCCACCACCTCGACGCCCACCTCGAGCGTGGGCCCCTCGTGCTCCTGCCCCACCGGACGGAGCCCCTCCGGCCTGATGCCGACGAGCACCTCGCCCTCGGGCACCTGCGGGTCGCGGAACTCGACGCCGCCGAGCCGGATACAGCCGTCGGTGGCGTTGCCCTTCAACAGGTTCATCGGCGGCGACCCGATGAATCGTGCCACGAAGACGTTGGCCGGATCGTCGTAGACCTCCTGAGGCGGGCCGACCTGCTGCAGCACCCCGCCGGAGAGCACGGCGATCCGTTCGCCGAGCGTGATCGCTTCGACCTGGTCGTGGGTGACGTAGATCGTAGTGGCGCCGACGCGTTCGTGCAGCCTCTTCAGCTCCGATCGCATCTGGACCCGGAGCTGCGCGTCAAGATTCGACAGCGGCTCGTCCAGGAGGAAGACCTCGGGCTCCCGAACGAGCGCGCGGCCCATCGCCACCCGCTGGCGTTGGCCCCCGGAGAGCTGCCCCGGTCGGCGGCGCAGGAGATCCTCGAGCCCCAGCAGACGGCTGACATCGTCGACGCGCGCGCGCACGTCCTCCCGAGGCGTCCGGCGCCGACGCAGGCCGAACCCGAGGTTCTTCTCGACCGTCATGTGCGGGTAGAGCGCGTAGTTCTGGAACACCATCGCGATGTCGCGATCCTTCGGCGGCACGTCGTTCACGACTCGGTCGCCGATCGCGATCGTCCCTTCGCTGATCCGCTCGAGGCCGGCCACCATCCGCAGCGCGGTCGACTTCCCGCACCCGGACGGCCCGACCAGGATCAGGAACTCGCCGTCGGCCACCTGGAGGGTGAGGTCGTCGACCGCGACGACCGGCCCCGGGTACACCTTCGTGACGTGGTCGAACGCGACACGGGCCATCGCGCTAGCCCTTCAGACCCTGGGTGGCGATGCCGCGCACGAAGTACCGCTGGGCGAGCAGGAACAGGACGATCATCGGCAGCATCGACATGATGTTGGCGGCCGAGACGAGGTGCCACTGCGTGTTGTGGGCTCCCTGGAAGGTCGCGAGCCCGAGCTGCAGCGTGAACGCGTCCTGGTTGGTGAGGATCGTCACGAGCGGCCACAGGAAGTCGTTCCAGGTCCACAGGAACTGGATCACGGCCAGCGTCGCGAGCGCCGGCAGCGACAGCGGGACGACGATGCGCAGCAGGATCGACAGGCGCGAGGCGCCGTCGATGCGCGCGGCCTCCTCGAGCTCGATCGGCAGCGTTCTGAAGAACTGCGTGAGCAGGAAGATACCGAAGACGTTGACCAGGTTCGGTACGACGAGCGCGCCGAGGCGGTCGAGCAGGCCGAGCTCCTTCACGATCAGGAACGTGGGGATCAGCACGACCTGCAGCGGCACCATCAGCGTGGCCAGGATCACGAAGTACACGAACGTGCGCCCGAGGAAGTGGATCCTGGCGAAGGCATACGCCGCGAGCGTGCACAGGACGAGGTTGCTGGCGACGACGGTGACCGTCACGACCGTGGTGTTCCAGAACCAGGTACCGAACGCCGACTGGCCGAGCACCTCGGAGTAGTTGCCGAACCGGGGCGTCCCCGGCCACAGAATCGGCGGGAAGTGGAAGGTCTGCGCCTCGGTCTGGAGCGACGTCACCACCATCCACAGCAGCGGCAGCAGCATCACGGCGGCGAGCGGCGCGAGGAACAGGTGCCAGGGGTCGAACGGCAGGAAGCGTCTGCGTGGGCGCTCGACCATCCCGGTCTCGCCGGGCAGGGAACGCGGATCGGATCGGGTGAGGACGACGGGTGCCTCGGCGACGGCGCTCATGAGGAGTAGTGGACGACGCGTCGGCCCAGCCAGAACTGCGCCAGGGTCAGCAGCAGGATCACCAGGAACAGCACGTAGGCGATGGCGGCGGCGTAGCCGGCGAGCGACAGGCTCCCGAGGCCCTGCTCGAAGGCCAGCCGGTAGACGTAGAACACCACGACCGACGTCCGGCCGAGCGGCCCGCCGTGGGTCACGAAGAACACCTCGTCGAACAGCTGCAGGGCGCTGATCGTCGACCACACCACGAGCAGGAGCGTCGCCGGGCCGAGCATCGGCCAGGTCACGCGCCAGAACGAGCTCCAGCGGCTCGCCCCGTCGATCGACGCCGCCTCGAGCAGCTCCTGCGGGACACCTTGCAGGGCGGCCAGGTAGATGATCGTGTCGAACCCCAGCCAGCCCCACACCGTCATCAGGACCAGCGCGATCATCGCCTGGTTGGGATCCTCGAAGAACCCGAACGGCCCCAGACCGACCTTGCCGAGCAGCCAGTTCGCCAGGCCGTAGTTCTTGTCGAACAGCCACAGGAACATGATCCCCGTCGCGATCGTGGACGTGACCACCGGGATGAACACCGCGAGGCGGTAGAAGCGGACGAACGCGATCCGGCGGTTCAACGCGTGGGCGATGAACAGCGCGACCAGGATCGACGCCGGGACGAACAGCGCCGAGTAGTAGATCGTGTTGACGGCCGCCTGCCGCGCCTTGGGGTCGCTCGCGATCTTCGCGTAGTTGCTGACCCCCACCCACTCGCGCTCCGGCGAGATCAGGCCCGCCTTCTGGAACGAGAGGATCAGGCCCCACAGGATCGGGACGATCCCGAAGACGGCGATCAGGATCACCGAGGGCAGGATGAAGGCCCATCCGGCGGCGTGATCCGAGACCAGGAACCGCCGAAACCGATCCACCGTCCTCAGAGCCCTCCCGGCGGTCAGGTCGCCCAGCCTACCCGGCGAGCGCCAGCGCATCGTTCGCCTGCGCCGCGGCGTCGTCGAGGGCGGTCTGCGGGTCCTTCTCGCCGAGCATCGCCGACACGATCGCGAGCCCCATCGCCTCCGAGACCTGGGGATAGGCCGCGAGCACCGGTCGCGCCTGCTCGACGTTCGTCAGGTTCTCCGCGAAGACGTCGACCCCCGGGATCGTCTTGCCGAACTCGTCGACGAATGCCGTGTCGTCGATCACCGAGAGCCGGAAGGGCAGGTGGCCCGTCGCCAGCGCGTCGGCCTTCATCTGATCGGCCGCGGTCAGCCACGCGACGAAGTCGAGCGCCGCCTGCGCATGCCCGTCCCCATTGTCGAACACGGTCCACATGTCGGGACCGGCGATCGTCTGGTGGTCGCCGTCGAACCCGGGCAGGATCTCGACGCCGTAGTCGACGTCGGGGAAGCTCGAGAGGTCCCACGGCCCGGTCACCAGCATCCCGATCTTCCCGCTGTTGAACAGCCCCGTGTACGGCGAGTTCTGCAGGTCGAGGAACACCGACTCGTCCTCGACGGCCATCCCCGTCAGGACCTCGAGCGCCTCGACGCCCTCGGGCGAGTTGAACGCCGCCTGGCTGTTGTCCTCGGTCAGGATCGAGCCACCGTTCTGCCACAGCAGCGGGTCGTAGTGCCAGACGGTGTCCTCGGAGGCGTCCATCGGGTAGGAGAAGCCGAACTGCTTGTTCGCGGGATCGGTCAGCGCCTTCGCGGCGGCCCGGAAGTCGTCCCACGTCCAGTCGGCGTTTGGGTACTCGACGCCGGCCTCGTCGAACAGCGTCTTGTTGTAGACGACCGCGAGGTTGTCGATGAGCGCGGGCACCCCGAGGACCCTGCCCTCGAAGGTCGCGGCGTCGCGAGCGCCCGCGACGAAGTCCTCCCAGTCGACCTCGGGGCTCTGGACCCAGTCGGTGAGATCGACCAGGCCCGGCGCCTCCGCGATCTGCGGGAGCGACGAGCCGTACTGGTACGTGATGTCGGGCGGCTCGCCTCCCTGGAGGGCGACCGTGAGCTTCTGCAGCGCCTTGTCGTTGTTGACGAACAGCGGGTCGATCGTGATGTCGGGGTTCTCGGCGTTCCACTGGTCGAGCAACGCGTTCAGCGAGTCCGCCTCGTAGTCCGTGTAGCCGTGCCAGAACGTGAGCGTTACGGGGCCGGACGCCGTCTCGCCGGTGGTCGCGCTCTCGTCGTCGTCTCCTCCGGTGCACGCGGCGGCGAACAGGCCGAGCACGACGAGCCCAACCAACATCCTTCGTCTCATGAGGAACACCTCCGGTCTGGCTTTCGGGAGCGGGTCACGGGAGCACGACCGAGCGCGTCAGGTGCGCGGGATGATCGGGGTCCAGGCCCTTGGCGTCGGCGAGCGCGATGACCATCCGGTGCACCAGGACGAGCTCGGCCATCGGGTCGAGCGAGGCCACGCGCACGCTGGCGCCGGTCGCCCGCACGTCCTCCGCCACGGCCGGGTCGGGCGAGCCGAGGATCCATACGAGTGATCGCTCGCCGGCGAGGCTGATGGGTCCGTGTCGGTATTCCATGGCGGGGTATGCCTCGCTGTACGTCTGCGTCGCCTCGAGGAGCTTGAGGGCGGCCTCCTCCGCGATCCCCACGGTCCAGCCGTGCCCGAGGAACACCACGTGGTCGAACCCCGTCGGCTCCGGTTCGAGCCGCTGGGTAATGGCGCGTTCGCCGTCGGCGATCGCTCGACGGAGATCCTGTCCGAGGTGCGCACGGAACAGCGCCAACGCCGACGTCGCGAACCGCGTCTGCACGACGGAGCGCTCGTCGGCGAAGTCGAGGGCGATCGTCGTCTCGGCGAGCCCGGTGACGGGCGAGGAGACGTTCGCGGTGACGACCGTTCGGGGCACGTGGCCGAGGCCCTCCAGGAGCTGGACCACTTCGGTGGTCGTGCCGCTCCGGCTGATCGCCACGACGCGGTCGTAGCCTCGGGCGTTCGGGAACTCGGAGGCGGGGAAGGCATCCGTCTCTCCCCGGCCGCTCGCCTCGCGAAGCGAGGCGAACGCCTGGGCGACGTGCAGGGAGGTCCCGCACCCGGCGACCGCGACCCTTCGCCCCGGCGCACCGAGCTCGTCCCCCAGGGGAGCCGCGAGGTCGGCCGCGCGCGACCAGCACGCCGGCTGGCTCTCCACCTCCTGCGCGATCGCGCTCATTCCCGGCCAACCTAGATCAGGAACGAGCATCCGGTCAAGCGGGGCCCGGCCGGAAACACGCATTTCGGGGGTATGCTCGCGCTCGATGCGGCAGGCCGAACGGGTGGCGGCGGTGTTGGAGGCCCTGGCGGCCGAGGGCACGGTCGACGTCACCGCACTGGTCGAGCGGCTCGGCGTCTCGGCCGCCACGGTCCGGCGCGATCTCCAACTCCTGGAGCAACAGCGGATGCTCGCCCGCACCCACGGCGGCGCCGTCGCGCACGACGTGCTGTACGAGCTCCCCCTGCGGTACAAGGCCGCGCGGCACCAGGTGGAGAAGCGGCGGATCGCCGCTGAGGCCGCCACACGCGTCGCGGACGGTGCCGTGGTCGGGCTGACCGGGGGGACGACCACGACGGAGGTCGCGCGGGCGATCCTGGACCGGCGCGGGATCACCGTCGTCACCAACGCCCTCAACATCGCGGGCGAGCTCGCGATCCGCGCCGATCTGAGACTCGTGGTCACCGGCGGCACCGCACGCTCCGAGTCCTACGAGCTGGTCGGTCCCGTCGCCGAGCAGGCGCTCGAACGCCTGAACCTGGACGTGGCGTTCGTCGGCGTCGACGGCATCTCGCTCGAGGCCGGGCTCACCACGCATCACGAGATCGAGGCCCACACCAACCGGACGATGATCGAGCGCGCCCGCCTGGTCGTCGTGGTGGCCGACAGCTCCAAGCTCGGACGGGTCGCGTTCGCGCAGATCTGCCCGCCCGGCGCGGTCGACGAGCTGATCACGGACGAGGGCGCCCCCGAGGCGGCGATCCGCGAGCTCACGGAGGCCGGCGTCGCGGTGACCATCGCGACCGGCGCGGGGGCCTAGCCGCGGCGGATCGGTTCGGGGATCAGCTCCCCGTGCGCGTCGATCAGCTCGTCCACCATCTCGACCATCGCCTCGACCGTGAGGCTGGCTGCCGTGTTCGGGTCGACGAGCGCGGCCTGATAGACCAGCTCGCGCGAGCCCTCGACGACCGCGCGGACCGTGAGCTCGACGACGTTCAGGAACGTCCGGTTGAGCGCCAGGCACGCGGCTGGGATAGCGCCGAACCGCGTCGCCTGGACGCCGTCGCGACCGACCCGCACCGGCACCTCGATACAGGCGTCGTCGGGGAGGCCCTCGATGGATCCGTCATTGCGGACGTTCCCGTAGAGCTCGGTCTCCGCCCCGGTCTCGAGCGCCCGGACGAACTGGCTCGCGAGCTCGTCGTTGCGTTCGACCTTGAGCTCCTCGCCGGCGTCGAGCGCGCGCCTGACCCCTTCCCACTCCGCGAGGTTCTCCTTAGAGCGACGCAGGTACTCGTCGACCTCGATCCGGTAGCGCTCGACCTGCTCGTCGTGCGACAGGAACCACGGCACGTACTCGGCGCTGTGCTCGGAGGACTCGGTCGGGAAGTAGCCGAACCGCTTGAAGAGCTCGACGCGCACCCGCCGCCCGAGCCCCTCGGGGTCGGCATCGACGATCTCCCGCAGTCGCGGGTACAGGTCCTCGCCGGACTCGCGGTCGCGGAACACGTAGACGAAGCACTGATGGTTGAACCCCGCAGTTCGGAACTCGACGCGCCGCTCCGGGACCCCGACCGTGCGTGCGAGGAACGCGTGCGTGTCGCGGACGCTGTGGCAGACGCCCACCACGTTGGCGGCGGGCAGGCGCGAACCGCTCCAGATCCCCCAGGGCACCATCGCCATCGGGTTCGTGTAGTTGAGCAGGAGGCCGTCGGGGCATCGCTCGACCATCTCATCGGCCATCTCGATCATTACCGGGATCGTGCGGAGACCACGCATGATCCCGCCGATGCCGATCGTGTCGCCGATCGTCTGGCGTAGCCCGAACGTCTTCGGGACGTCGAAGTCGGTCCGCGTCGCCGGGTACCCGCCCACCTGGATCTCGTTGATCAGGTAGTCGGCGCCCTCGAACGCCGACGCCCGCGACTCGTGCGCCGAGACGTCGTATCCGGCATTCGAGCTCTCCACGATCTGATCGGCCGCCCGGAGCGCGTACGCGAGACGCTCGGGGTCGATGTCGTGGAGGGCGATCTCGAGCGACCCGTGCAGCTCCTCGTAGGCGCACAGGTCCGCGAGGATCCCCCTCGTGAACTCGACGCTGCCCGCGCCGATGATCGTGACCTTCGCCACGATCGCGAGTCTCGCACCCGATCGAGCGGGGCGTCGACCTCGCCGGGTAACGTTCCGGCGTGATCGTCTGCCTGGCGGCGAACCCCTCGATCGACAGGCTGTTCGAGGTCGAACGGCTCGTGGCCGGCGGGATCCACCGACCGCTCGGGTTCGTGCAGGTCGCCGGGGGCAAGGGCCTGAACGCGGCGCGCGCGGCCCATCGTCTGGGCGGGGACGTTCGGGTCGCGGCGATCCTTCGTGGACACGCCGGGAGGTGGCTCGAGGAAGCCCTGCAGGCCGAGGGGATCGGCGGCGCGTTCGTCTGGACCCACGAGGAGAATCGGTCGTCGCTGTCGGTCGCCGACCGGAGCGCGGGCGACCTGACGGAGTTCTACGAGCACGGTCCGGTCGCGCCGGAGGCCGCGTGGGTCGAGCTCATGGAGGCGGCGAGCGGCATGTTCGGGCCGGGCGACTGGCTCACGATCTCGGGGTCGATGCCCCGGGGGCTGCGGGACGGTGGGTACCGCGACCTGCTGGCGGAGGCTCGAGCGGCCGGCATGCGGGTCGCGCTCGACGCGGAAGGCGAGCCACTGCGTCTCGCCCTGGACGCCGGTCCCGAGATCGTGAAGGTGAACGCCACGGAGGCCTCCGGGCTGTTCGGTCGATCCGCCGATGGCCGCGACGACGCCATCGCCGCCTGCGCGGAGCTCCGGGAGCTCGCGGGCGGTGGCGGCCACGCCGGGATCGTGACCCGAGGGGCGGACGGGGTCACGGTGGTCGCGCCCGACGGCACGACCTACGAGGGAGCGCTGTACGAACGCGGCCGCTACCCGGTCGGCAGCGGCGACGCGTTCCTCGGCGGGCTGGTCGTCGGGCTCGATCGCGGGGATCGGTGGCCGGACGCGTTGCGGCTCGCGCTGGGCGCGGCCGCGGCGAACGCCGAGCTCCCCGGGGCGGGCGCGCTGGACGCCGCGAGGGCCGAGGAGCTCGCGGCGAGAGCCGAGCTCCGCGAGCTCTGACGGGCACGGACCCTGACGAACTCGGTCACGTCAACCGGTTGCCCGCGCGGCGATCGAATCCGCGAGCGTCGGGCTGATCCGGCTGATCCGGCTGATCACGGCGAGCTGCTTGATGCGGCCGACGCGGATCTCGAAGCGATCCTTGCGCATCGCCGCGACGATCTCGGCGGCCACACACGGTCCGGCCCGAGCAACGGCCGCGGGAGAGTCAACACGCCGTCCTGCTCACAGCAACGCCGTCAGACGAAGGTGGTGACGACCTCGCCGTCCTTCCAGCGGAGCTCCAGGCGGACGACCTCGCCGAGGTCGCCCGTACGAACAAGATCGCCGTTCACCTCCAGCTCGACGGCACCGGCGCTCCCCAGCTCCAGCTGCAGGATCCGGTCGGCGCGGAACACGAGCCGGTCGCCGGCTTCCAGCGTCCTCCCTTGCTCGAGGGTCGTTCCATCCGCGACGGCCACCACCCAGCAGCGATCCTGCAGCTGCAAGACCGCCCTGATGCCTTCGATCGGCGCCTGAGGCGGCGGCCGCGTCAGGATGGATCGGCCAACAGACACATCCGGCGACGCGACCGGAAGTGGCGGGGGCGGTCCCTGGTCGCGTCCGGCATCGATCCTCGCGACCGCCATCGCCACAAGGGCCAGGATCGAAGCGAACACGAGCACGTTGACGGCGGCCCGTCGCCGCGGTCGAGGGTCGGGAAGCGGCTGGAGGATCGGATCCCCTGCCGCCGGATGGTCTTCGTCGAACCGGTTGACCATGAGGTCGGTCTCGAGGCCCAGGAACTCCGCATACGCGCGCAGGAAGGACCGGGCGTAGACCGGGGCGGGGAACTCCTCGAGTGGGGCGTTGGCTTCCAGCGCCTGCAGGTACCGATCCCAGATCCGCGTCGCGGCTGCGGCATCCGACAGGGTGAGTCCTCGCGCCTCTCTCGCCTGTCGAAGCGCGGAGGCGACACGAACGGACGTCACGCCGCTCGAACCCTGGATCTCCGGGAGGTCGACGAGCTCGATCAGCTCTTCGGACATCGCCGCCGGGACGGGTTCGGGAGCGGCGTCTGCGAGGGCGACCACGGCCGACGATCGATCGTCCGGCCAACGCAGACCGCACGACCGGCACAGCCACTCGCCCATCGGGCCGCTCCCGCCCGTCGGGGCGCTGCCGCTCCGGAGCTGGAGTACGTACTCCGACGGACCGCCGGACAGCGCGGGAACGACCAGCCCAGATCCGCAGCGTGGGCATTCGACGCTGGGCGCCTCCAGCTCAACGCGGCGGGAGTTCAGCACGCCCGGTCTCCCAAGGACGTCCGGACAGCACGCCGCTCAGGGGTCGTCCTTGACGTACGGAGTGCGCAAGCCACACCGAACAGCTTCCCTCGCATGTGAAACCCCGGCCATGGGGTGGTTCGACTCGACCTTAGGCAGGTATCGCTCCTAAGTCAACGGAGCCACGGCCCTCCCGACGATCGAAGGACGCCCAGTACGCTCGGCCGTTAGGTTGCCTCTGGATCATCGGACCACGGCAGGCTGAGGGAGGCTGGTGAGGTACTTCGACGACGACGCGCTTGCGTTCCTGGGCGATCTGAAACGTCACAACGACCGGGCGTGGTTCAACGAGCACAAGGATCGGTACGAGCGGTCGCTCCGGCAGCCGTTCCTCGATTTCATCTCGGACGTCGGTCCCGAGCTGCGCTCGATCAGCTCCAATCTCGTCGCCGATCCGCGCCCATCGGGTGGTTCGCTGTTCCGGATCCACCGTGACGTCCGCTTCTCCAGGGACAAGAGCCCGTACAAGACGCATGCGGGCGCGCACTTCCAGCTCGGGGGCAAGGGTGTCCACGGTCCCGGCTACTACCTGCACCTCGAGCCGGGCGGGTGCTTCGTCGCCGGCGGGATGTGGATGCCGGAGCCCGAGGTCCTCCTGGCGATCCGGCGGCGGATCGCGGACGAGCCGGCCGCGTGGAAGAAAGCCCGGGGCACGCTCGACCCCTCGGAGGAGACGCTGAAGCGCCCGCCACGCGGGTTCGACGCGGATCACCCGATGATCGAGGACATCAAGCGCAAGAGCTTCACGGGGTCGGTCCGGCTCACGGACAAGCAGGTCACCTCCACGACGTTCATGGCGACCTTCGTGCGGGACTGCGATCGGATCTCGCCGCTGATGCGGTTCCTCGCGTCGGCCTCCGGCGTCCCCTGGTAGCGCGGTCCGTCGTGGGCGGTCCCCGGGCGCACCGATGAGTTCCGGGGTCCGGCTCCGTCTGGGTTTCGAGACCATCGAACGGGGATAGCGTCCCTCAGGCAGATCCCACGAGGAAGGAGGCCGCATGAACCTCAACAGCGTCCTGATCGGGAGCGAGGATCCCGCGCCGCTGGTGGCGTACTACACCAAGCTCTTCGGGGCCCCGGCCGGCAGCGAGGGCGGCTACACCTGGTGGCAGCTCGGCACCGGCGGGTTCACCGTGTCCCAGCACACAGAGGTCAAGGGCAAGAACGCTCATCCGGGCCGGGTCATCTGGAACATCGAGACCGGCGACGTGAAGGGCGACTTCGAACGCCTGAAGGCCGCCGGCGCGCGGGTGATCCAGGAACCGTACGCCCCCGACGTCGGCGACGAGGCCGGCGCCGCCGAGATGTCGGTCGCCACGTTCGCCGACCCCGACGACAACTACTTCCAGCTCGTCAGCCCGATGTAGCGAGTGGCCGGGGGCCCGCGGGTGGGGCTACCGGTTGAACAGCCCGGCCACGACGTTGATCGTCATCGCGACGACGACGGTTCCGAACAGGTACGACATGTAGGCGTGGCGCAGGGCCGTTCGCCTGATCGCCTTCGACGCGATCGACGTGTCCGAGACCTGATAGGTCATCCCGATCGTGAACGCGAGGTAGGCGAAGTCGGTGTAGGCGGGCGCCCGGTCCCCGTTGAAGTCGATCCCCCCTCCTCCGGCGTAGTAGAGCCTCGCGTAGCGCAGCGTGAACACGGTGTGAACGGTCGCCCAGGACAGGATCACGCTCACCGAGGCGACCGCCACGATCATGGCCTTCTCCAGGCCCTCGGTGTCCGACGCCTCGAGGAGCGAGAGGCCCACCCCGATCAGGCTCGTGACGCTCGCGAGGATCAGGACCAGGTCGGCGGTGGAACGCGAGAGGTCCTCGACCGCCGCGTGCCTGGCCGTGGCCGCGCCGCCCATCCCCGCGACCATGAACCAGATCCAGGCGATGAAGACGGCCGCGGCAACGCTCCATCCGATCAGGGAGGCCGCCTGCCACGGCGTCGCGAGCCAGGCGATCCCGAAGGCGGCGATTCCACGGCGAACGACACGAGCACGCGCATACCGGCGGTGCCGTGCGCGGTCTCGACGCCACGCTGCGGATCCCCAGCGGCCGTCCCCTCCACCGAGCCCACGATACGCGCGGCGATCCCGGCACGCATCCGGACATGAACGCGCCGATACGCTGGGGGGATGCCGTTCGGTCGCTACACCGTGCTGGACGACGGGGAGCCGGTCGGGACCGAGGAGTTCCGGTCCGCCCCCGGTCCGATGGGCTGGCGCTCGTTCAGCCAGATCCAGACCTCGGACCCGTCACCCCACGCCGAGACGCTGGACTTCGCGGTGGACGCCTCGTGGCGTCTCGCCCGGGTCCGGATCGACACCGGCGAACACGACCTGCTGCTGGAACCCACGCCGGGAGGCGACGCGCTCCGCGGGTTCCGGGACCGACGGCCGATCGAGATCGGGTTCGGCCCCGACGTCCATCTCGACTACTTCACGCCCACGACGAACGCCATCACGGCGCATCGCCTCGCGGGCACGGCGGAGATCGACGTGGTGTACCTCGAACCGGTCATGCTCGAGCCGAGCCGCGTCCGTCAGCGCTACGAGCTCGTCGGCGACGAACGCGTCCGAACGCCGGTCGGCGCGTTCGACGCGACTCGGTGGCGCTTCACGGCGCTCGAGTTCGGCCAAGGATCGAACTGGACGTCGGACCTGTGGGTGGCAGGTGACATCGTCGTCCGGTACGAGCGCCTGTTCGAGCTCGAGTGGCTGGATCCCGGCGCCACGGGTCCACGCCCGATCGCCTGACATGGGACGGCGCTGGGTCACGGCCGCCGGCACGATCCGGGCGATCGCCGAGATCGATCCGGCCCTTGCCGCTCGGATCTTCGGGTCCAGCGATGCGATCGCGCTCGGCGGCTGGCCGGGAGCGACGACCGGTCGCTCCTGGGCGAGCTCCGCGCGGTTCGCCGAGGACGTCGCGAACGATACGATCCCCGGTGACCTCCAGGTCGCGATGTACGACCCGGAGCACTGGGACGCTACACCGCTGGACGAACGGCTCGACCCGCACGCGTCCATCGAGATCTTCGGCACACTCGCGCGCTCGAAGGGGTACACCGTCCTGATCACGCCCCACCCGAACCTCGTCTCGGTCCCCGGAAGCCGGTTCGCGCCCAGGGACGGAGAGACCCGCGAGTCGGCCTACCTGCGCTCGGGCATCGCCGAGGTAGCGGCCGCGAACGCGGACGTGATCGAGACGCAGGCCCAAACGCTCCAGGACGATCCGGACCGCTACCGGGCTCTCGTCGCCCAGACCGCGCGCATCGCGCGCGCGACCAGGCGGGACATCCAGGTGCTCTCCGGTCTGTCGACGCACCCCGGGTACCCGGCGACGGTCGCGATGTTGCGGAACGCATGGATGTCCGTGCGCGACGTCGTCGACGGGCACTACCTGTCGCTCGCGCGCCTGCGCTTGCCCGAGGTGGCAACGGCGTTCCTCGCAGAGACGATCACGACGGACCCCTGACCGGCGCGGGTCAGGGCACCGGGGTCGCGATCGGCGCCGGCTTGCGCCAGCTCGTGTTCGTTCGCCAGATCACGTAGGTGATCGCTCCGAGCGGGATCTGGATCCCGTAGGTGAGAGCTCGAAAGACCAGCACGGCCGCCGTCACCTGGGCGTCGAAGACGTCGGTCGGGACGTCCGCATGCCCCTGGCCGGCGAGGATCAGCCCGCCGATGTACGCGACCTCGACGATCCCGAGTCCGCCAGGCGTGATCGGCACCGCGGTGAGTAACCGACCGAACGCGAACACACCCAGCACCTGTGCCCAGTTGACCTCGGCATCCGACACGCCGACGAACCGGAGTGCGAGCAGCAGCACGAGGTACAGCGAGAGGTGGCTGAAGATCGTGGTGCTCGTCAGCCGGAACCAGCGCTGGACGAGGAAGTCGATCGTGTTCCGGCGAAATCGCACCGCCGCCTCGCCCCAGTCGAACGTGCGCGATCGGCGGAACCGCCGCGCGACCCACGTCGCCACTCGCCCGAGGCCGGATCCGATGGCCCTCGCGAACCGCTTCTTCCACATCAGGAGCCCGAACAGCACCACCGCCCCGAACAGGACGAGGACCCCGGCGATCGAGGCCCCGATCAGCGATCCGCTTGCGCGGTGGGTCACGATGATCAGGAGGAGCGCGATCGCCGGGAGCGCGAGCTTCGCGAAGATGTTGAGGACGGAGGTCACGGCGACCGAGAGGCCCACGTCCGTCTTCGAGAAGCCCCACGCCCGGTACATCTCGTAGCTGACGGCGATCGAGACGTAGCCGCCGCCCGGCATCGTGTTCGCGACCGTCGTCGACGTCTGGTTGTTGACCGCGGCCTGCCACAGGCCGAGGTTCGGGATCGACACCATGTTCGCCCACCAGTAGGTGACGAGGTTCAGGGCCGTCGCCGCGAGCAGGAACATGAGCTCGATCGGCGTCATGTCCCTGATCTCGGTCCAGACCTCGGAGTAGTTCGCGATCTTGGGGATCGCGTACAGGAAGCTGATCGCGACGACCCCGACGGCGATCAGGATCTGGACGACGCGCCAGACCCGTTTCGTTCGCCTCGGTGCGCTCATCCCGAAATCGCCGTCCTCCGGCGATGCGACGACCTCGACATCGGTCACCTCGAGGCCCGGAGGCGTCGAGGTTCCTCGGTGGCGCGCCTTACGCGTACCGGCCGCACGCGAGGCAGGCGTACCAGCCCGCCAGATCCTGTAGCGCGAACGTCGTCTGGCGCGCGCAGTGCCCGCATGTCCGCGTCTGGAACGCGGGGAGATCGCTCCCCTGCTGGACGATGCGCTCGGTCACGGCGCGAAGGCCCTCGAACGGGGGTGGGTTCGTGGTCCGGTCCATCTTCACCTCCGTTCACCCGGTGGGCCGTTGGACGACTCGACGCGAACGGAGAAGGCTTCCGGGGGAACCCGCATGGCGGCCCCCTTCCTGGAGGACGAGCGTCCTCCGTCCTGGGAGCGAGTCTCTGGGCTCCGATGCGCCCGGTCGGCGGGCGCCTGCGGGCGGGGGATCTGAGGTCCGCGCGACACACCTTACGCCTGGTTGTCCGACCGCGCAATGGGACGACCGCCCGATACGGCGCACCCAGCGCGGTTCTGCGGCGCTTCCGTGCACGTCGCGTCGCAACGTGAGCGCGTTGCAACGTGAGATGATGTGATAAGGCACCGTCCACAGGAACGTTTGCGCAGAGGCCGTGAGCGCTCCTCCGAACGAGGAGGCACGATGACCACCCTCACGGACCCCGTCGACGATCGTATGAGCCGTTCTTCGGGCGCCAGGTGATGCGGCCTCGAGACCCCGAAGCGACGACGAACTTCTTCAGAACCGAGCTCGGCAAGACGCTACGCGTCGACGAGACCGATGAGGGAGCGATCAGCGTCGACATCCTCAAGGACGGCGTATGGTTCGAGGCGCCGCGCGGAATGATCGGGCTCCGGTTGTCACCAGCCAGCCGAGGGCTCACCTCCGCCGAGATACTCGCGCTCCCGGCGTAGACGCGACGATCGTCGGAACGCCGTCCGCGAGCGGTCTCGGGTCGCGGCGGCGTGTCGGGCGTTCTCGGTTGACGGGCGCTACGACGCGAGCCGCGCCGTGACGCTCATCTCCACGTTGCCCTTGAACGCGCTCGAGACCGGGCAGTTCTCCTTCGCGTCCTCGGCGAGGGCGACGAAGTCCTCCTCCGAGATCCCCGGCACCACGCCGGTCACGTCGAGCGCCGAGGTCGTGATCCCGGTCCCCGGCACGAACGTGAGCGTGGCCGAGACCTCGAGCCGGTCCGGGGGCGACCCGGCCTTGGCCAGCCGGGCCGAGAAGGCCATCGAGAAGCACGAGGCGTGGGCCGCCGCGATCAGCTCCTCGGGGCTGGTCATCCCGCCCTCGTCGCCGGTGCGCGCGGGCCACGAGACGGCGAGCGGCCCGAAGGCTCCGCTGCCCACCTGCTCGATCGTGCCGGTCCCGTTCTCCAGGTCGCCCTTCCAACTCACCCGTGCCTGTTTGGTCGCCATCGTTCCTCCTGTCCTCCATCACATCGCTCTCCTCCAGCTAATCGCGGCCGAGCCGCTCAGGCAACCCGGGGCATGAATCCGGGCGGGAGCGGGTAGCTCGGCGCCGGAAGGGGTAGCAAGACGCCAAAGGACGGCCAAAGGACCCGAAGGAGGTCGTCATGCCGCAGCAGGCGTGGAGCGCCAAGCGCGAACGGCAGTACGAGCACATCAAACAGGGCCTCGAGGAGCGAGGTCGCGACGAGGACACGGCGGAGGAGATCGCCGCTCGAACGGTCAACAAGGAGCGGGCGCGCTCGGGCGAGGCCCGGACCTCGAGCCCGACGTCGACCCGGGACATCTCGTCCGGCCGGCGCGGTGGCCTGCGGTCGCACCGCGGACCCGGCGGCCGCACGAAGGCGCAGCTGTACCAGGAGGCGAAGGACAAGCACGTCCGGGGACGATCGAAGATGACGAAGGCGCAGCTCCAGCGCGCCGTCGACCGCGACTGAGGAGGACCTCGTGCCGAGCGTCCAGGGGCTCTCGAAGACGCAGGCGAACTACCGCAGGGCAGAGAACCCGAAGTTCCGCTGCGGCGAGTGCAAGTTCATGTTTCCCCGCCTGTCGATCGGCGGCTGCCGCTACGTCCGCGGCGTGATCCACAGCGACGACACCTGCGACGAGTTCAAGCCGCGCGACGCCACCGGGTCCTGACGGTCGTTCGGGACGCCCGCCCGGGCTTCAGCGACGGACCTCGTACCGTACGCCGTGCCAGAGCGCGTCGCCCTCGCGATACTCGACGCGCTCGACCAGCCGCATCCCGACCTTCTCGGCGACGCGGATCGAGGAGGCGTTCTCCGCGCTGGCGTGGGCGCGGACGATCTCGGCGCCGAGCGTGTCGAAGGAATAGTTCACGAGCGCGCGGATGGCCTCGGTCGCGTACCCGCGCCCCTGGAACTCGGGCGAGATGGTGTACCCGACCTTGATCACATTCGGTTCGCCGTCGGCGACCGCGAACCCGACGTCGCCCACGATCCTGCCGCCCTCGCGCTCCTGGACCGTGAACTGCACCCAGCCGCCCGGCTCCCCGGGCACGCGTGTGCTCATCTCGACGATGTCGGCCATGACGCCGGCGGGATCGGTGCGATCCCACCCCTGCTGCCGGTTCACGTCCGGGTCGCTGCGGTAGGCCGAGATCGTCTCGGCATCCTCGGGCCTCGAACGGCGGAGCCGGAGGCGTTCGGTCTCGAGCGGTTCGAACTCGGTGTCGACACGCACGGCGGCAGCGTAGCGGTCGGCGTCAGCCTCCGCCGGCCAGGATCGTCCCTAGCTTCGAGGCGTCGATGCTTCCTCCCGACACGATCGCGACGACCCTGCCTCGACCCGCGAGCCCCGCGGTCGCGGCGGCGACCGGGACCGCCCCGGCACCCTCGGCCACCACGTGCGCCCGGGTCGCCAGCAGGCGGACGGCATCCGCGGCCGCGTCGGGCTCGACGACGAGCGACCCGTCGAGCAGGGTGCGCGCCAGCTCGAACATCTCCGGGAAGACCCTCGGCGCACCGATCCCGTCGACGAAGGTGGGCGTGAACGCGACCTCGACCGGGGCACCGGCGGAGAGCGAGGGCGCCAGGGGCGCCGCGCTCGCGACCTCGGCCGCATAGACCCTGGTCACGGGGGCGCGCGCCCGGATCGCGGACGCGATCCCGCAACTGAGGCCACCGCCGCCGTAGGGGATCACGACGCTATCGAGCTCGGGCAGGTCCTCGAGGATCTCGAGGCCGATCGTGCCGTTGCCGGCCATCACCCGCCGGTCGCTGAACGGGTGCACGAACGTGGCGTCCAGGCCGGGGAAGGTTCGGGACGTGAACACCTCCAGCCACTCGTTGAACGTCACCGGGATGACGACCCCGCCCAGACGCTCGACCGCCGAGATCTTCGCCTCCGGAGCCGTGTCGGGCATCACGGCCGTACACCGGAGACCCCTGTGACGCGCGAACCAGGCGACGGCCTGGGCCATGTTGCCCGCGCTCGCGGTCCACACGCCGCTCGCGAGCTCCTCATCGGACAGCGACCCGATCAGCGAGCCCGCCCCACGGATCTTGAAAGAGCCGATCGCCTGCAGGACCTCGAGCTTCAGGTAGATCTCGGTGTCCGGGATGTCGATCTCGAATCGCACCAGGGGAGTTCGCAGGGCCAGCCCCTCGATCCGCATGCGCGCCTGCTCGATCTCCTCGAGCGTGATCGGCTCGTGGTGGACCGGCTGCGTCATAGCTCGAACGTCGTGCCCACGCCCTCGGCCGAGGCCCGATCGAAGACCTGTCGCGCCGCGGCCGCGTCCTCCACGGCGTGGCCGGTCGACTTGTAGAGCGTCAGCTCTTCGTCCGAACGACGTCCGGGGTGCGCGCCGGCGAGCACCTCCCCGATCTCGGCGATCGAAGCCGCATCGAGCCCCTGGAGCTCTGCCGAGCCCGTGGGCGGCGGGTTCTCGGCCGCGCCGCGCCACTCGACGAAGATCGACGACGCGCGGACGGTGGCCTCGTCCACCTCGGCGCCCACGCCCACCGAGCTCACGTGCGTCCCCGGCGCGAGCCAGGCGTGCGACAGGACCGGCTCGTCCGCATCGGTGCAGCAGCAGACGAGGTCGGCGCCCCGAACGGCCTCCTCGAACGAGTCGACCGCTCGCGCCTTCGGGTGCGACCCTGCGAGCGTCTCGGCGTGGCGAGGATCCCGCGACGCGACGCAGATGTCGTCGAGCTCGAACAACCACGGGAACGCGTTCAGGTGCGATCGCCCCTGCACACCGGCGCCGAGGACCGCGAGCGAACTCGCGGCCTCGCGGGCGAGCGCTCGCGCGGCCACCGCGGCGGTCGCGCCGGTCCGCACCGCGGTGATCACGGTGCCGTCCATCACGCAGAGCGGCGCGCCGCTCTGCTCGTCGAACAGCGCGATCAGCGCCTGGTGCGAGGGAAGCCCGCGGTCGTGGTTGCCGGGGAAGACCGCGACGAGCTTGGCCTCGAGGGTCCCCGGCAGGTACCCGGGCATCGAGCCCAGGAAGCCGTCCGGGGTCCGCGCGACCGTGCGCGGCGGGGCCGAGGCGTTCCCGGCGCTGAGCTCGCGCAGCGCGACCTCGAGCGCGCCGAACAGCGTCGGGAGATCGATGAGGTTCCGGACGTCCTCGGCGTTCAGCAGGAGCAGGGGCGCCACCCGCCGATGATAGGTGGGCAGGCGGGCCACGACGGGCCCGCCTGCCACCGCCCGGTCTAGGCGCCGCCTTCGTTCAGGGTGACCTCGATCGGCTGGTAGGAGTCACCGGTCGTGTCGACGCCGAGATCCTGCAGGCTCGCGAGCGCCTCGTTGACGACGTCGTTGGTGGAGGCGCCTGCATCCGGCGGCGCGGTGAGTACCGTCGTGCCCTCCAGGTTGGGCGTGTTCTGCGCGATCTCGGCCGTGCGGTCCCACGCCTCCTGGTCGATGACGCCCACCCCCTCCGGCGCGGGCCAGATCAGCTGGTTGATCTCGTTCATCTGCCACAGCTGATGGCTGGCGCCGAGCTTGGACCCCTGCGCCACCACGAGGTCGGTGCACGCCTGGACGTTGTCGCGGCAGTACGCCCAGCCCTGCAGCGACGCCGTCACGAACCGGACGGCGATGTCCCGGTATGCGTCGTCGGACTCGAGCCGGTCGCCGTCGGCCCAGATCGCGTCCTGCAGCATCCCGACCCCGGTCTCCTCGTAGGAGATCACGTTCAGGTCGGATGGCTGGTAGAGCTCGCCGGTGTCGGGGTTCACGGTCTCGAGCACCTGCGCATACTCGTTGTAGATCATCGCCTCGGCCGCGTCGATGTCGCCCGAGAGCAGCCCGGACATGTCGAAGTCCTGCTGCACCAGCGTGACGTCGGTGGCCGGGTCGAGGTTGGCCTGCGCGAGCGCCGCGAAGATCTCGTACTCGTTGCCGAAGCCCCAGTTGCCGACGGTCTTGCCGGCGAAGTCCGCGGGGGTCGTGATCCCCGCCTCCGCGAACGAGACCTGCAGCGTGCCCGAACGCTGGAACACCTGCGCGATGTCCACGATGTTCGCGCCGGCCTCGCGGGTGGCGAGCGCCTTGGGCACCCAGGCCAGCGCGAAGTCCACGGCGCCGTCGGCCAGCTGCTGCTGCGGGACGATGTCCACGCCGCCCTCGACGATCGTCACGTCCAGGCACTGGTCGGCGTAGAACCCCTGGTCCTGAGCCGCGTAGTAGCCGGCGAACTGCGCCTGGATGAACCATTGCAGCTGGAGCGTTACCTCGTCCGTGCTGGCGCAGTCGCCACCACCCGCCTCGCCGCCGGTCGAACCGCCGCCACCCTCGTCGTCGTTGCTGCACGCCGCCGCGACCAGCGAGAGCGCGAGTACGCCGGCGGCGAGGAACCTGAGCCGCTTCCCCCTCATCTGGGCCCCCTTCCCCCGGGGCCGATGCCCCGATGAGCCTCCGTGCGACCCGACATCATGCCCCATCGCGCTCCCGCGCGCCGACGCCGCCGGGCGTGGCCACCCGCTCGAGCGCCGCGGCGGTGAGGAAGAACGCCAGACCGAGCAGGCACGCCCCGAGGACGTACGCCCAGGCCTCCGCGTTGTTTGACAGCGCGATGTTGCTCACGATCCGGCTGCCGAGGCCGTTCTGTAGCCCGCCGAAGTACTCGGACACGAACGCGGTGATCACCGAGGCCGGCGCGGCGATCTTGAGCGCGGTGAACAGGTACGGGACGGCGTGCGGCACCCGGACCTTGCGCAGGACCGTCACGTCGCTCGCGGCGTACGATCGCATCAGGTCCAGGTACACCGAGCCCACCTCCCGCAGGCCTCGGGCGACGTTGATCAGGACGATGAAGTAGACGACCAGCGTCGCCATCAACCTGCGCGGCACCTCACTCGTCACCGGGTACATGTTGTTGAACACGGCGACCAGGACGAAGATCGGGACGGCGTTCAGCGCCACGGCGAGGGGCGACATCAGGTCGTCGGCCAGCCGGAAGCGCGCGAGCAGGAACGCCATCCCGACCCCGATCGCCGTCCCGAGCACCAGCCCGATCAGGGCGTTCAGGCCCGAGACCTTGGTCGCCTCCCAGATCAGCTCCGTGTTCGACCGGAACGCGTCCAAGATCGCCGAGGGCGCCGGCAGGAAGTACGGCTGGAAGTCGAAGACGTTGACCGCGGTCTCCCAGATCACGAGGAACGCGGCCCCGAACACCACCGGCGGCCAGAGCAAGCCGAGCAGGCGGCCGCGCGAACGGGTCACGGGTGCTCCTCGACCACCTGCTCGATATCCGGCTCGATGCCGGCCGGCTGGATGCCTCGGAGCGCCTCCCGCACCTCGGTGACCTTGGCGAAGAAGGCCTCCGTCTCCCGCGTATCCACGCCGCGTCGCGGGCCGAGCTCCACGTCGACCACGTCGGTGATCCTTCCCGGACGCGGCGACATCACGACGACCCGCGTCGACAGGAACACGGCCTCGGGGATCGAGTGGGTCACGAACACCACCGTCGTCGAGGTCTCCCCGCAGATCCGCAGCAGCTCCGTCTGCATGTGCTCGCGCGTCATCTCATCCAGCGCACCGAACGGTTCGTCCATCAGCAGGAGCGGCGGGTGGGCGGCGAGCGCCCGCGCGATCGCCACCCGTTGCTGCATGCCGCCGGACAGCTGCCACGGGAAGTGCTCGGCGAACTCCCGCAGCTTGACCAGCTCGAGCATCTCGAACGCCCGCCGCCGTCGCCCCGCCCGGTCCCATCCCTTCAGCTCGAGGGGCAGCTCGACGTTCTTGGCGACGCTCCGCCACTCGAACAGACCCGCCTGCTGGAACGCCATGCCGTAGTCCTGATCGAGCCTCGCCCTCCGCGCCGGCTTGCCGTTGACCAGGACCTCGCCCCTCGTGGGTTCGGTCAGGTTGGCGATCAGGCGGAGCTGGGTCGACTTGCCGCATCCCGACGGGCCGATCAGGGAGACGAACTCACCGGGCGCGATGATCAGATCGATGTCGAGCAGGGCCTCGACGGCATCCGCGCGTCCCGCGTTGAAGACCTTGGCCAGGCCGCGGACCTCCACCGCGTTCGCCCGGCCGTCGGTGGCTCCTTCGCTCACTCGGTCGCCCCGCGCGGCCGGTTGCGCATCCCCGCGAGGTCGACGAGCGCGACGATCCCCGCCATGACCAGCCCGAGCGCCGCCGCGCCGAACACTGCCGTGAAGACCTTCGCGGGATCGCTCGTCGCCTCCCTCGCGTACTCGATGATCAGCCTGCCGATGCCGCCGGCCAGACCGGTGGAGATCTCGGCGACGACGACGCCGACCACCGAGGCGGTCGCGGCCAGCTTGAGGGCGGGGACGATGTAGGGGAGCGCGGCCGGGAACCTGAGCTTGAACAGCGTCTGGCGCCAGGACGCGGCGTACGAGTCCATGAGCTCGAGCGACGCGGGTGGCGTCGTGGTCAACCCCTTCAACGTGCCGACGGCGACGGGGAAGAAGGCGAGGAAGGCGCCCAGCACCGCCGCCGAGAGCCACCGCGGCCACTCGAACGCGCCGACGTGGAGCCTGCCGCCCCAACTCACGACGAGCGGCGCGAGCGCGATCAGCGGCACCGTCTGCGACAGGACGAGATACGGCAGGAGCCCCCGCTCGACGACCTTGTACCGCGCCATGAGCACGGCGAGCCCGAGCCCGACCGCGGTCCCGAGCGCCAGCCCGGCGAGCGCGATGCGGAAGGTGAACCAGGCTCCCTGGAACACGACCACCAGGATCGGCGTGTCTGACGCGCGGTTCTCGGGCTGTCCGTAGCGCGAGACCATCTCCCACACGTGGGGCATCGCCGTGTCGTTCGCGCGGGGCAGGATCGTCCAGCCGAACACGGTCCCGCCGTCCTCGGGACCGATGACCTTGTAGAGCTCCCACAGGACGGCCACCAGGATCAGCGCGAGTACGAACGTCCAGACCCGTCGGAACCGCGTCAAGTCTTCGCGCGGACCGTGTCGGCGATGGCCGGGATGACCTTCTCGCCGTAGGCCTGCAGGGTCTCGTCCTTCGCGTCGTGCTGCAGGTAGACGGCGAACTGATGGACGCCGAGCGCCTTGAGCTCCTGCAGTCGCCGAACGTGCTCCTCGACCGGCCCGAGGACGCAGAAGCGGTCGATGATCTCATCCGGCACGAACTCGGTGTGGACGTTGCCCGCCTGGCCGTGCTCGTTGTAGTCGTAGCCCTCGCGACCCTTGATGTAGTCGGTGAGCTCCTGCGGCACGGCGGAGGTCTCGCCGTAGCGGGCCACGATATCGGCGACGTGGTTGCCGACCATGCCGCCGAACCACCGGCACTGCTCGCGCGCGTGTGCGACATCGTCGGTCACGTACGCCGGCGCGGCCACGCAGATCATGACCTCGTCGGGATCGCGGCCGGCCTGTTCGGCAGCCGCGCGGACCGCGCCGATCGTCCACTCCGTGATGTGCGGGTCCGCGAGCTGCAGGATGAAGCCGTCGCCCGCCTCGCCGATCAGCTTGAGCGCCTTGGGACCGTAGCCCGCGACCCACACCTCGGCGCGGCTCCGGGACGCCCAGGGGAACCGGATCTTCGAGCCCCGGTACTCGGCCGTCCGGCCGTTCACCAGCTCGCGGATCACCTCGACGCTTTCACGCAGCGTCGCGAGGGTCGTCGGCTTGCCGTTGATGACCCGCACCGCCGAGTCGCCGCGGCCGATGCCGATCACCGTCCGGTTCCCGAACATCTCGTTCAGCGTGGCGAATACGCTCGCCGTCACCGTCCAGTCGCGGGTCGCCGGGTTCGTGACCATCGAGCCGACGGTCACCTTGCGGGTGTTCGCGAGGATCTGCGTGTAGATCGGGAACGGCTCCTCCCACAGGATGTGGCTGTCGAACGTCCACACGTGAGTGAACCCGTAGGTCTCGGCCTTGGTGCCGAGGTCGATGACGCGGGCGCTCGGTGGGGTGGTCTGCAGCACCACGCCGACATCCATCGCGGCCCCCCTCTTCTTCCTTTTTTGGCCCGCCGATCAGCGAGCGACGATCGGGTCGTACGCGTCGGGCCGGCGGTCCCGGTAGAACGCCCACCGGTCGCGGACCTCGCGGATCTTGTCCAGGTCGAGCTCTCGGACGATCAGCTCGGGCTTGTAGGCGTCGCCGACCTCGCCGACGAACTGCCCCTCCGGGTCGACGAAGTAGCTCTGCCCGTAGAAGTCGTTCTCGCCGAGCGGCTCGATGCCGACGCGGTTGATGGCGCCGACGTAGTACATGTTCGCGACGGCGGCGGCCGGCTGTTCGAGCCGCCAGATGTACTCGCTCAGCCCGCGGTGGGTGGCCGACGGGTTGAACACGATCTCGGCGCCGTGCAGTCCGAGGATCCTCCACCCCTCGGGGAAGTGCCGGTCGTAGCAGATGTACACGCCGACCTTGCCGACGGCGGTCTCGAACACCGGGTACCCCTCGGTGCCGGGGGTGAAGTAGAACTTCTCCCAGAACCCCTTCACCTGCGGGATGTGCTGCTTGCGGTACTTGCCGAGGTAGGTCCCGTCGGCATCGATCACGGCGGCGGTGTTGAAGTACTGCCCCGCCTGCACGAACTCGTACATCGGCAGCACCATCACCATCCCGAGCTCCCTCGCGACGCTCTGGAACCGCTTGGTGGTGGGTCCCTCGGGGATCGGCTCGGTGTAGCTGTAGTACTCGGCGTCCTGGACCTGGCAGAAGTAGGGCCCGTAGAAGAGCTCCTGGAAGCAGACGACCTCGGCGCCCTGCGCCGAGGCTTCTCGAGCGGCCTCCTCGTGCTTGTCGATCATCGACTCCTGGTCGCCGGACCAGTCGGTCTGAAGCAGTGCGGCCTTGACGGTCCTCGACATCGCGCGCCCTCCTGGGTCATGCCGGGCACTCCTCGCGCCGGTTTCCCCCGGATGGTAACCACCCTCCGACCGGAGCGCGAGGGGCGCCACGAGCGAGCGCGCTGCGGCCGAGAGCTCCATGTCCCTCGCCCGCGATCGGCATTACCGTATCCGGACATCGGGATCGGGAGCCACGGCGCCGCTCGACGGCGCGGGAGGTGGACATGGCGGAACGTGCAACGAAGGTCGTCGCGATCTCGCGGACGGCGGGCGCCGAGGGCGAAAGGATCGGCGCGCTCGTGGCCGAGCGGCTCGGCTTCCGGTACGTGGACGAGGAGATCATCACGAGCGCCGCCGAGAAGCAGGGGGTCGACCCCGCGACGATGGTCGACGCCGAACGCCGAAAGAGCGTGATCCTGCGGGTCCTGGAGGGCCTCGGCCACAGCGGCGCCGCCGGCGCGATGCCGGGCGGGCCGATGTGGGTCCCGGACGACGCCACCGAGCTCGCGCAGAGCCACGACCGGCGCGCGCTGATCCGCGAGACGATCCGCGAGACCGCGGCGCGGGGCGACGTGGTGATCGTCGCGCACGCCGCGGCGTTCGCGCTCGCGGGCCGGGACGACCTGGTGCGCGTGCTGGTCACGGCGCCGGTCGAGATCCGGACCCGACGGCTGGCGGAGGCTCGCGACGGCGATCGGTCGAGGGCGGCCACGGAGCTCAAGCGCTCGGACGAGGCCCGCGCGGCGTACCTCAAGACCTTCTACGACGTGGAGCGCGAACTCCCGACCCACTACGACCTCGTCGTGAACACCGAGGTCCTCCATCCGGACGAGGCGGCGGACCTCATCGCTCGGGCCGCCGGCGCCTGACGGATCGGCGCTACGGAACGACCGAGAAGCGGTCGATCGACACCAGCTCGCCCGTGGCCGCGGGCCGAGCGGTCGCGAGCACTACGATCCGGAGGGTGTGGACACCCTCCGCCAGTCCGCTGATCGAGCGCGCCACGTCGAACGTCGGTGACGGCGCGAAGTTGTCGACCGTCCGGACACGCAGGCCGTCCACGTAGACCGCGGCCCGCCCCTGGTCGGCCCCGCGATACGTGAACCACTCGATGCCGCTCCCGCGGAACCTGACCTCGCTGCTCGAACGCGCGAGGTCGCTCGACCCGAGGCTCCCGCCCGACGCCCCACCCCGCCCGACGGTTCCCCAGGTTGCTCGCAGGTCGGGGTTCGAGACCAGTTTGCCGCCGGCGCGGAACGCGTCGACGACGACCTGCGTGTCGGTCGCGCTGGCACGCGCGCGACCGAGCACCCGGATCGTGATCGTGTGCGAACCGGGTCCCAGCCCGTCGAAGGTCCGCCGGACCCCGAAGTCCGCCCGCGCCGCGTACGCATCGAACGTGCCGCGCCGAACGCCGTCGATCGACACCGCGGCCTTGCCCAGGTCCGGCCCCACGGCCGTATACCAGGTGACCGATCCCCCCGCGAACGCGAACGAGGCGGTCGCGCCGGCCCGGTGCTCGACCGCGTAGCGACCTCCCTTGGCGCGCGCCTTGGAGGCCGTGCGCCACGCGTAGGAGATCGCGGGGCTGTTCTGCTCGACCTCGGTGGGCATCGCGAACCCCTGGACGGTGATCGGGACGGGGTTCGCGCTCCGATCCACCACGAGCACCGGCGCGATCACGGGGTTCACGACGGCCTCGTAGGTCTCACCCAGCACGAGCGGTTCGAGCGGTCGCACGCGAACGGAACGGACGTTGCCCGCGACGCAGTCGACGGAGCGCCCCGTGCCCGACCGGCAGGAGAGCTCGACATCGGTTTGGGTCCCGGTGCTCGGGATCCACACGAACACGTTCTCCGGCGTCACCGCGTGCACGATCTCGCTGAACGTGATCGAGATCGGTCCGCCCGGCGTCGCGGGAAGCGCGAACGTGGCAGACGGCGGCACGTCGTCGGGCACCGGGATCGTCACGGGGTCGAACGAGCCGG
>DAIOFZ010000016.1:0-28524 GCA_036745475.1 Actinomycetota bacterium | reverse complement strand
ACCGATGGCGAGCAGCGTGCCGAACACCACCTGCAGCCGCACGGTGTCCACCAACACCGGGACGAGCTCGCGGCCGGCGGCGTACCCCACGCGTTCGAACGGCCGGATCGCGGCGGCCGCCGCACCGAGCGCGAGGAGCGACCAGGACGGGAGCCCGCTCCCCTCGTCGAGCGCCTCCACCACCGCACCGAGCGCGATCGCCCCGAACGACACGACCACGCACGCGCGATACAGCGCGCGCGTCCGCGCGTCGCCGAGCCGAACGGCGAGCGTCCGCTTGCCGGCGACGGTATCGGTGGGGATGTCGCGGAGGTTGTTCGCGACCAGGATCGCGACCGCGAGCATGCCGACCGGCACCGAGGCCCACCACGCCGCAGCCGGCACGGTCTCGGCCTGGACGAACGCGCTCCCGGCGGTCGCCATTAGGCCGAAGAACACGAAGACCATGACCTCACCCAGGCCGAGCTCGGCGTACGGTCTGGGCCCACCGCTGTAGAGCCAGAGGGCGAGCATCGCGAGCGCGCCGATCGGCACGAGCCACCACGTCGTCGCGGCGGCCAGGGCGAGCCCGGCGACGCCCGCCACGAAGATCGCCAGCAGCGCCGCGAGCAGGACCGTCCGCGCCGGCGCGAGCCCCGAGGAGGTGAGTCTGGGAGGCCCCAATCGATCGGGCGTGTCGACGCCGCGAACGCCGTCGTGGAAGTCGTTCGCCAGATTCACGCCCACCTGGAGCCCGAGCGCGACCAGGAGCGCCGCGACGAAACGCCAGGGCACGATCACGCCGGCGGCGGCGGTCCCTACGACGACGGGGGTGACGCCGGCCCCGAGCGTCCGCGGCCGGGCGCCCTGGACCCAGACACCGAGACGGCTCACGGCCGCTTCGGGAACCTCGTGAAGTCCGGTGCGCGCTTCTCCACGAACGCGTCTCGCCCCTCCTGGGCCTCCTCGGTCATGTAATAGAGGAGGGTCGCGTCACCGGCGAGCTGCTGCACGCCGGCCAGCCCGTCCATCCCCGCGTTCGACCCCGCCTTCAACAGGCGCAGCGACAGCGGGCTCATCCGCAGCATCTCGCGGCACCACGACACGGTCTCGGGCTCGAGCCGCTCCAGCGGCACGACGGTGTTGACCAACCCCCACGCGAGCGCGGTCGGCGCGTCGTACTGCCTGCAGAGGAACCACACCTCCTTGGCGCGCTTCTCGCCGATCTGCCGCGCGAGCAGGTTGATCCCGTAGCCGCCGTCGAACGACCCCACCCTCGGTCCGGACTGGCCGAACCTCGCGTTGTCCGCCGCGATCGTGAGGTCGCAACACAGGTGAAGGACGTGACCCCCGCCGATCGCGTACCCGGCAACCATCGCGACCACCGGCTTGGGGAGGCGCCGGATCTGGACCTGGAGGTCGAGGACGTTCAGGCGGCCGATCCCGCGCTCGTCGACGTAGCCGTCGTCCCCCCGGATCCTCTGGTCACCACCGCTGGAGAACGCCTCGGATCCCTGACCGGTGAGGATCACGACCCCGATCTCGGGATCGTCGCGCGCAAGGTCGAAGGCCCGGATCAGCTCACCGACCGTGAGCGGGCGGAACGCGTTGCGGACTTCAGGCCGGTCGATCGTGATCTTGGCGATGCCGTCCGCGGTCTCGTACCGGATGTCTGTGTACCCCCCCGAGCTCACCCATTTCGGTACCGAGCTGTCCGACGTCATGACTGCGCACTCCTAGAGCGAACACTCGAACGGTCTAGGCTAGCCTAGCGGATGTGTCGGCCCTCGAGCACGTATCGGTGACCCGAGGCGATCTCGTGGCGGTGTCGCTGGAGCCGGGGCCCGCGTGGCTCGACCTGGTCGCCGAGACCTGGGCCGCCGGCGTCGCCCTCCTACCCATCGACCACCGGCTGCCCCCGCGCGAGGCGGGCGCGCTCCTCGAGCGCGCCCGGCCGACCGTCTTGCTCGATGCCACGGGCGCACGGCGGATCGACGGCGAGGCCGCCGATCCCGAGATCGCCCTGATCGTCCACACGAGCGGGACGAGCGGGACGGGCGGGGCGCCGAAGTTCGTCGAGTTCGACCGCCTGGCGATCGACGCGGCGGTCGCGTGCTCGGCGTCGGCGCTCGGAGCCTCCGTCGCGGACCGCTGGCTCTGCTGTCTCCCGCTCGCGCACGTCGGAGGTTTGCTGGTGTTGCTGCGGGCGGTCCTGCTCGGCGCGCCGGTGACGATCCACCCCGGATTCGATGCGGCCGCGGTCGCGGCCGAGCGGGGTTCGGCCTTCACCTCCCTCGTCCCGACGATGCTCGGCCGGCTCATCGCCGCCGGTGCCGAGCTGTCGGCGTTCCGGGCGATCCTGGTCGGCGGAGCCCACCTGTTGCCCGACCTGCGAGCGAGCGCTGAACACGCCGGCGCGAACGTCATCGAGACGTACGGCCTCACGGAGACATGTGGGGGCGTGGTGTACGACGGCGTGCCGCTGCCGGGGACCGAGATGCGGATCGACCCCGAGGGCGGCATCGAGCTCCGAGGGCCGACGCTGATGCGCGGCTACCGGTTCGACCCCTCGGCCACCGCTGCAGCGTTCACCGAGGACGGCTGGCTGCGGCCCGGCGACGCGGGCGAGATCGACGGCGAGGGCCGCCTCCGCGTCGTGGGTCGGTTCGACGACCTGATCAGCACCGGGGGGGAGAAGGTGTGGCCTGACGAGGTCGAGGCGGCGCTCCGCGAGCACCCCGGGGTCCGAGACGTGGCCGCGGGCGCCCGCCCGGATCCGGAGTGGGGCCAGCGCGTCGCCGTGTGGGTCGTCCCGGCCGATCCCTCCGACCCCCCGACGCTCGACGAGCTCCGGGCGTTCGTCGCACCCACCCTCCCCCGCCACGCGGCGCCGCGCGAGATCATCCTGGCCGAGCGGCTCCCCAGAACCGCGTCGGGCAAGCTTCGGCGTGCTGCGCTGCCGCGGGACTGAACGGGAATAGGCTCCGGTTATTCTCGGTGAAGGAGCAGGTCTGGATGGTCGACGAACGCGCCACCGTCATCTTGGGATCGGGGCCGGCGGGGTATACCGCCGCGCTCTACGCCGCCCGGGCGGATCTTCGTCCCGTGCTGGTCAAGGGACTCGAGGCCGGCGGGCAGCTGATGCTGACCACGGACGTCGAGAACTACCCGGGGTTCCCCGACGGCATCCTCGGACCCGAGATGATGGACGCGTTCGAGAAGCAGGCGGCGCGGTTCGAGACCGAGATCGTGGCGCAGACCGTCACGCGGGTGGACCTGTCCGAGCGTCCCTTCGGCGTATGGGCCGGCGACCTCGAATGGCGAGCCCAGACGCTGATCCTGGCGACCGGCGCGAGCGCGCGATGGCTCGGCGTCCCGGGCGAGGAGACCCTGCGGGGGCGCGGGGTGAGCGCCTGCGCTACATGCGACGGGTTCTTCTTCCGCGATCGCCATCTCGTCGTCGTCGGTGGTGGCGACACCGCGATGGAGGAGGCGACGTTCCTCACGAAGTTCGCGAGCTCGGTCGCGATCGTGCACCGTCGCGACGAGTTCCGCGCGTCGAAGATCATGCAGGAGCGAGTGCGATCGAACCAGAAGATCCGCGTGATCTGGAACGCGGTCGTCGAGGAGATCCTCGGCGACGGCGCGGTGACCGGCGTGCGCCTGCGGGACGTGCAGACCGGCGAGACGAGCGAACTACCGACCGGCGGCGTGTTCGTGGCGATCGGGCACATCCCGAACACGGACCTCGTCAAGGGGCAGCTCGAGCTCACGGACGCCGGCTACGTCGTCGTCCAGGAGCCGACCACACGGACGAGCGTCCCCGGTGTCTTCGCGGCCGGTGACGTCACCGATCTGATCTACCGTCAGGCGGTCACGGCCGCGGGGCAGGGATGCAAGGCGGCGATCGACGCGGAGCGGTTCCTGGAAGAGCGGGCGCACCGAGCGGGTTGAACGGGACGACGACGGAGTTTGCGAGACGGAGTTTGGAAAGGACGGATGGGACGTGGCGATGATGGGTGACGTGACGGACGCCGATTTCGAGGAGCGGGTGCTCGGTTCGGACAAGGTGGTGCTCGTGGACTTCTGGGCCGAGTGGTGCGTCCCCTGCCACATGGTCTCGCCGGTGGTCGAGGAGATCGGTCGCGACAAGGGGGATGCGTTGCAGGTGGCCAAGCTGAACATCGACGACAACCCCGATGTCACGCGACGCTTCGGGGTGATGAGCATCCCGACGCTGATGCTGTTCAAGAACGGCGAGGAGATCGCTCGCGTCGTGGGCGCCCGAGGCAAGGACGCGCTGCTCAAGGAGATCGACCCGCACGTCTCCGCGGCCTAGGTGTAGTTCCCAGCTAGGCCGCCACCCGCCTCCGGTTGCCGGACGGCCTCGGTTCCACGCAGACTCGGCTCGTGGACCTCATCCGAAACGGTGCGCGAGGCGAGGCGGTCCGCGACGTGCAGCACCGGCTGCTCGGCGCGGGGCTCCACATCGCACCCGACGAGCTCGATGGGACCTTCGGCGACTCCACCGAGGCGGCCGTGCGTGAGTTCCAGCGGGTCCGAGGGCTCCCGCCGGACGGGATCATCGGCCCGGACAGCTGGGGCCAGCTCGTCGAGACCGGCTACCGGCTCAGCGACCGCACCCTGTACCTGCGCTCGCCCGCGTTCCGCGGGGACGACGTCCGCGAGCTCCAGCGGATGCTGAACGCCCTCGGCTTCGACGCCGGCAAGGAGGACGGGATCTTCGGGCCGCGTACCGACCGTGGCGTCCGCGAGTTCCAACGCAACGTCGCGTCCCGCGTGGATGGGATCGTCGGGCTCGACACGGTGCATGCGATCAGCCGGTACCGGCCGCCTGTCGACGCGCCGAGCCGCGCCGTGGTGCGCGAGGCCGAGGCGGCGCGCGGACCGGGGCTGGCGCTCGCGGGCTCGACCATCGCGATCGACCCCGACCGCATCGACGCCGACGAGCTCGACCTCGCGCTGGCGATCGCCTCGGAGCTCGCCGAGGAGCTCCGACGCCTGGGTGCCCGCCCGCTCTTGCTGCGCAAGGGTTCCGAGCCAACCCATGTCGAGGAACGTATCCGACGCGCGAACGCCGGCAACGCCGCAGCCCTGATCTCGATCGCCGTCGGCTCGGGTGAGCAGGTGGAACGCGGATCCGCGTGCTTCCACTACGGGACGCCGAGGACGCACTCCCCCATGGGACGCAGGCTCGCGGCGTCGATCCAGCACGCGCTCGTCCGCCGCCTCGGTCTGCCCGATGGCGGGCTTCACCCGCGCTCGATCGCGATCCTCCGCGAGACCCGCATGCCGGCGGCTCGCGTCGAGCCGGCCGTCGCGCTCGACGAGCTCGACGCGTCCCGCATCGGGGAGGCGGCGTTCGCGGGTGCCGTAGCACGCGCCATCGCGGACGGGGTCAGCGCGTTCTCGCGACCCGAACCCGCGGATCTCGCCCGCTCCACCTAGCCGGGCGGCGATCCCTCGCCACGCCGGCCGGGCGCTCGACGAGCGAGCACCAGGAGCACGAGACCGAGCACGAATCCGAGCCCGAGCGCCTTGCCGGCGCGCCGGAGCTCGTCGTCGGGGGGAGCCCTCATGCCGATGGGTATCGTACGGCGGTGGGATCGCTCGACTACTGCCTGATGCTGGAGGGTCAGGAGGGCGTCACCTGGTCCCAGTGGCTCGCGATCGCGCGCACGTGCGAGCGGCTCGGGTTCGACGCTCTCCTCACGTCGGATCACTACCTGTCGGTCGTGCACGCGGAGGAACCCGGCTCCAACGACGCGTGGACGCTCCTGGGAGCCCTCGCAGCGAGCACCGAACGGCTCCGGCTCGGCACGATGGTGTCGCCCGTGACCTTCCGCCTACCGGCGGTGCTCGCGAAGGCCGCGACGACGGTGGATCGGATCTCGGGCGGTCGTGTGCAGCTCGGGATGGGCGCGGGATGGTGGGATCTGGAGCATCGGTCGCATGGGATCCCCTTCCCCTCGACCCCGGAACGGTTCGAGATGCTGGAGGAGCAGCTCGAGATCGTGCACGGCCTGTGGTCCGAAGAGGTCTTCTCGTTCGAGGGGCGCTACTACGCGCTCGAGGAATGCCGGTTCCTCCCCAAGCCCGTCCAGAGACCCCATCCCCCGATCGTGCTGGGGGGCGAGGGCGGACCCAGGCTGGCGCGCCTGGTGGCGCGCTGGGCCGACGAGTTCAACCGCGTCGGCGGGACACCGGGCGAGCTGCGTGCGTCGATCGAGCGGGTGACCGACGCGCTCGACCGGCAGGGTCGGGACCGCGCGACCGTGGCGATGTCGTTCATGACGTGGGTCTTCGTCGGCCGGACCGACGACGAGTGGCGCGACCGGGCCGATCGCGCTCGGCGGATGGATCCGACCGCCGGATCACTCGAGGAGTACCTCGCGGACATCTCGCGCGACTGCATCGTCGGGACTGTCGGGCAGGCGATCGATCGGATGAACGAGTACGCGGCCGCGGGCGTGCAGCGACTCGTCCTGAACCACGGGCTGTTCGACGATCTGGATCAGATAGAGCTCCTGGCCGAGGAGATCATGCCCCACGTCGGGAGCTAACCGCGGCGTGAGTGGTGTGAAACTGCCGGGAACTTTGCAGTGCAATGCTTTCGGCGGATCGCCAGCTACTCCGGGGCTCGTCCGGGACCCGAGCCGACGATCTCCGAGACGATGCGCTCAAGATCGTCGGCCGAGCCGAATTCGACGAGGATCTTGCCGCGCCGCTTGCTCATTTGGATCGTGACCCGCGTCGCGAGCTGTTCGGAGAGCAGCTCCTCCACCTCGGCAAGCGGGTTCTCCTGGGGTTCCGGCACCGCTGCGAGCTGCGCGGGTCGCTCCGCGTGCGACGGATGGTCGATGTAGTTGCGGACAAGCTCCTCCACCTCCCGCACCGAAACGTCCTCGGCGGCGATGCGGACGGCGAGCGTCCGTTGCGCCTCCTCGTCGCCGAGCGAGAGCAGCGCGCGACCGTGGCCTGCCTGGATCCGCCCCTCGCCCAGGAGCTGCTGCACCTCCGTCGGGAGCTGGAGGAGGCGGATCGTGTTGGCGATGTGTGACCGCGACATGCCCAACCGCTCGGCGAGGGTCTCCTGCTTGAGACCGAGCTCTTCCAGGAGCTCGCGGAAGGCCTCGGCGAGCTCGATCGGGTTGAGGTCCTCGCGGTGGATGTTCTCGATCAGCGCCTCACGCAGCGACTCCGCGTCGTCACTCTCCCGGATGACGGCGGGCACGGTCGCGAGACCGGCGAGCTTGGCCGCCCGGAGTCGCCGCTCCCCCGCGATCAGCTCGAAGCCATTCCCGGCCCTGCGCACGACGATCGGCTGCAGGACGCCGACCTCGCGGATCGAGAGGGCGAGCGCCTCCAGGGCCTCGTCCTCGAACGTGGTCCTGGGCTGGCGGGGGTTCGGGGCGACCGCCTCGACAGGTATCTCGAGCAGACCGAACCCCTCCTCGACGGCGCCCGGGAGCAGCGCCGACAGCCCCCGGCCGAGACCTCCTCGTTTCATCAGGTTCCTCCTCTGCGGAAGAGACCGCGCCGGCGCTTCTGGCCGCCCGGATCGGTCGAACTCCCCGGTTGGTCGAGCTGGATCTCGTCCTCCGGTTCAGCTTGCGTTCGGTCGCCGTTCAGATCCACCACCCCCTCCGCCTCATCCATGGACCCCCGGTCGACGGTTAGACCTGGCTCCGGGGGAGGATGTGAGGCGGCCCCGCGGTCGGCGGCCGGCTCGACGGCTCGAGGCGGCTCGCCGGCTCGAGGCGGCTGGGCGGGCTGGCCGACGGGTTCGGCCACGGGCTGGGCGGGCTCACCGACGGGTTCGGAAACAGGCTGGGGCGCGTCCGTCGACGATCCGAGCCGGGGCTCCCCCGACACGTCACCTCTCGGGTCGGCGTCGGGGTCGCCTCCGTCGGGCGTAACGGCCGAGTCCTCGTCGGTGGGGACAGACGCGACCGGTTCGGACGCGACCGGTTCGGACCCGCCCGGGTCCGGCCGATCCTCGGGGCCGACGAGGGGGCGCGGGGCCCTCCCGGGCTGTGGATCGGGCCGGGGGATCACCACGCTCGGGACATCGTCGACGTTCGGGAGTGGGCTCTCATCGGGGAGGCGGGCGGCGACCTCCTCGGCGAGGTCCCGATAGCTCTCGGCGCCCTTCGAATGCGGGTCGTAGACCGTGATCGGCTGACCGAAGCCCGGCGCTTCGGAAAGCCTGACCGTCCTGGGGATGATCGTCCGGTACACGCGCTCCCCGAAGTAGCGACGGACCTCGGCGACCACCTGTTCGGAGAGCTTGGTCCTGGGGTCGAACATCGTCATCACGATCCCTGTCAGGCGCAGGTCGGTGTTCACGTTCTGCTGCACCAGGCGCACGTTTCGCAGGAGCTGGCCCAGCCCCTCCAGCGCGTAGTACTCGCATTGGATCGGCACGATCAGCTCCTCGGCCGCGGCGAGCGCGTTTACGGTCAGTAGGCCGAGCGAGGGCGGGCAGTCGAGGAACACGAAGTCGTAGGAGTCCTGCTTGAGCGGCTCGATGGCCTTCTTCAGGCGCAACTCGCGCGAGAACTGGCTCACGAGCTCGATCTCCGCGCCCGCGAGGTCGATCGTGGAGGGGATCGCGAACAGGTTGTCGATCGGTGTCGGGACGATAGCGCCCTCGATCGGGGCCTCGTCCGCCAGCACGTCGTAGACGGTGACCTCACGCTCCTCGTGACGGATCCCCAGCCCTGTCGAGGCGTTCCCCTGAGGGTCGAGGTCGACGACCAGGACCCTATAGCCGAGCTCGGCGAGGGAGGCCCCAAGACTGACCGCCGTGGTGCTCTTGCCCACGCCGCCCTTCTGGTTGGCCACCGCGATGATCCGCGCCCGACCGGGATGCCGGGCGTCAGCGGTCGAGGCCGTCGGCGAGCTGGCGATGGCCTTCGAGCCGCGTTGCGCGGCAGTCGGTTGCGTCCCTGAAGCCTCGGTTGCTCGTATGGAGGCCGGCTTCGGCTCGAAGGACGAACGAGCTGCCCGAGAGGAACGGGGCTTCGTCACTGACCAGCCATGATAACCAGGGCGCCTGAGCTTTCAAGCACGGGCGTCTGCAGGACCTCCAGGATGGCGGACCCCTCGGGCGCCGCCGGGATCCTTGTGCCAGCTCCCGCAAAGTAGACGAGGCGTCCGCCGGGTCGCAGGATCCCACGAGCCTGCGCCCAGGCCTTCTCCGGCGGCGCGAAGGCGCGCGCGAGGGCGACGTCCACCCGCTCGGGTAGCTCCACGACCCGACCGGCGAAGACGGTCGCGTTCGATACGCTCAGCTCGTCCACCACGAGCTCGAGGAGGGCCGCTCGCCGAGGGCGGCGCTCGACCAGCAGCATGCGAAGCCCGGGGAGCGCGATGGCCACCGCGACGCCGGGCAGCCCTGCGCCCGAGCCCAGGTCCGCGGCCAGGTCGTCCCCCTGGACGACCGGGGCCGCCCGAAGACTATCCAGGATGTGCCGCTCCCGGACCCGGGTCGTGTCCGAACGGGAGACGACGCCGAGCGGGATGGCGCGGTCGAAGAGCAGCTGTTCGAACGCGATCAGTCGTGATGCCTGCGACGTATCGAGCGCGACACCGAGGCGCCCGGCCTGTGCTCGGAGGGCCTCGGTCTCAGTCATCGATGTTTCACGTGAAACGGCACCTTAAGGCCACAGGAGGGGCGACTATCGCGCTCGATGGACGACGACGCGTCGGTCCGCACCCTCTCCCTCACTTGAGCTGTCCACCCCGTCCACCGCGGCCACCGCCGTGTGGACCATCTTCCGGAGGAAGGGGTTCATCGGCTCGAGGGTCTCCGAGCGACCGGTCCGGGCGACGCGGAGGGCGATCTCGCGAACCCGCGCGGAGAGTCGTTCTATCTGGCGCTTGCGGTAGTCCTCGATGTCGACGACGACCCGAGCCGGGAGTCCGGTCCGCTGGCCGACGGCCACGCGGGCGAGTTCCTGGATCGCTTCGAGCGTCTGGCCATGCCGGCCGATCAACAGGCCCATGTCCTCATCGTCGGGTTCGGGGCCGATGACGTCCACGTACATCGTCCCGTCCTCGAACGCCGGCTCCACGGTCGCGGTGATGCCCATCCGTTCCAGCAACCCCTCGAGGAACTCGGTCGCGATCTCGGCCTGTTCGTCGAGGTCCTCCTCGCTGACGTCGCCATCGGGCTTGGCGCGCGGACGGACGACCACGATGGCCTCCTGGGCGCCGACCCCGAACACGCCGGATCGAGGCTCCTGGACGACCTGGACGTCGGCCTCCTGTTCGGTCAGGCCGAGCTCACCGAGGGCGGCCTCGACGGCCTCCTCAACGCTTGGGGCGCTTCTTCGGATCTCCTCCACGGCCGTTGCCTCCGGACCCGGATTGCTTTGGGTTGGACCCCGGCTTGTCGGGACCTGACCCGGTCGAGCCACCGGCCCCCCCCTTGGGCGTGGGTGGTTTGGGGTTGCCGGGCTTCCCGCTGCCCGGCTTGGGGGGCGAGTCGCCTCGGAGCTTTCTCTGCTGCTCGGCGCGCTCCATCATCGAGGCCATGAACCCCTTCTTCTCGGCCTTCTGAGGCTTGGACCTCGCGTTCTCGGCCAGCTGTTCGGCCGTCGGGCGGCTCTTGAGCATGAAGTACTGCTGGCCGATCTGCCACCCGTTCGAGGTCGTCCAGTACAGGACGAGGCCGGCGGGGAAGAAGACGCCGAAGACGCCGAAGACGATCGGCATCACCTTGAGGAGCGCCTGCTGTTGGGACGAAGCACCGGGCGGGCTGGCCTGCTGCATCTGGCGCTGTTGGAAGAACGTGGTCCCGAACATCAGTACCGCGAACACGTAGTAGGGGATCCGGTCGACGACGTCGCTCCCGCAATCGACGGGATACGTCAGGTCCTGCCCGGTCGGGCTCTTCGCGGCGAGGGTGGCATCGGGATTGCCCGCGTGGATGGCCGAGCAGAGCAGGTTCATGCGCAGGAAGGAGGTGCCGGAGGTCGGCCCCGGGAGTGGCGGGTCCAGGCCCCTGATCTGATCCTGCGTCGTGATCGGCTCCCCGTTCGGGTCACCGGGGGGGAGTGTCTCGGGGATCTGCTGCGACACCGCCTCGTAGAGACCGCTGTCGGTGGGGACGTGGATCGGATGCTGCGGCCACCGAAGCACCGAGTACATCGCGATCAGGATCGGGAACTGCAGCAGCACCGGCCAGCAGCCCGAGAACGGGTTGACCCCGTACTCCTTGTAGAGCTTCATGATCTCTTCCTGCTGACGCTGCTTGTTCCCCTTGTACTTCCCCTGGATCTGCTTGATCTTCGGCTGCACGATCTGCATGTGCTGCATCGAGCGAACCTGCTTGATCCCGAGCGGGAGCAGGATCAGGCGGATCGTCACGGTGAGCAGGATGATCGTGACGCCGTAGTTCGGCAGGAAGTCGTAGATCTGCGCGACCACCCAGCCGAGGGCGTCGAGCAACGCCTGCCACGGGGCGAGTCCGATCATCGGCCAGGCTCCGCGTGTATGACGGTGTCATATCCTGCGATTCGGCTCGGCGCGGGGACGTGATCGACCCCGCCGCCCGTGAACGGGCCACACCGCGCGATCCTCCAGGCCGCCATCAGGGTGCCGCGGAGCGCACCGTGCAGTCGGATCGCGTCATCGGCGTAGCGCGAACAGGTCGGGTGGAAGCGACACTGCCCGCCGAGCCATCCCGACAACGTGACGCGGTACACCCGGATCAGGCCGAGCAACGCGAGCCGCGCCGGCGCCCCCGCCCTCCAGGCGATGCGGTGCACCTGGCTCACGTCCGGATCACCTGCGCGCGCGAGAGCAACTCCGCAACCTCCGCCACCAGTTCCTGCGTCCGGGCTCCGACGATCGCGGCCCTTGCGACCACGACGACGTCATATCCGTCCTCGACCTCGTCAGCGAGCTCGCGCCACGCGGCCCGGAGGATCCGCCGGGCCCGGTTGCGGAGCACCGCGCCACCGATCCGCCGGCCGGCAACGAAGGCTGCCGACCCGGCCCCGGGGGCGACAAACACTACCACCCGTTCTCCGTGAAATGCCTGGCCGGAGGACAGGGTCCGCGCGACCCGATCCGCGCTCGTCGACGTCCCTACGCGGACAGCCGCGTCCGGCCCTTCGCGCGCCGTCGCGCCAAGATCGACCGGCCCGCCCGGGTCCGCATCCGCACGCGGAACCCGTGCTTGCGGTGACGGCGGCGGTTGTTCGGTTGGTAGGTTCGCTTGGACATCGCGATCTTTCTCGTCGACCTCGAACGAGTGCGTTCGGGCGGTTCGCGCAGTATAGCGGAGGCCTTCCGACGCCGGCCGGTCGACGACAACAGGTCTCGTCGGGTTCGATGCACGAGAAAGTGTGACAAGAGGTCCCTCCGGCGGGGCGATGGGGAAAACCGCGGTGCTATAGTCCGGCCTCGTTCCCCGGGGGCGTCGATCCTCACCACGTGACGCCATCTCTTCCCCCAAGAGTTTCCACAACTGTGGAAAGGCGCTGTGGATAGCTATGGCGATCGCATCGTTCGAGGAAGCCGCTGAACGGACCTGGGCGCACGTCGTCGAACGCGCACAGGAAGAACTCACGGAGAGCTCGTTCTCGATGTGGTTCGGAGGCGTTCGCGCCACGAGCCTGCACGACGGGGTGCTCGAGGTCGTCGCGCCCTCCGAGTACGTGCGCGATTGGCTCGCCAAGCACTACGTCGGGTTGATCCAGGACGCGGCGGCCGAGGCGGTCGGGCTTCCCGTCAGGATCGAGCTGGATTCGGTACCGCCCGAAGAGATTGCACCGCAACGCGAGCCGCCGGATCCGCCCGAACACAAGCCGATGGCGGAGCGCGCGGCGTTCGGCGCCCCGGGCCTGCCCTTCCCGAACTACACCTTCGAGACCTTCGTCGCGGGTCCGTCGAACCGATTCGCGCACGCCGCGGCGATGGCGGTCGCCGATACGCCTCCGTCCAAGGCCTACAACCCGCTGTTCATCTACGGCGGCGTGGGGCTCGGCAAGACCCACCTGCTCGTCGCGATCGGGCATCAGATGTTCGGGCTGTCACCGCGGCTGCGCGTCAAGTACGTGACGAGCGAGAGCTTCATGGCCGAGTTCATCAAGGCGGTGCGCGAACGACAGGGCTATCAGTTCGCCGCGCGGTACCGCGACATCGACGTGCTCATGGTCGACGACATCCAGTTCCTCGCCAAGCGCGAGGAGACCCAGACCGAGTTCTTCCACACGTTCAACGCGCTGCACCAGAAGGACCGCCAGATCGTGATCGCATCGGACCGCCCGCCGCAGGAGCTCGGCATGGAGGAACGCCTCCAGTCGCGGTTCCGCCTCGGCCTGTGCGTCGACGTGCAGCCGCCCGACCTGGAGACCCGCATCGCGATCTTGCAGCTGAAGGCCCAGCGCGACGAGCTCCACGTCCCCGACGACGTGATCGAGTTCATCGCCAACACGTTCGACCAGAACATCCGCGAGCTCGAGGGCGCGCTCGTACGGGTGGTGGCGTGGGGCGACCTCACCGGGCAACCGATCACCAGCGAGCTCGCGGAGCAGGCGCTCGAGGACCTGCTGCCCCAGGCCGAGGCCGAGATCCCGCCGGAGCTGATCTTGGAGGAGAGCGCTCGTTACTTCGGCCTGTCGGTCCAGGACCTGATCTCGCCGAACCGATCCCGGCCGCTCACGACGGCCCGGCACGTCGCCATGTACCTCATGCGCGAATGCAGCGGCCAGTCCCTGGTCAAGATCGGCGACACGTTCGGCGGGCGTGACCACACGACGGCCCGCCACGGGATCCTGAAGGTCGAGAGGGACATGCGGGCCCGGACGGCCACCTACCGCCAGGTCCAGGATCTGTCCCGCATCATCCGCGGCCGGGCCCGGGCGGGATGAGCGCCCACCCAACCGTGGGGACGGCCCTGTGGGGAATGCGGGAGAGGGCGGGGACGAAGCCGAGCGGAGCTCCGGCGGTCCACCGATTCCCCCAGCCGGTCCCCATGTCCTACGGGCCCGCTACCCTCGGAGGATGGGCTGGTATCCCCGTTTTCCCCAGCCCCTACTACTACTGAAGGAAGTAAGAGATGAACCAAGAAGCAGTCAGGAGGTGGACACGTGAAGTTCCGGTGTGACCGCGACGCGCTGTCCGAGGCACTGCAGACGGTCCAACGCGGCGTCTCGTCGAGGCCGGGGATCCCGGCCCTCACCGGGGTCCTGATCGAGGCGTCGTCCGAGGGCGCGTTGACGCTCACCACGACGGACCTGGAGGTCTCGGCCCGGCTGTCGATCGACGTGCAGGTGGGGGAGCCGGGGATCTCGCTCGTCCCGGCGCGGTTGCTCGCGGACACCGTGAAGAGCCTGTCGGACGCCCCCGTCGAGTTCGAGACCGATCAGTCGCAGGCCCGGATCCGGTGTGCGGCGTACGAGGGGTCCCTTCGGCTTCTGCCGGCGGAGGACTTCCCCGCCCTGCAGCCGCCCTCGGGGACGCGGATCGTGGCGGAGGCACCTCGGTTCGCGGAGGCGATCGGACAGGTGGCCAGGGCGGCGTCGCGCGACGAAGCCAGGCCCGTGCTGACGGGGATCCTGCTCGAGGTGAGCCGCGAGGGTGTGACGCTGGTCGCGACCGACTCGTACCGGCTCGCCGTTCGGGACCTGGTCGCGACGGCCGCCGGCGAGGCGCGGGCGATCGTCCCCGAGCGCGCCCTGTCGGAGGCCGGCCGCGCCGCGCAGGCCGTCGAGAAAGGCGAGGTCGAGGTGTTCGTCGACGAGAGCCAGGTCTCGTTCCAGGTCGGGCCGTTGATGCTCACGTCGCGGCTGATCGAGGGCGAGTTCCCGAACTACCGCCAGCTCCTGCCCGAGCAGTACGAGAGCCGACTCACGGTCTCGCGCCAGCAGCTGATCGACGCGGTACGCAGGGTCGGGCTGCTCGCCCGCGACACGTCGCCGGTCCGGCTCGAGTTCAACGCGCTCGGCGTGAAGCTCTCGTCGTCATCGCCGGATCTCGGCCAGGCCGTCGAGGCGGTGGAAGCTCGTTACGAGGGCGAGGACATCACGGCGGCGTTCAACCCGAGCTACCTCGCCGACGGCCTTGCGGCCGCGTCGGGCGAGTCCGTGCGGCTCGAGGTGCGGGACGGTCTGAAGCCGGGGATCGTCCGTGGCGACTCGGACGAGTTCACGTACCTCGTGATGCCGGTGAGGCTGCCGACGCCGGTCGGTTGACGACGGGGTGCGGCTCGCGTGGGTCGAACTCCGGGACTTCCGAAACCACGTCGAGACCCGTCTGGACGACCTCCCCGACGCGCTGATCACGGTCGCGGGCCCCAACGGCGAGGGCAAGACCAACCTGCTCGAGGGGATCGCCTTCCTGTTCTTCCTCCAGTCGCCGCGCACGTCGTCCACCGAACCGGTGGTCCGGCGTGAGGCCGACGGCCCCGCCTACGCGCGCGGCGAGGTCGTCACGGAGGAGGCGGGCAAGGTGCTGATCGAGGTCGAGATCCCCGGACGAGGCGCCAACCGCGTCCAGGTCAATCGATCGACGGTGCGGCGCAAGCGGGACCTGCGGCGTCAGGTTCGCGCGGTCTACTTCGGCCCGGACGACCTCGTGATCGTGATCGGGGATCCCTCCAAGCGACGCGACTTCCTCGACGAGGCGATCCGGTCGCTGTGGCCGCTCAAGGAGTCCGCGATGACGGCCTACGAACGCACGCTGCGACAGCGCAACCGGTTGCTCAAGGAATGGGAGGGACGCGGGGCACCGACCGGGCTGGGGGCCTGGGACGCGGAGCTGGTCAAGAACGGGAGCGCGCTGGTCCGGCTCCGCGCCGAGGCCGCGGCGCGGCTCTCCCCGTCGGCGGAGCAGGAGTACCGCAACCTCGCCGGGTACGGACTCGCCTGCGACTACGCTCCGAACGTGACCGGGGGGCCGCTCGAGGAGGCGTTCGAACACCGGCTGGCCGAACGCCGGAGCGACGAGCTGATCCGGCGGACCACCCTGGTCGGCCCCCATCGCGACGACCTCACGCTGGCGGTCCGAGACCTCGGCGCCCGGAGCTTCGCGAGCCACGGGGAGGCCTGGGCGGCGGCCCTGTGTCTGCGGCTGGGGCTCGCCAACGCCGTCGCGGACGAGGTCCGGGAACGGCCGGTGCTGCTCCTGGACGACCCTTTCTCGGCCCTGGACCCGCGCCGTCAGCGGCTGGTCGGAGAGCGGCTCGCGGACCGCGGGCAGGTCTTCGTCAGCGTGGCCGACGACGCCCACGTGCCCGAGCCCTCGTCGATCGTCCTCGACGTGTCGGCCGGGACGGTCGCCGCTCGAGGGGCGTGATCGCGATGCCGCATTCCAAGGGGTTCGCGCACCGCAAGGACGAACGGACCCTGAAGGCAACCAGGATCGGCGACGTCGTCGACGGCCTCCTCCGCGAGCGGACGTTCGCGCGGGGGATGCCGATCGGCCAGCTCGCGTCCGATTGGGCGTCGGTGGTGGGCCCCCGGTTGGCCGCCGAGTCCGCCCCGGTCAGCCTCGAACGGGGTGTCCTGGTGGTCGCCGCGACCACCGGACCCTGGGGGGCGCAGGTGCGGTTCCTGGCCGAGCAGATCCGCGAGCGAGCCCAGACGGCGATCGGCCCCGGGAGCGTCGCCAAGGTGCAGGTGGTCGTGCGTGCCGACCCGCGGAAAGGCTTGTAGCGCAAGAAGTTCGAGACCCCGTTTCGAGCCCCGGACGGGACGTCGAAACGCGTTCGGCGTCACCCCCGATTGGTAGAATCTAGGAAGTTCCACCGCGGTTCCGTCGGCCCCCTGAGACGCGTCGTCTCGAGTCCGGCGCGCCCGCGTTCCACGACGGAGGTGAAGTGGCAAGCACGACAACCAAACGGGCCGGGGCGACCAAGCCCGGACGGTACGGATCGGCGGATATCCAGGTCCTCGAGGGCGTCGAGCACGTTCGACTCCGCCCCGGGATGTACATCGGCACCACGTCGAGCAGGGGTCTGCATCACCTCGTCTACGAGGTGGTCGACAACTCGATCGACGAGGCGATGGCCGGACACGGCGATCGGATCACGGTGCGCCTGCTCAAGGGCGGCGGCGTCGAGGTCGAGGACAACGGGCGCGGGATCCCCATCGAGCCGATCCCCAAGGCCAAGGACCGGCGGCCGGCCGTCGAGGTCGTGCTCACAACCCTGAACGCCGGGGGCAAGTTCGGCGGCGAGGGCTACCGGATCTCGGGTGGGCTCCACGGCGTTGGGGTGTCCGTGGTGAACGCCCTCTCGGAGAAGCTGGTCGTCCAGGTGATGCGCGAGGGCGCCTCGTGGACGCAGACCTACGTACGCGGGAAAGCGACCACCAAGCTCACCAAGGGCAAGGCGTCTCGCAAGACGGGGACGATCACCACGTTCTGGCCCGACCCGGAGATCTTCGTCGAGGGTGTCGAGTTCGACAGCCGGATACTCGCGGAGCGCCTCCAGGAGCACGCCTTCCTCACCAAGGGCGTCGAGATCCAGCTGATCGACGAGCGGGAGGGCAAGCCGGTCAAGCAGGTGTTCAAGGCGTCGGGCGGCATCGCCGACTTCGTGAAGCACCTCGCCACCGGGAAGGAGACGATCCACACCAAGATCATCTCCATGGAGGCGCGCGAGGCCGACGCGGAGGCCGACGTGGCCCTGCAATGGACCAACGGCTACTCGGAGTCGATCCACTCCTTCGCGAACACGATCAACACCCACGAGGGCGGCATGCACGAGGAAGGCCTCAAGAAGGCGCTCACGAATGTGATCAATCGATACGCGCGAACCAAGGGACTGTTGAAGGAGAAGGAGGACAACCTCCTCGGTGAGGACGTGCGCGAGGGGCTGATCGCGATCGTGAGCGTCCGCCTGCGCGAACCGCAGTTCGAGGGCCAGACCAAGACCAAGCTCGGCAACACGACGATGCGCTCGCTCGTCGAGACGACCGTGAACGAGCACCTCATGACGTGGCTCCAGGAGCACCCGGGCGACGCCAAGCGGATCGTCACGAAGGCCTCGCAGGCCGCGAAGGCCCGCATGGCGGCCAAGCACGCCCGCGATCTCACCCGGCGCAAGTCGTTCCTGGAGGGCGGTGGGCTGCCCGGCAAGCTGGCCGACTGCCAGCTCACGGACCCGAGCGCCACCGAGTTGTTCATCGTCGAGGGCGACTCGGCGGGCGGTTCGGCCAAGCAGGCTCGTGACCCGGCGACCCAGGCGATCCTGCCGATCCGCGGCAAGATCCTGAACGTCGAGAAGTCGCGGCTGCACAAGATCCTCGAGAACGCCGAGATCCAGGCGCTGATCACGGCGATCGGCACCGGCGTGGGGGACGAGGAGTTCGACGTCGCGAAGACGCGCTACCACAAGATCGTGCTGATGGCGGACGCCGATGTGGACGGCGCGCACATCCAGACCCTGCTGCTGACGTTCCTGTTCCGGTACATGCGCGAGCTGATCGACGCCGGCTACGTTTACCTGGCCAAGCCCCCGCTGTACCTGCTGAAGGAGGGCAAGCAGGAACTGTACTTCTACACCGAGCGCGAGTGGGACGCGTACCGCAAGGACGTCGACGGCCAACGCAAGCTGGAACCGCAGCGGTTCAAGGGCCTCGGCGAGATGGACGCGGCGCAGCTGTGGGAGACGACGATGAACCCCGACCAGCGCACGCTGCTGCGGGTCACGCTGGAGGATGCGGCCACGGCGGACCGGCTCTTCGGCATCCTCATGGGTGAGGACGTGGCCTCCCGCAAGGAGTGGATCGAGGACAACGCGGCCGACGTGCAGAACCTGGACGTCTAGGCCGAACGAACGGAGCGATCGGTGGCACAGGAGTCGATGCTCGGCGGGCGGGTCGAGGACGTCCAGCTCGAGGACCAGATCCAGATCTCGTACCTGGACTACTCGATGTCCGTCATCGTCGGGCGCGCACTGCCCGACGTCCGCGACGGGCTGAAGCCGGTGCATCGCCGGATCCTGTGGTCGATGTTCGAGCAGGGTCTGCGTCCGGACCGCCCGTACCGCAAGTCGGCCAACGTGGTCGGCGGCGTGATGAGCAAGTACCACCCGCACGGCGACCTGGCGATCTACGACGCCTTGGTCCGGATGGCGCAGGACTTCTCGCTTCGCGCCCCCCTCGTCGATGGACACGGGAACTTCGGCTCGGTCGACGGCGACCCGCCGGCGGCCCAGCGCTACACGGAGGCACGGCTCGCGCCGATCGCCCTCGAGCTGCTGCGCGACATCGAGGCGGAGACCGTCGACTTCGTCCCCAACTACGACGGCTACGAGCAGCAGCCGGTCGTCCTCCCTGCGCGCTTTCCCAACCTGCTCGTGAACGGCTCGGGCGGCATCGCGGTCGGGATGGCGACGAACATCCCGCCGCACAACCTCGGCGAGGTGATCGACGCGGTCGTGCACTTCATCGAGCACCCCGAGGCCAGGCCGAGGGACCTGATGAAGTTCGTCAAGGGTCCGGACTTCCCGACCGGCGCGATCGTCATGGGCCGCGACGGGATCAAGGAGGCGTACGAGACGGGCCGAGGCTCGATCAAGGTCCGGGGCGTGTGTTCGATCGAGGAGGCCTCCAGCGGCCGTCAACGGATCGTCGTGACCGAGCTGCCCTACCAGGTCAACAAGGCTCGGCTCGCCGAGAAGATCGCGGACCTCGTCCGCAGCGGGCGGCTGAGGGACGTCGCGGACGTGAAGGACCATTCGAGCGGGCGCGAGGGCATGCGCCTGGTCGTCGAGCTCAAGCGGGGGGCCAACCCACAGGTCGTCCTGAACCAGCTCTACAAGCACACGCAGCTGCAGGACAGCTTCGGCGTGATCATGCTCTCGCTCGTCGACGGGGTGCCCCGAACGCTGAACCTCGCCGAGATGATCGGCTACTACGTCGACCACCAGATCGACGTCGTGACTCGACGCACGCGCCACGAGCTGAAGAAGGCCGAGGAACGCGACCACATCGTCATGGGTCTGCTGATCGCGCTCGACAACCTCGACGCGGTCATCAAGGTGATCCGTGGATCGCAGGACGCCGAGGAAGCGCGCCGCAAGCTGATGTCGCAATTCAAGCTCAGCGAGGTGCAGGCGAACCACATCCTGGACATGCCGCTCCGACGCCTCACCAGGCTGGCAAGGACGGAGCTCGAGCGGGAGCACAAGGACCTGCTCGCGCGGATCCGACACCTGAAGGGTCTGCTCAAGGATCCGAAGAAGATCCGCGCCCTCATCACGGACGAGCTGCTCGAGATCAGGAAGAAGTTCGCGAACCCCCGGCGTACGCAGCTCAAGGCCGACGAGGGCGATCTCGACGCGCAGGACCTCATCGCCGAGCAGGACGTGGTCATCACCGTGTCGCGCGCCGGCTACGTGAAGCGCCAGCCCATCGAGAACTTCCGCCGGCAGGGGCGGGGCGGCAAGGGCATCCGCGGCGCGAACCTCAAGGAAGAGGACGTGATCAACGACGTCTTCACGACGACGACGCACAACTGGCTCCTGTTCTTCACCAGCAAGGGAAAGGTCTACCGGGTGAAGGTCCACGAGGTGCCGGAGTCGGGGCGGACGGCGCGAGGGACCTACGCCGCGAACCTGCCCGGGGTCTCGATCACGGGGGACGAGAAGGTCCAGGCCGTCATCGACCTCAAGGAGTACGAGGCGGGCCGGTACCTCCTGTTCGCCACCCGCAAGGGGATGGTGAAGAAGACGCCGCTGCCCGAGTACGACTCGCCGCGGACCGGGCTCGCCGCGATCAACCTGAGGCCCGGCGACCAGCTGATCGACGTCCGCCTGACCGACGGCAAGGACGACGTGATCCTGGTCTCCCGCATGGGCCAGGCGATCCGGTTCAAGGAGAGCCTGGTGCGGCCGATGGGCCGGCACACCGGGGGCGTGATCGGCATGCGCCTGGCGCCGAACGACGAGGTGATCGTCCTCGGCGTCGCATCGCAGGGCGAGGAGTTGATCAGCGTCACGCACCAGGGGTACGGCAAGCGGACGCCCCTGCGCGACTACCCGGTGAAGGGCCGCGGCGGCAAGGGCGTGATCGGCCACACGCTCACGAAGAAGACGGGCCTGCTCGCCGGTGCGTTCGTCGGGTCCAAGGACCAGGACATGTTCGTGATCTCGTCCTCCGGGATCGTGATCAGGGTCGCGCCGGCGGACATCCGCCGAGTCGGCCGCGCCTCGCAGGGTGTTCGAACGATGCGCGTCGAGGAGGGTGCCACCGTCGTCGCGCTCGCGCCGGTCATCGCCACCGCCGAACTCGAGTAGCTACCGGCCCGGCGGTTCCGCGGAGGTCTCCGCATCCGCCTCCGTTCGCCCGCCGCGGTGCTCCTGGTGGAGCGGCACACGCCGGAACCGCGCGAACACCAAGACGTCGTAGACGCTCTTCAAGACCCCCGCCACCACGAACGGCGCACCGACGGCGACCGACTGCATCAGCAGGCCCGCACCCGCCGCGCCGAACGGACGCGCCACGTAGCGCGCGGTGTTGGTGAACGCCGCCGCCGCGGTCCGGTCCTCGGGATCGACCAGCGCCGTGACGTAGGCCTGTCGAGCCGGGACGTCCATCTGCGACAGGGTCGAGCGCAGCAACAGCAGCGAGATCGCCGACCCGAGCGTCGGCATCACCGGGATCAGGATCAGCACGACGTTCGACGGCAGGTGGGTGAACACCATCGTCTGGAGCAGGCCGATCCGCGTGGCGAGCCATCCCGACGCGATGGACGAGAGAGCCTGGAGCAGCCCCGAACAGAACAGCGCCAGGCCCATGAGCTCCGCGCTCGCCCCGAAGCGTCGCCCGAACCAGAACACCAGGAACGTCGAGACGACGAACCCCCCGGCGAACGCGTCCAGGCCGAACAGCGCCGCGAGCCGGCTCACCTCCGTGCGTGATCGGTGCAACGGGGCGGTCACACGTGCGGTCCGGCGATCGATCGCGGGCGAGAGCCGGCGGGTGAGCGCGACGCACACGGCCCCCGCGACCGCGAGCACGAGGAGCCAGCGCTGGTCGGTCGGGAGGTTCGGGATCCGTTCGCGGATCATCGCCGGGCCCCCGCCGGCGAGCGCCCCGACGGCTCCGGCCAGGTAGGCAATCGCGTTGTACCGGCCGAAGACGCGCCCGCGGATCCCCGGCGGGACGCCGCCCAGCATCGCCTGTTCGAGCGAGGTGAGCGGGCCCGATTCGTTCGCGTCGGTCGACAGGGTGCCGGTGAGCGCGACGAGCACCAGCACCACGACGGAGTCGGAGAGCGCGTACGCAACGCCGGCCGCGCTCATCACCAACAGCAGCAGGACGTACGCGCGGCGCCGCCCGATGCGATCCCCGGCGAGACCGATCGCGATCGAGACCAGAGCGTTGCCTGCGAGGATCGCCGCGAACACGAGCCCGACCTGGCCGCCGGACAGGCCGCCGTCGGCGAGCGCCGCGCCTAGGACCACGCTCGCGAACCCGTAGCCGAACGCGCGCAAAGACTGGATCGCGAGGATGATCCGAAGGTCGTGCTCGAGCGGGGTCGGGGGCTCCACGGTGGCCGTCCTCGACGGATAATCTCATCGTGTCGACCGCTGCCGGAGTCACGACGATCGTCGGCGCCAGCGCACTCGGCCTGCTGACGGTGTTCGTGTTGTGGCGCCGCTTGCCGGCGGCGGCCGCCTCCGCGGTGATGGCCGCGTGCGGGACCGGCGTGGCCGTGGGGGGCCTCCTCGTGCAGCACGACGTCGGGACGGCGTCGTGGGTGGTCGCGGTCGTCGCGCTCGGCGTGGTAGCGCCCATCCACGCGCGGCTCGTGTTCGGACCACCCGGTCGGGCTCACGTGGTTGCCGAGGAGCCTGCCGCCGCGTAGAAAGAGCCAGAACCCGTGAGCGATCCCGCCGACCAGGCCACCGTCGTCCCCCCCGCCCCCGCGCCCGCGCCCGCGGAGGCTCGCGCCCGCGTTGTGCGCGGACGCACGAAACCCGCTCGAGCTCGCTCGCGTCAGGCCAGGGTGGTGCTGCGCAAGGTCGACCCATGGTCGGTGCTCAAGATCTCGTTCGTGTTCTACCTCTGCATGATGGTCGTGATCCTCGGTGCGCTGATGATCCTGTACGGGATCTTGGGGGCCATGGGCGTGCTCGACACCGCCACGGAATTCCTCGTCAACCTGGGCTTCGGCGACGACTTCCAGATCCACGGGAACTGGCTGTTCAGCCGCGGCCTCGCGATCGGGCTCGTGCTCGTCGTGCTGTGGACGCTGATCAACGTCTTCATCGTGTTCCTGTACAACCTGCTCTCCGACGTCGTCGGCGGCATCGAGGTCACACTGTCCGAACGCCGGTAGCGCGACCCAGGTGGTCGGATCGCGCTGCTCGCGCGCACGATTGACACCCTTTCGGAGCCACGCGTACGCTTCCGGCCGGGCCCGGTGAAGGCCCCTGCAGCGTCCCCTGGGCCTGTAGCTCAGCTCGGTGAGAGCGCATCCCTGATAAGGATGAGGTCGTTGGTTCAAGTCCAACCAGGCCCACGCGGCGAGGAGGAGGCGGCGATGTCCGAAGGAACTGAGGAAACGAAGAAGGGTGGCTTCTTCGGCAAGCTGATGAAGATCGCGTTCATCGCGGCGATCGTGGCGGCGGTCGTTGCCGTCTTCAAGCGCCGCCGCGGCAAGGATCTGGACGAGGACGAGTGGCAGGAGCTGCCGCCCCCCACGGGCGGGTAGTCGAGCCGGATACGTTCCGCCGGAAGGGCCCGCGCTCGGCGCGGGCCCTTCGCGTTGTGGCCGAGGCTCCCCACCGAGGCGTCGCGTCCGGGGGGATGGCTAGACTCCGGCGCCGTGGAGCGCGACCCCTGGCAGCTGGCGTTCGAGGCGGCTCGCGCCGCCGGCGTCGAGCTCCGACCGCTCGCAGAGCTCGACGACGCGGATCGCATCCTGCGGGTCATGGACGCCACGTGGGCGGGCCCCGAGCCCTTCCCACGCGAGGTGCTCCGCGCCCTCTCCGACAGCGGGAACGTGCCGTACGGGGCGTTCGACGGCGACGAGACGATCGGGTACGTGCTGGGATGGGTCGGGGTGGACCCCGAGGACGGGCTGCACACGCACTCGCACATGCTCGCCGCCCTGCCCGGTCGGCGTCATCGAGGGGTCGGGTACGCGCTCAAGCTCGCGCAGCGCGCCCAGGCGCTGGATCAGGGGATCGCCGAGGTCCGGTGGACCTTCGATCCCCTCGTCGCCCGGAATGGGTACTTCAACCTGCACAAGCTCGGGGCGGTCGCCGATCGCTTCGACCGCAACCACTACGGGGCGATGGTCGACGAGGTCAACGCCGGCGAGCGGAGCGACCGGTTCACCGTCCGGTGGGACCTCCGACGCGAGCCCGGCCCGAGGGACGTGGCTGCGCACGAGGCCGCGCTCGAGGACGACGACGGATGGCCGGGCGGCGTCCATGCGCCGTCCGGGCGCGGTGCACTCGTCGCGGTCCCGAGTGACTACGCACGGCTCCGGGCCGACGACGCCGCGTGCGCGTCGGTGTGGCGTGACGCATCGGCCCAGGCGATCGAGGCCTGTCTCACGGCCGGGATGATCGCGGCGGGGTTCGACCGCGGGGCCTCGAGCTACGCGTTCGCGCTGGCCGAGGACGTTCCCCGGTGACGCGGATCCGTTCGATCGAGCTTCGACTGGTCGCGATCCCGCTGGTCCGGCCGTTCCGAACCAGCTTCGGCGAGTCCACCGAGAAGGTCTGCATCCTCGCCCGCGTCGAGACCGACGAGGCGATCGGGTGGGGGGAGTGCGTCAGCGACGTCGAGCCCACCTTCTCCGAGGAGTGGAACGACGGGGTCTGGCTGATGATCCGGGACTTCCTCGCTCCCGCGCTGTTCGCAGCGGGGGACGTCGAGGCCGAGCTCGTCGCCTCGGTTCTCTCGTTCGTCCGTGGGCACCCGATGGCCAAGGCCACGGTCGAGAACGCCGTGCTCGACGCCGAGCTCCGCGCGCGGGGCAGTTCCCTCGCCTCCTACCTGGGAGCGGTGCGTGACCGGGTCGAGTGCGGCGTCTCGGTCGGGATCGCCGCTTCGACCGACGTGTTGCTCGAGCAGGTCACGGGCTACATCGAGGAGGGCTACCGCCGCATCAAGCTCAAGATCGAGCCGGGCGCCGACGTCGAACGCGTCCGTGCGGTCAGAGAGGCGAATCCCGAGATCCCGCTCTCGGTGGACGCGAACGCCGCCTACCGGCTCTCAGACGTTGCCGTGTTCCGGCGGCTCGACGCGTTCGAGCTGTTGATGGTCGAGCAGCCGTTGCACCACGAGGACGTGTGGGAGCACTCGCTGCTCCAGCGGGAGATCCAGACCGACATCTGTCTGGACGAGTCGATCCGCTCGGCGGCGGACGCCCGGGCGGCGATCGAGCTCCAGGCGTGCCGCATCGTGAACATCAAGCAGGGGCGCGTGGGCGGGCTGCTCGAGGCCAGGCGGGTGCACGACGTCGCCTCGGAGCTGGGCGTTCCGGTCTGGTGCGGGGGCATGCTCGAGACCGGGGTCGGGCGTTCGACGAACCTCGCCCTGGCCGCGCTTCCGAACTTCCGGCTGCCGGGCGACACGAGCGCGACCTCGCGGTACTTCGCCGAGGACCTGACCGAGCCGCTCGTCCTGGCGCCCGACGGGACGCTGCCGGTCCCGGACGGACCCGGGATCGGCGTCGAGCCCGACCCCGAGCGACTCGAGGCCGCCACCCGGCGGACCGAGCGGTTGCAGAAAGAGTGACAAGACCGTGGGAGCGGGGTTGACCGTCTCGACCGGCCTCCGTAGAGTCCGCGGTGAGAGACCGCTGTGATCTTCGGGTCGCGGCGGTTTCTCACATCTCGGGGCTCGCGTCCGAGTCCCCTCGAGAACCCGTTCGGGTCGGTGGTCGCATCGCCGCCGGCTTCGGTGACGCAAGACCGCACATCGCGCCTCCCGCTCGTCCTAGACTCAGGTCGACGTTCGAGGAGAGCTGCGGGATGCGCAAACGGGTCATCAGGGCGGGCGAGATCGAGATCGAGGACTCGGAGGGGCGCGTGCGCGCCCGGTTCGGCGTCTCGAACGAGGATCTTCCGTTCATGTCGTTCTACGGCGCGGACGACAAGCTGCGCGCGCGCTTCGGGGTGCAGCCGGACGGCTCGGCCGGCCTGGCGATCGCCGACGAGGAGGGCAAGGTCCGGGCCACGTTCGGGCTGTTCTCCGACGGGTCGGCGAGCATGGCGATGGTGGACCGCAACGGCAAGGTGCGAGCGAAGTTCGGGTTGGGCACCGAGGGCTCGCCAACGCTCGCGCTCCGCAACAAGGAAGGCGAGCTCGGCTTCGTCTACTCGCTCGCGCAGCAGGGTTCGCCGACGATCTCGCTCCAGGACGAGGACGGCAAGGTGCGCGCCCGGATCGGGCTGGCGGCCGAGGGTTCGCCGATCCTGCGGCTGCTGAACAAGGAGGGCGAGCTCCGCGCGATCATGGGGCTGACGGCCGACGGGACGCCGGTGATGCAGTTCCTCAACGCGAAGGGCGAGCCCGAGTGGACCGCGCCGAGCTCGTTCTCGCCGTCGCTTGATATCCCCGACGAGACGGCGAAGCCATCCGGGCCGAAGGCTCGGGAGCGGGGCTGACCCGCGTGTCGGGGTGGTGGGCCGCGGCCTTCGTCGTCCAGTGGATCCTGGTCAGCGTGCTGGCGGTCGTCGTGGTGGCGCTCGCGCGCCAGATCGGCGTGCTGCAGCTGCGCCTCGCCCCGCTCGGGGCGCTCGAGGTCGACGACGAGGGTCCGCCGCTGGGTGAGGCGCCCGAGGCCCGGCGGGTCCGAACGCCCGACGGCTCCTCGAGGGTGCTCGGCGGGCCGGGACGGGGCCGGCTGGTGGCGTTCGTCTCGGACACCTGCCCGATCTGCGAGCAGGTCGCCCCGTCGCTGCCAGCGGCCGCCGGCGCGAGCGGGCTGGAGCTCCAGCTCGTCTCCGATCCGGATCTCGAGACCGCCTACCGCGTCCCTGGCGTTCCGTTCGTCGTGGTGCTCGACGAGGTCGGCGTCGTCCGGTCCAAGGGGACCGTGAACTCGCTCGAGCAGGTCGAGGGTCTGGTAGACACCGCGCGGCGCCGGGCGATGCACGCCGAGGAGCTCCGGGCGGGCTGATGGGAACGGTCGCGCGAGCCGGGACCGAGCTCGCGCGGCGGACGAGCCGACGATCGTTCCTCGGCAGGCTCGGGCGGACGGTCGTCGCGATCGCCGGCGGCTCGATGGTGGCGGTCGCGCTCGAACCCGGTCGCGCGGAGGCCCACCACATCTGCGGGCACCTGTATACGACCGGCTCGTGCCCGCACCCCTACTCGCCGCACTCGAGGACGGACGCCTACGGGTTCCCGGTGCATCCGCGGCTCGGCTACCCGGTCGACGACCACGGCGCGATCTATCTCTCGGAACGGCAGACGCGGCGGAAGGTCTGCCAGTCCGTGGTGCCGGAGCGGTTCCCGTTCGTTCGGAACCCCCGGTACGGCGGCGGCTGGAGCCGATGCTGCAGCGGACGCGTGCGTCACATCCAGGACTGCTGCTCGTCCGCCGACACGCGGATCAACGGCGACGGCTCGGTGCGCGGCTACTGCCCGCGGGCTCTCAAGGTCTTCTGCATCACGTACCGGGAGCTCAACGTCCGGTGCTGAGCGAGCCGATCGGTCTCGCGCTCGTCGTCGCGTCGGTCGTCGCGGGGATCTCGAGCCTGTTCGGCCCCTGAGGCCTGTCGATGGTGGAGACCATCACCCCCGTGGTCCACGGGGGAAGCCGGAGCCGATGGGGGATCTCGCTCGCCCTGCACGCGATCGCCGCTGCCGTGGCAGCCGCGATCGTCGGGTCGCTCCTGGCGGGGGCGGGCGCGCTGCTCGGCGCGCCCTGGGGGGTCCCGGGCGCCACGCTCGTCGTGGCGGCGGCGGCGATGTACGTGGCGCGCGAGCTGGGGGCCCGCGTGCCGGTGCCGCAGCTGCGGCGGCAGGTGCCGGACTGGTGGCGCACCTTCTTCCCGCCCCACGTCGCGGCCTTCCTGTACGGGCTCGGCCTCGGGCCCGCAGTCCTCACCTACCTCGGACACGGGACGGTCGTCGTGGTGTCCGTCGCGGCGTTCGCGAGCGGCCGGCCGCTCCTCGGCTCGGCCGTGCTCGCACCGTTCGGCCTTGCCCGCGGGTTGGGTCCGGTCCTCGCGTTCGGCGTGCGTTCGCCCAGCGACGCGGCGGACCTCGTCGAGCGCCTCGACCGTTCCGCGTCGAAGCCCCGCTGGCGGGTCGCGAACGCCCTCGCGCTCTCGGCGGTGCTCGTGGCGACCGCCCTCGAGGTCCGGACGATCGATGGTCCGCCGGAGGTCGGTGCGCTCGCGGCCGCGGGGCTGGCGCTGACGTTCGGTGCGGCGGCGGTCGTCAAGCTCGGGCGCGGAGCCGCGAGGAGGCGGACCCTCGGGTCGTACGGTCTCCCGGCGCGCGCGTCGCGGGTGGTGGGGTTCGGGGTTCCCGCCGTCGAGCTCGGCATCGCCGCGCTCGTGCTCGCCGGGCTCGGGTCGTCGGCGGG
>DAIOFZ010000015.1:0-28904 GCA_036745475.1 Actinomycetota bacterium | reverse complement strand
GCGCGGCGGCGGTGGCCAGTCCGGCGGCCCACTGGAAGCGCCCCCATGCCACGCCCTGACGGCGCTCGAACCGCCGGCCCGCCTCCGCCAGGACCGGGCCGGTCACGCCGAACGGCACCGGGACGTTCTCGAGCTCGCTCAGCGCGGCCCTGGCGGCATCCGCTTGCCGGATCTCGGCGCCGCAACGAGCGCACCCGAGCAGGTGCGCGTCGACGGCGGCGCGCTCGCGTTCGTCCAGCGTGCCGTCGACGTAGTCGGCGAGGAGATCTTCGGGATGGCTCACGGGGATACCGTCCCTTCTGACGACCCGGCGGCGTCCGCCCGTTCCCCGGACCTCGGAGCCCCAGGGGCCGCGCCGGGTGACCCGCCGGCCATCGGTGGACCCTTCGGGTCCTCGAGGGCGGGCTCCCGCTGCTCGATCCCCATCGCCCGGGCCAGGGCGATCCGGCCACGATGCAGACGCGACTTCACCGTACCGATCGGGACGCCGACGATCGCGGCGACCTCCTCCTGCCGGAGGTCGTGGACGTCGTGCAGGATCATCACCGCGCGGAAGTCCTCCGGCACCTGCAGGAGCGCCCGCTGGACGTCCATCGAGAGGCTCGACGCGTCGGCGTGGTCGGGCGCCGGCGGCGGCTCAAGCGCGGGGAGATCGTCCTCGCCGCGTTCGAGCAACGGCGCCCGCTGGCGCTTGCGCAACAGGTCGTAGCAGGCGTTGACCGTCACGCGGTGGAGCCAGGTCGTGAACGCAGCCTCGCCGCGGAACGACGAGAGCTTGCGGAGCACGGTGAGGAAGGCGTCCTGCGTGGCGTCGCGCGCGTCCTCCTCTCGTCCCGTCATGCGGAGGGCCAGGTTGTAGACGCGCCGCTCGTGGCGTTCGACCAACGCAGCGAAGGCGGCTCGATCTCCCGACAGGTACCGGCGGACGAGGTCTTCGTCGCGGGCCGCCGGGTCAGGCACCAACCGCCTCGGCGTCGGTGTTGCGGACGACCACCAGCACCTCGGCCACCTCGGCGCGGATGCCGTCGTCGACCGGCACGACCGACGTGATCCAGACGAGCACGTACCGGCCCGCGCCGCGCAGCGAGATCCGGGTCTGGGAGGTCGAGGTGACCTCGCTCCCGACCTCGTCGGCGAGCGCGTCGGGGTCGTCGCCGACCGCGAGGCCGAACCGGAACCCGGGATGCGGCGTCCACAACCGCAGCCCAAGGACCTCGTGCCGCTCGCCGAGATCGAGCAGGAGCCCGAACCCGGGCTTGCCGAGCTCGCCGTCGAAGTAGTTCTCCGATCGCCACGCCGTCTGCAGGTCCCCGTCGTCGGCCAGACCGGCGTTCGACGAGTGCTCGTCGCCGTCGCCGAACGGGTCGACCGCGCCCACCGATATCGGCCGGATGAGCGCGGGCGGAACCTCGACCGCCGCGGGCTCGTCGGGTGCGGCGCGGATCCCGAGGGGGCCGCCCACCTCGAGCTTGCCCATCCATAGCCCCAGCGCGATCGCGACGATCGCGATCCCGACGACGACGAGCGGGACGCCGATCCAGGTGAACACGCTCGTCGCCTTTCCCTCGTCGGACGCGTCCACGGGCTCGGTCGCCACCGAGCGGGCGAGCGCGTCGGCGAACGCACGCGCATCAGGGAACCTGCGCTCGGGATCGGGATCGAGCGCTCGAGCCAGGACGCGGTCGAGCGCCCGGGGGACGTTGGGACGGACGATCCGGGCGTAGGTGCGACCCCGGGGCGGTTCGTCCGTGAGGAGCTCGAACAGCAGCGATGCCACGGCGTAGACGTCCGTGCGCGCATCCGGGTCGGCCCCGGCGGTCTGCTCGGGGGCGAGGTGCTCGCCGCCGAGCAACGTCGTCGCCTCGCCCGGCCTGCTCGACGCGACGGCCGCACCGATCCCGAAGTCGATCAGGCATACGCGGCCGTCGTCGCCGACGATCACGTCGTCGAGGTCGAGCGCGAGGTGGAGCACGCCGCGATCGTGCGCCTCGGCGAGCGCGCCGAGGGCGGCGACCCCGATCCGGACGGCCTCGGACGGCGTCGCGGGTCCCGCCGTGTCCAGCCGGTCGCGCAGGCTCGAGCCCGGCGCGTACTCGCGGACGAGGTAGATCACGCCGTCCTGCTCGCCGGTGTCGAGCAGGGAAGCGATCCCCCGCTCCGACAGCCCCGCCACGCGCCGAGCCTCCCGTGCGAGCGCCTGGGCGAACCCCGGATCCTCCGCGAGCCGGGGGTGGATCAGCTTCACGGCCACCGAGCGTCGCAGCAGCGGGTCCTGCGAACGCCACACCATCCCGGTCCGGCTCCTACCGAGTTCCTCCTCGAGCGCGTAGCGCCCGGCGAGGACGTGAGCGGGCTCGATCGAGGTGGTCACCGTTCGAGTCTATGCCCGGTGGCACGGCTCCCAAGCGTGCGAGGGGCGTTTCGCTCAGTCGCGCGGCGCCGAGGTCGAGCCGCTGACCGTCACCCGCTCGAGGTCGTCGAGGAAGGGGATCCGCCCCACGACGAGCGTGTCGGCCCGGCCGACGAGCACCACCGTCACCGTCCGGCGCCCGACACCGATCCGCTTGAGACGCAGGGGCTCGTCTGCGTCGGCGATCGTGTCCAGCGCCGCCAGTTTGGCCTGCTCCTCGTCGCCGCTCTGCCGGAGGGCCTCGGCCGCCGAGACCGAGGCGTCCTTCGCCAGGTCGGTCGCGCGCGACCGCGTCAGCAAGATCGAACCCGCATCGATCGCGCCGACGACGACCACGGCCGCGAGCAGCAGCCACACGAGCAGGATCTTGCCGACCAGTCCCCGTTCGTCCCCGAACGGATCGTGCCGGGGCGGATCGCCGCGGGAGGGTCCGGGCGTCGTCATCGCCAACGCGCGGCCACCTGCCGCCGTACCAGGCCGACCTCCTCGATCCGCAGGGCCGCCGCGGACGCGACGAACACGGCGAGACCCGCCACCACTGCTCCGAGTACCTGCACCGTCTGCGTGGCGAGGGTCCTCGTCCCGAGCCACCGCTCGAACCCCGCTGCCACGAGCCAGGCCACCGCCGCGGTCGCGAGCCCCGCCACGAGGATCCGGCCGAGCGACGCGAGGATGCGACGCCCGTCGATCCGGCCGATGCGCCGGCGGATCAGCAGCAGCAGCACGCTGGAGGCGAACGCGTACGAGACGGCGTGACCGAGCGCGAGCCCGGGGATGCCCAGCTCGAGCACGAAGAAGAAGAGCAGGTCGACGAGCACGTTCACGGCGACCGCGGCGACGTTCACGAGCGCCGGCGTCCGGGTGTCCTGCATCGCGTACGAGGCCCGGAGCAGGAACTGGAACGCCGAGAACGCGAACAGCCCGAGCGCGAACGCGAACAGCACCTCGGAGACCAGCTCGGCGCTGGCGGCCTCGGTCGCGCCGTGCTCGAGCAGGAGACGCACGATCGGTTTGGCGAGCACCAGGTAGCCGAGCGCCGCGGGGATCAGGATCGTGGCCGTCGCCCGGATCCCCTGCGAGAGCAGCGCCTTGTAGCCGTCGAGGTCCTCGGCCGCCCAGCGCGAGGACATCGCCGGCAGCAGCGCGGTCAGGATCGACACCGCGAAGATCGCGTGGGGAAGCTGGAACAGGATGAACGCCGCCGCGTAGGACGAGTAGCCACCCGTGGGCCCGCCGGCGAGGATGACGATCACGAGGTAGCCGAGCTGGTTCGCGACCACGTAGACGACCACCCACGTCGCCAATCGACCGATCCGACCGATCGCCTCGTCGCGCACGCCGCCGACCCATCGGAACCGGAACCCCGTCGCTCGGACCGAGGGCCACAGCGCCGCCGTCATCGCGACCACGCCGAGCGTCGTCCCGATCGCGAGGACCAGCCGCTGTGCATCGGTCGCGAGCTCCGTCGGGTTCTCGGGAGCGATCGCGGCGAAGGTCAGGAACGTCGCGATGACGATCAGGTTGTTCGCGATCGGGGCGAACATCGGCGCGGCGAACCGCCGATGCGCGTTTAGCAAGCCGGCCGCGACGGCGCCGATCCCGTAGAAGACCACCTGCGGCATGAACCAGCGCAGGAAGAAGGTGGCGAGGCCGTGCACGGCCTCGCGCTGCGCGTCGGGGTACCCGACGGTGTACAGGTCCACGATCCACGGCGCCAAGACGATGCCGAGGATCGCCAGCGCCGAGAGCGCGACGATCGCGATCGCGAACAGGCGCCGGACCACGTCCCACGCCAGATCGCGACCGCGCGACTGCATCCACTCGACGACGACGGGGACGACGACCGAGGTCAGGATCCCGCCGAGCGCGAGCTCGTACAGGATGTTCGGCGTGATGTTCGCGACGTTGTAGGCGTCGGCCAGGCGTGTCTCGGTGATGCCGATCGCGAAGGCCATCGCCGACAGCCGGAGGAAACCGGTCAGCCGTGATATCGCGGTGCCGGTCGACATCACGATCGTGTTGCGGACGAACGATCGCGTCGAGTCCTCGGGCGGCGGTTCGGCCCGCGTCGTCGGGGGTGGGCGTGAAGACGGCGGCTCGCCGCCCGGCGTCAGGCCCTCCGTCAGGTCGTCGGCCATGCGGTGGTCAGGTCCTCTGTGGCCGCGCTCGGCGCGGCACGAAGCGTCTCGCCCACACGAGCAGGAGCACGAGCGCCGCCCCGATCGTGATCAGCAGCGCGATGGCGTTGTACGCGGTCGAACGCACGACGAGGGTCTCCTCGCCGATCGGGCGTCCGCTCGGCGACACCATCAGCACGTGCACCTCGAACCGTCCCGTCGAACGAAGGCTTGCCGGGAGCCGGAGCGTCTCGGATTCGCCGGGCGCGAGCTCGACGGACGTCGCCGGTACCTCCCGGAGCCTGGTCGAGACCAGCTGCACCGAGAACTCGAGCGAGTGCGGTCCCTCGTTCGAAACCGTGACTGGGATCGCCCCGGACTCCGATGTGAGCGTCACCGAGTCCACCGTCTCGAGCGCGACATCGTCCACGGCCGCCCGTACGCTCCGGCGGGCCGCGTCGATGAACTCCAGTCCCTCGGTCGGCGAGGTCAGGTACTGGCGCGCCTCCGCCAGGAGCAACATCGTTTCGAGGCGAGCGGGTTCGAGGCTGCTGTCGGGGAGCATCGAGCGGAGCGTGTCGATCCGCCTCCTGGCCTGCTTGAGCGAGGCGACGTACGAGGTCGGGAACCGCCGGACCGACGGCGACGCGAGGACCGACTCGTCGTTCGGCGCGAACGTCGCGACGAACCCGCCCACGACGGAGGGCGCGAGCCACGGCGCGGTCGCGACCCCCCTGACGATCGGCGGGAAGAACGGGCCGGGGAGCGGCGCGTCCTCGCCGAGGACCAGCGCGACGCCGCGCGGCTCACCCGGCTGCTCCTGCCAGATCGTCGCGAGCTCGCCGAGCAGGACCTGGGCGGCGCGGACCGGGTCCTGATCGATCACCGATCCGAGGAGGGCGTGGCTCGCCGGCTCGGGGACGACGGCCGCGAGTGCGCCGTCGCCGAGCGAGGTCGTCGGCGGACCCGCGAAGCCGAGCGGTTGCTCTGGCAGGTCGACGGTCGTGGGCCCGACGATCAGGGTTCGGATGCCGTCGGCGGCGAGTCCCCGTAGCGTCGAGTCGTCCAGGGCGGCGCCCGGGGGTCGCAGGATCGTCTCGGGGATCTCCGCCCCGATCAGGGTCGAGGCCACGTCCCGGCCGTGCCGGAGCTGGACGCCGACGTCCCGTCCGAGGCTGCCGCCGTAGAGCGACGGGATCTCGGGTGCCGAGAAGGGGAGCGCGGTGACCTCGATGTTCGGGGCGGCGGCGATCGTTCGGAGGTTCCCCAGCGCCTGTCGCGCCAGCGCCGCCCCGCCCTCGGCCGGCGGGACCTGCCGGACCTCGCCCCCGTCGACGACCTCGTAGCCGTCCGCCATCCGTCCGAGCTGGGTCAGCAGTACCGGAGCGATCGCCACGTCGACCGGCGGGGCCGCGGGAGCCGCCGCGAGCTCGAGCAGCGATCGGATCTCGCCGTTCAGCCGCCCGCCTGGCCCGAGGGCGAGTTCCAGGGAGGGATCGTCGAACGTGCCGTCCGGCGTGAACGTGATCGGATGCGACAGGACGAAGGTCCACGACAGCCCGAGCGGGATCTCGGGGTCGCGGACGATGAAGATCACCGGCGTCCGCAGGGCCGCGACCGACTCGACACCGCTGCGGAGATCGACCTTGAGCGGGTAGACGCCCGATTGGTCGGGGTCGATCCCGTCGGCGAGCGTCAGCTGCACCTCGAAGTCCTCCGTGTCGCCAGGCGGGATCGTTCCTTCTCTCGGGAGGGTCCCACCATCGATCACGATCGGTGGGTCGGACTCGAGCGAGCCCTCGTAGTCGGTCCTTGTCAGGACTCGCGAGTACAGCGTGACGCCGATCGCGAGCTCGTCGAGCGGGGTCGTCCCGAGGTTCTGGGCACGGAATCGCACGACGAGGTCGCGACCGGCCGGACAGCTCCAGGTCGAGGGGCCGGGCGCGTCCTCGGTCGCGGTCGGGCAGTTCCACGGCGTCTGGGACAGGAGCGTGAGCAGGACCGCGGGGCTCTCCTGCGCGATCGCGGGGCGCGCCGACCAACCCAGGACGACCGCGAGTACGAACACGAACGCAGACGTGAGCGGGCGGACGAGCGGCGGCAGCCGTCGCATGATCGGTCGCGCCATCCTACCCTCGCCCCCCGGCCAGGGCGGTGACCTCGGCGGCCGCGTACGTGATCGCCACCACGAGCAGGAACGTGCCGACGGCTACACGCAGGGTGCGTTCGCGGACGCCGAGCGCGATGCGCGCTCCGATCCTGGCTCCGGGGATCACGCCGAGGGTGAGCACCAGGAAGATCGCCCAATCGACGTTCCCGAGGAGCGCGTGGACGATCGTTCCGGGGATCACCAGGATCGCGATCACCAGCAGCGAGGTCCCGAGCGCGCGGCGCAGCGGCATGCCGATCCAGATCGTGAGGGCGGGCACCATCACGATCCCGCCCCCGACGCCGAGCAGCCCGGACACGAACCCCGCGAGCAGCCCGATCGCGGCGTACTTCCATCCCGGCGTCTCGCCCAGGACCCACGGCGTCCGCGGGGTGCGCCCGGAGATCACCTGGACCGCCGTGATCCCGATCAGGCCCGCGGTGACCAGGAGCAGCAGGTGCGCGTTCACGACCTCGGTCAGCAACGCCCCGGCGATTGCACCGCCGATCCCCGGGACGGCCGCCCATTCCGCGGCCCGGAAGCTCACCTCCCCCGCCTTCGCGTACGTGTACGAGCCCACGAGCGAGGTCGGCAGGATGACGGGCAGGGGCGTCGCGATCGCCTGGATCGCGGTCCCGCCCAGGATCGTGTTCACCGCGGGGGTCGTGACGGTCCCGCCGCCGACGCCGAACAGACCCGACAGGACCCCGGCGCCGAACCCCACGGCGACGCCGAGCGCGGCCTGCAGGGCCGTCACGCGAGCCGTTCGACGGCGCGCTCGATGACCTCGCGTTCGCCCTGGTACGCGGCTCGCGTGACGGCCGAGCGGGGCGGGAACCACCGGACGTCCTCCATCTCGGTGTCGTGATCCTCGACGTCCCCGCCGGTCATCCGCATCAGATAGAAGTGCACGCGCTTGCGGACGCGGACGCCCTCCCACACGTAGAAGTACCGGATGTCGCCCAGGTCGGACTCGACGTCGACCTCGAGCCCGGTCTCCTCGAGGACCTCGCGCACCGCCGCCTGCTCCTCGCTCTCGCCGGGCTCGATCGCGCCCTTGGCGAGTCCCCACGCGAGGTCGCCGCGCCGCGTCCTGCGCGCGGCGAGCGCGATCTCGATCGCGTCCTCCTCGCGCCGATACACGACGCCGCCGGCGGACACCTCGTTGCGAGATCCCATCAGAGGCGCGCCCCGGTGGGAGCTGGCGCCCTCCTATACTGGGCCGTGGTCGGCCGGATCATCGAGTTCATCCGACCGTATCTCGAGCCTCCTTTGGGATACGGCATCGTGTTCGCGGCGACGTTCCTCGAGAACTCGGTCGGCGCCGGCGTCATCGTCCCGGGCGAGACCCTCGTCATCATCGGCGGATTCTATGCGCGCATCGGCGAACTCTGGTTCCCCGGGGTGGCCCTCGTCGCGATCGTCGGCGCGGTGCTGGGGGACAACCTCGGGTACTGGATCGGCCGGCGCTACGGGCGGGGCTTTCTCGAGCGCCACGGGCGCAAGCTGTTCGTCACGCCCGAGCGGCTCGAGGCCGCCGAGGGGTACTACCGCCGGCACGGGGGCAAGACCGTGTTCCTCGGTCGGTTCATCCCGGTCGTGCGAAGCGTCGGGTTCATCGTTGCCGGCGTGGCCCAGATGGAGTGGCGTCGGTTCTTCGTCTACGACGTCGCCGGGGCGACGATCTGGGGGATCGGCCACACCCTGCTCGGGTACGCGCTGGGGGCCAGCTACCAGCGCTGGGAGCGCTCCCTCACCCCGATCGGGATCATCGTGCTCGTGGTCCTGCTTCTTCTGATCGGGGGCTCGAAGATCCTGGCCGCGCGCCGACAAGTGAGGGAGGACCTCGAGGAGGTCGAGGCCGGGCACAGGCAGGAACGAGAGCGCGAGCCGAAGGCCGAGTAGGCGCGCCCGGCCCGGAGCTGACCGCGTCCCTCGCGTTTCACATGTCCTCGCCCGCCGCTCGGCGAGCCGCCCGCTCCATTGGGTGCCGGCGGTAGCCGAACGGGATCGCGAGCAACAGGTAGACCGGGATGAAGAACGGCCCCCACATCATGTACTGGCGGATGTGGTGGCGTTCGTGGACCAGGAGCCGTCCCTCGACCGGGACCGCCGCGACGATCACGAAACCGACCGTCATCGCGGTTCGATGCATCGAGCGCAGGAGCCGAGTCAGGCCCCGCGGGACGCGGTCGAATACGATCGCGCCGCCGTGCGCGCGCGGCGCCTGAAAGGTGAGCCCGCCGAGCAGGAGCCCGAGGAGGGTGTTCGGCAGCGTCCAGAAGAACCCGAGCCAACCGGCGGGGCGCACACCTCGGACGGTAGCGCAGGTCTGCTCCGCCTCGGATCGCGAGGCACTCGAGTGAAGCGGGAGGCCTCGGGCGCAGGGGTATCCTGAGCCCGTCATGGCCGACCGGTCGCGTCCGAACGGCGGCGCGCGCCTCGAGATCCCCCCGATCGCCACCGAGCTCGGCGAGCGCTTCCGCCTGGCGGGTCACGAGCTCTACCTCGTGGGCGGCGTGGTCCGGGACCTGCTGATGGGCCGGGAGCTCGGGGGCGACCTCGACTTCGCGACCGACGCCCTCCCCAGGGAGACCACGAAGGTCCTCCGCGGGTGGGCCGAGCGCGTGTACCTGGTCGGCGTGAGGTTCGGCACGGTGGGGGCTCGCAAGGCGGATCACGTCTTCGAGATCACGACGTTCCGCGAGGAGGTGTACGCGGAGGAGCACCGCAAGCCGGCGGTCACGTTCGGGAAGGACCTGCGGACCGACCTGTCGCGACGCGACTTCACCGTGAACGCGATGGCGATCTGTCTGCCCGAGGGCGAGTTCGTCGATCCGTTCGGCGGCGTGAAGGATCTCGCGGCCAAACGCCTGGACACGCCGCTCGATCCGGAGATCGCGTTCTCCGACGACCCGCTGCGGATGCTCCGCGCCGCGAGGTTCGCGGCGCAACTCGAGCTCGTCCCCGCCCCGCGCGTGGTGCGGGCGGTCGAGCAGATGCACGACCGACTCGAGATCGTGTCCGCGGAGCGGATCAACCAGGAGCTCACGAAGCTGCTCCTGGCCGATGCGCCATCGCGCGGGCTCGAGCTGCTGGTCGCGACCGGCCTCGCGCGGGAGTTCCTGCCGGAGCTGGCGGCGCTGCAGCTCGAGCAGGACCCGGTGCACAAGCACAAGGACGTGCTGCATCACACGTTCGCGGTCGTCGAGAAGACCGAGGCGACCGGCGATCCGACGCTCCGGCTCGCGGCGCTGCTTCACGACATCGGCAAGCCGAAGACACGCGCGATCACGCCCGAGGGCGTCTCGTTCCACCATCACGAGGTCGTCGGGGCACGCATGGCGCGCGAACGCCTCCATGCGCTGCGGTATCCCGCGCACGTCGTGGACGACGTCGCCCGTCTCGTCGAGATGCACCTGCGCTTCCACGGCTATACCGAGTGGAGCGACAGCGCGGTCCGCCGATACGTGCGTGACGCGGGGCCGCTGCTCGACGAGCTGAACCAGCTCACGCGCGCCGACTGCACGACGCAGAACCGGTTCAAGGCCAAGAAGCTCGAGACGCTCCAGGACGACCTGGAGGAGCGGATCGCGCGCCTGGCCGAGGAGGAGAACCTCGACGCGATGCGTCCGCCGCTGGACGGCACGCAGGTGATGGAGCACCTCGGCCTCCCGCCCGGGCCGGCGGTCGGGCGGGCGCTCGACTACCTGATGGAGGTGCGCCTCGAACGCGGCCCCATCGAGGAGGACGAGGCCTATCGTCTTCTCGACGACTGGTGGTCGATCGAGCGAGACACCCCGAGCGACCGGTAGCGCGGGCGGGGACGAGGTGCTCTAGGGGTCGTTCGTCGCGGCCGGCAGCGGGCGCCCGGCTGAGCCCTTCGCGCCGCCGCGGTTGGGTGCGTCTACCCGAGCCGGCCCATGTGCGACGGGGGCCAGATCACCACGAACGCCTTGCCGATCACCTTCTCGAGCGGAACGAATCCGAGACCGTACCGGCTGTCGGCCGAGTTCGCACGGTTGTCGCCCATCACGAACAGCGCATCGTCCGGAACGGTGTGCAGCGGGTAATCACCGGTGCTGTCCCTCGCCGCCTGGGTCAGGTACGGCTCGTCGAGCGGCTTCCCGTTGATGTAGACGGCGTCGTGGCGGATCTCGATCGTCTCGCCTGGCAGCGCGATCACGCGTTTGATGAAGTCCTCGTTCTCCGGTTGCGCGAGCCCGATCCCCTCCCCGAGCCAGTGGAGGACGCTGCTGATGCCGCTGCGATCGGGGAGCTCGGCGGCGTTCGGGTTCTCGAACACGATCACGTCGCCGCGCGCGACGTCTCCGCCGTCGAACATGAACTTGCTCACGAACACGCGATCGCCGACCTCGAGCGTGGGGACCATCGACTCGGACGGGATGTAGAACGCCTGGATCACGAAGGTCTTCACGAGGATCGCGACGGCGAGCGCGACGAAGATCAGGAACGGCGTCGAGCCGACGAACCGGCGCCATAGCGAGTCGCCCCTGTCCTCGTCGCGCACGGGTTCGTCCCGGGCCGAGCCATCGGGACGGCCGTCTGCGTCGCGCAGGTCGGCGCTGGGCTCCAGATCGGTCTGGTCTGCCGCGTGCAACGGCGGGGCCGGCTCGGAGGTGCGGAGCGCGACGGCATCGGGCTGGTCGCGGGCGTCGTCCTTCGCGTGCTCGATCTCGGGCATGGGCACCAAGGATACGTGTTCGGTTCCCCTACGGAGGGAGCAGCTCGACCTCGACGGCCTTGAAGGACGCCCAGACCGCGACGCCCGAGCGCAGACGCAGCCGTTCGACCGAGCCGAGGGTGACCTCCGCGACGAGCGGCGGTGCGGTCGCGAGCCCGACGCGCGCGCGGTCGTTCTCGATCGCGACCGAGGTGACGCGACCGGACAGGACGTTGCGTGCCGATCCTTCCGGTCGAACCGGCCACAGCGTCACGTCGACCGGTCGGATGATGCCGAGGACCTCGCCCTCGACGTACCACTCGGGCCACGGGACGACGAGCGCCCCCTCGCTCGAGATCAGCCGGCCCGTCCCCTCGTCGATCGGCTCGAGGAAGCCCCGCACCGCGTTCACCCCGACGAGGTCCGCCGCGTACCGCGACCGCGGCGTCGAGCGGATCTCCTCGGGTGTCGCGATCTGCGTCACGCGTCCGTCCTCGACGATCACGAGCCGATCGGCCATCGTGAACGCCTCCACCGGATCATGGGTGATGACGACCCGGATCCCCGGGAAACGTCCGAGCTCGTCCCGGACGACCTGGCGCAGCCGCGCGCGCGCGCCCACGTCGAGCGCCGACAGGGGTTCGTCGAGTAGCAGCAGCGCCGGCTCACCGACCAGGGCGCGGGCGAGCGCCACGCGCTGGGCCTCGCCACCGGAGAGATCGCGGGGCTTGGCCCGGGCGCGTTCGACTACCTCCAATCGGCGAAGGAGGTGCTCGCTCCGGTCGTGCGCCTCCCCCCGTGCGACGCCGCGAGCCAGGAGCGGGAACTCCACGTTCTCGAGCGCGGTCAGGTGGGGGAACAGCAACAGGTCCTGGAACACCACGCCGATCGGTCGTTGCTCGGGTGGGAGGTAGACCCCCGCGGCCGGCTCGTCCAGCACCGTCCCGTCCAACACGACGGAGCCCTCCTGGGGCGGGACGAGCCCGGCCATCGAGGAGACGAGCGTCGACTTCCCCGCACCGTTCGGTCCGAGGAGTGCCGTCGTGGATCCCCGTCCGGCGTCGAAGGACGCGCGGACGGCGAACGATCCCCTTCGGATGGTGACGTCCACCGACAGCGTCATCGCAGGAACCGCCCCCGCAGCGCGAGGATCACCGCGAAGGCCAGGCCGATCAGCAGCATCGAGATCGCGAACGCCGCCTCGGGGTCGGTCTGGAGCCGTTCGAAGACGGCGAGGGGGAGCGTTTGCGTCCGTCCCTGCAGGTTGCCGGCGAACGTGATCGTCGCGCCGAACTCGCCCAGCGCCCGCGCCCACGACAGGACGAGCGCCGCCGCGATCTGCGGTCCCATGAGCGGAAGCGTCACCCGTCGCAGGACGTACCAGCGGGACGCGCCGAGGGTCGAGGCCGCGTCCTCGAGCCGCTCGTCGAGGCCGCGCAGCCCCGCCTCGAGCGCCAGCACGGCAAGCGGGAAGGAGACGAACGTCGCCGCGAGCACGGCCGCGGCGGTCGTGAACGTGAGCTGGATGCCGAACCACTCGTACAACCACGATCCGATGAGACCGCTGCGCCGACCGAACGCGGCCAGCAGGCCCACGCCGGCAACGACCGGGGGCATGACCAGCGGAAGCACGATCAGCGCGCGGACGAACGTCTTCCCGCGGAACGACCCGCGCGCGAGCACCCACGCGAGCGGGAACCCGAGGACGAACGAGATCGCCGCGGCGGTCGTGGCGACGATCAGCGAGAGCCGAAGCGCGGTGAGCGCCGTCTCGCTCGTCAGGATCTCGCCGACCCGTGACCATGGCGTGCGGATCAGGAGGCCGAGCAACGGCAGCGCGACGAGCGCGACGCCGAGCGCCGCGAGGACGACAAAGCCGGCCGGCATCCGCCCCCTACGGAGGGGGGAGGAAGCCGTACTCGGCGAGCGTCTGCTGTCCGTCGCCGAGGACGAAGTCGACGAAGCCCTTCGCGAGGTCGGCCTCCTGGGTTCCGTTCACGACCGCGATCGGATAGGTCGAGATGACGTTCACCCGGTCGGGGATCGGGATGAGCCCGACCCGGTCCGAGACGGCGGGCGTGACGTCGGTGACGTAGCCGATGCCGGCGTCCGCGTCGCCGGCGATCAGCTTGGTGATGACGGCCCGCACGTCCTCCTCGTTGGAGACGACGTTCGCGGCCGCTGCCTCGGAGATCCCCGCCTCCTGAAACATCTGCCGCGAGTAGTCCCCGGCCGGAACGCCTTCGGCGGCGAGGACGAGCTGCACGTCATCCTCGGTGAGGTCGTCGAGGCTCTGGATCCCGGCCGGGTTGTCGACCGGCACGATGATCGCGAGGCGGTTGCGAGCGAAGTCCGTCCGATCCGTGACGCCAGGCCCGTCTTCCTGGACCGAGTCCATCCAGGTCGGGCTCGCCGAGGCGAAGACGTCGACGGGGGCGCCCAGATCGATCTGAGCCGCGAGTCCGTCGGACGGCCCGAAGTTGAAGCTCACGGCGGTGCCGGGGTTCGCCCTCTCGAACGCCCTCGCGAGCTCGGTGAACGCGTCGGTGAGCGACGAGGCCGCGGAGACCGTCAGGTCGGTCTCCTCCTGCGCCGAGGCGGTGTCACCGCTGCCGACGTTCGGTCCGTCGTCGAGGCACGCCGTGGCGACGAGCGAGACGAGCCCGACCGCGACCGCGAGACGCCTCACCCGTCCACCTCGAGCATCACGTTTGTGGCCTTCACCGTGGCGACGGCGTTCATCCCGGGTTGGAGGCCCATCTCGTCGACGGCCTCCCTCGTGACGAACGCGAGGATCCGGTGCGGACCCGAGAGGATCTCGACCGTCGCCGCGAGCTTGTCGCGCTTGACCTCGGTCACGGTGCCGGGGAACCGGTTCCGAACGCTGGCGGAGGTGACCCTCGGGCGCTCGCGACCCTCTGCGAGCAGGCGGGCCACCTCGGCCGCCGCGACCGTGCGCTGGCCACCCGCCGTTCTGGTCGTGCTGAGCTTCCCCTCGCGCTCCCAGCGGCGCAGCGTCTCCACGCGGACGCCGAGCATCGAGGCCGCCGCACCGATCCGGTAGGGCCCCTTCGGCACGCCGGCGAGTTTACGCGTTCAGGGGGGATGTCGCCAGAGATAGCTGGCGATTTCCCTGCTGGAAGCGAGCGAGCAGCTGGGCCGAGCTCAGACGGCGAACCGGACGTGGAGGATGTCGCCCTCGCGGACCTCGTAGGCCTTGCCCTCGACCCGCACCTTGCCCAGCTGCTTGGCGGCGTCCATCGAGCCGGCCGCAACCAGCTCGTCGTACGCGATCACCTCGGCGCGGATGAACCCGCGTTCGAGATCGGTGTGGATCACGCCTGCGGCCTCGGGGGCCCTGGCGCCGCTGCGGACCTCCCAGGCGCGGGTTTCGTCGTCCCCCGTCGTGAGGAACGTGATCAGGTCGATCGCCCGGTACCCCGCTCGGATCACGGTCTCGAGCCCCGGTTCGCGCACGCCGAACTCGTCCAGGAGCGCCCGGGCCTCCGCGGGATCCATCTCCGCCGTCTCGGCCTCGATCGAGGCATACACGCCGACCGTGCCCTCCGGCAGACCCTCCGGCACGTCGGAGCCCTCCTCGAGGTTCGCGACGACGATCGACGGCTTGATCGTGAGCGATGCGATCGGTTTGAGCTCGCGCCGGTTCTCCTCGGAGAGCCCCGCGTCCGAGAGCGGGATCTCCGCCTGCAGGGCCGCGTTCGCGGCGGCGAGCGCATCGACCTCGGCCGTCCCCTTCCCCCGCGCCCGCTTCTCCGCCTTCTCCAGCGCCGGCTCGATCACGGCCTGATCCGCAAGGAGCAGGTCCGCGCGGACCTCCGCGACCTCGGACGCGGGCTCGGCATCCGGGCCGAAACACCGGACGACGATCGCGAGGGCGTCCGCCTCGCGCAGCTTCGCGATCCCCTGCGCGGAGGCGGTCCCCCCCGGGACGTCGACGAACCCGACCTGGGCGTGGACCGTCTTGCGCGAGCGCTCCATCTCCGTCAGGACGTCGACGCGGGGATCGGGAACGGGCACCACGGCGTGGTTCGCCTGGCCCCCGTGACCGCCGGTCCGCGTGAGCGCGGTGAACAGGGTCGACTTCCCGCTGAACGGGACGCCGACCAGACCGATGTCCTTCACGCGGCCAGTCTAGGGAGCCGACCGCGGTCGGATCCGGTTCGGGACGCGACGAGGGGCGGAGCCCGGGCACGCCTCCGTGTTCGGAACCGCGCTGCCTACGCCTTGGTCTCCCAGAAGATCTTGCCGATCTCGTCGATCGCGTCCAGCAGCTTCTGGCCCTGCGCAGGGTCCTGCGCCTTCTTGGCCAGACCCGCCTCCTTGGTCGCGTTCCAGAACAACTCGTGGAGCTGCGGGTATTTCTCGACGTGCTCGGGCTTGAAGTAGTCGGTCCACAGCACCCACAGGTGCTCCTTGACCAGGTCGGCACGCGCCTCCTTGATCCCGAGCGCGCGGATCCGGTAGTCCTCCACGCTCTCCCCGGCGGTCTTGAACTTCTCCGCATCCTGGTAGCGGGTCTGGATCGCCTTCACCGACTCGGCCTCCACGCGAGCCTGCGACGGATCGTAGATCCCGCAGGGCAGGTCGCAGTGCGCATGGACGACCCGGCGCGGTCTGAGCAAAGCTTCCAGCATGGGGTCCCTCCTTCGGTCGGTCGGCGTTCCGTGACCCGAACCTACCACCGGGGTACGGAACGGCGGAAGGTGGCGTTCGTGGTGGTGCTGCTCGCCGGCATCGCTGCGGCGTACGGGTTCCGGCGCTGGCATCCCTCCCGGATCGAGGTGGAGGGGCGGTCGATGCGTCCGACGCTCGAACCCGGGGACTGGGCGATCGCGTTCCGCGCCCGGCGGCTGCATCGCGGCGACGTGGTCGTGGTCGAGCACCCGGATCGCGCCGGCTTCGAGCTCGTCAAGCGCGTCACGCACCTGCCGGGCGAGGTCGCGCCGGACGGACTCGGGCTGGCGGATCGAGTGTGGGTGGAGGGCGACGATCCCGAAGGCTCCAGCGACAGCCGCACGTTCGGGCCCCTGCCGTTGGGACTCGTGCGCGGGAAGATCTTGTTGGTGTGGTGGCCGCCCGGCCGGATCCGAACGCCGGGACCCCAGGTGAGCCGGTTGCGCCGTTTCCCATCTCCCCGGTAGCATTTGCAGTTGCAATGATCCGGACACGCTGCCGAGGTCTCGTGGGGGCCATGATCCCCGACCGATGCTGCTGTCTCCGGGTGCCCCGCGGTCGCCGCTAGGCGTCGCCCCCGGCACCGAACCCGCACCCCGCACCCGAACCCGAACCCCGAACCGAAGAGCCACCGCGTTCCGCTCGAGAGGAGGTCTCCGTCGATGGACGTCATCACCGCCACCGTGGACGCTCGGGGCCAGTCCTGTCCCGGCCCGCTCGTCGCGTTGCACAAGGCGTTGAGGACCGCCGGCCCCGGCGACCTGCTCGAGCTCCTGGCGACCGATCCGGGCTCGAAGTCGGACGTTGCGTCGTGGTCGAAGCTGTCGGGCAACGAGCTCCTGGACGCGAGCGAGACCTCGGGCGTCTACCGCTACGTGATCCGGAAGGTGTGATCGAAGATGGTGCAGACCGCGCGCGGCGCGAACCACGGGGCCGAGACCGAGGCGATGCGTGAGCTGATCGACCAGGCGCTGGCCGAGCGCGATGCTGCCGAGGGGTTCAACCGGAAGAACAAGATCACGATCGTCGCTTGGGACGGCCACCTCGACCGCGTGTGGCCGACGCTGATCCTGTCGACCACCGCGGCGGCCTCCGGGATGGAGGTGAGCGTGTTCTTCACCTTCTGGGGCCTGTTCGCGCTCGTGAAGCCCGAGCGGCGGCGCAAGACCGGGAGGGACTGGATGACCAAGGCGCTCGGCCAGATGAACCCGGGTTCGACGGCCAAGGCCAAGCTCTCCCGCTACAACTTCGCCGGCATGGGCCCCTGGATGCTCGGCAAGGTGGCCGAGGACTACAAGACTCCGCACCCGACCGAGCTGCTCGAGCTGGCGCGCGAGATGGGCGTCCGGCTGATTCCCTGCCAGATGACGATGGACCTGATGGGGATCGGCGCCGAGGACCTGATCGACGGGCTGGAGGAGCCTATCGGTGCCGCCACCGCGCTCCTCGAGATGAAGGAGAGCGCGATCCAGCTGTTCATCTAGCGGGCCTCCGAGCCTCGGCCGCTTCGAGGATCAGCGCACGCGTATGCTTTCTTCCTATGCTTCGCGACGCTAATTAGCGTTGCGTAGTATCATCAGGGCATGACCACGCTCGCTTCGGTCGACGCCCCCGCCCTCGCCGCCCGGCTGCGCCTCGGCGTGACGAGGCTCGCCCGGCGGCTGCGGCAGGAGGCCGAGGCCGGCGTGACACCCTCGATGCTCTCGGCGCTCTCGGCGGCCGAACGCCAGGGCTCGCTCACGATGCGCGATCTCTGTCAGGCCGAGCAGGTCCAGCCCCCGACGATGACCCGGATCGTGGCCGCCCTCGTCGAGGCCGGCCTCGTGGAACGAGAGGCCGACCCTACCGATGGGCGGGTGGCCTGGGTGACGGTCACGCCGGAGGGTCGCCGCCTGCTCGAACGGAGCCGGCAACGCAAGGAGGCCTACCTGGCCAAGGCGCTGGGGTCGCTCGAGCAGGACGAGCTCCGGACCCTGGAGGACGCGGCGGGCATCCTCGAGCGTCTGACCGACGCGCCGTCAGCCTCGCGTCGCGGGGCGCTGTCGTGACCCCCGTCCGCCTCACCGTCCACCGGACGTTCCACTCGCTCGGGCACTCGGCGAACTTCCGCCGGTTCTTCATCGGCCAGGCGATCTCGGTCACCGGGACGTGGATGCAGATGGTGGCCGCCGCCTGGCTGGTGCTCCAGCTGACCGGCAGCGGGGTCGCGCTGGGCATCGACACCGCGCTCGCTTTCGGGCCGATCCTGCTGCTCGGACCGCTGGGAGGGTCCCTCGCCGATCGCTACGACAAGCGGCGCATCCTGCTCGCGACGCAGATCGCGTTCGGCGCGCTCGCGTTGATGCTCTGGGGGATCGTGGCGAGCGGGGTCGTCCAACTCTGGATGGTCTATGCCCTCTCGTTCCTGCAGGGCGTCACCACCTCGATCGACCAGCCGACCCGACAGAGCTTCTTCGCCGAGATGGTCCGGGACAGCGACCTGCCGAACGCGGTCAGCCTCAACAGCGCGGTGATGACCGGTACCAGGATCGTCGGACCCGCGCTGGCCGGCGCGCTGATCGCCGGCGTCGGGCTGCCGTGGTGCTTCCTCCTCAACGCCTGCTCGTACCTCGCGGTCATCGTGGCCCTGGCCTCGATGCACACCGATCAGCTCCGCCCCCAGCGAGCCCCGCGTGAGGCGGGCGCAATCCGCGAGGGGCTGCGCTACGCGTGGCGGACGGGCGAGCTGCGGCGACCGCTCGTGCTCATGTCGGTGCTCTTCCTCTTCAGCTTCAACTACTCGGTCCTGATGCCCCTGTTCGCGGAGCGTACGTTCGGCGGCGACGCCGGGACGCTCGCCCTCCTGTTCTCGGTGGCCGGCGTCGGCTCGCTCGCGGGCGCGCTCGTCATGGCCAGCCGCCCAAGACCCGGCGAACGCCGGCTGGCGCTCGCGGCGGTGGGCGTGGGCGTGGTGACGACCCTGGTCGCCTTCGCGCCCAGCCTCGACCTCGCGGTGGTCTCGATGCTGCCGCTGGGCGTCGCGTCGATCGTGTTCTTCGTGACCGCGAACTCCACGCTGCAGCTCACCTCACGTCCAGACATGCGCGGGCGCGTCATGGCGCTGTACGGGATCGTGTTCCTGGGGACGACCCCGTTCGGCGCGCCGGTGGCGGGATGGGTCGGGGAGCACCTGGGCCCGCGGGTCGCGTTCGCCGGCGGTGGGGTGATCGCGCTCGCGGCCGGGCTCGTGGGCCTGTGGCTCTTGTCGCGGCGCGCGGCAACCGATGGGTTCGCCATGGGCGCCGCGGTCCGGTAGCGGGCGGGACCTGCCCGCGTCAGGATCGGCTGGTGTCGATGTTGAGCCGCACGTAGTCCACCTCGAGCCGCGGCAATCGGGTCGCGACGGCGTGCGCGAAGGCGTCGGTCTCCCCATCGGTCATCGACCGGACATGGTCGCGGAGCACGACCGTGCACAGGAACATCTCGAGCGCCTCGAGGGTCTCGAACGGGGTGGGCTCCGCGTGCAGCCAGCACTCGATCTGGGCGAACCCTGCCGCCCCCAGGCGCTCCTCGGTGCGCTCCGGCGTCGCGAACACCTTGCCGGTGAACGGTGCGGCGCCGAGCTCCTCGAGCGCGCGGACGACGGTGGCGAGGTTCCCCGCGCCGCCGCACTGCGCGACGAGCCGGCCACCGGGCCGCAGGACCGTCGCCAGGTTCGCGAACAGCGCGTCGTGGTCGGGGACCCAATGGAAGGTCGCGGTCGACAGCACGGCATCCACGGGTTCGGCGAGCGGCAGCGGGTCCAGCAGATCGGCGTGCACGAACGCGATCCGATCGCCGAACGGCGCGAGCCGTCGACGTGCCGTCTCGAGCATCGCGGTCGAGCCGTCCAGCGCCACGACCCGTCCGCGAGGGAGCCGTCCGGTGAGGAGCTCGGTCACGCGTCCCGAACCGCACCCAGCGTCCAGGACGGTCTCGTCGCCGTCGAGCTCGAGCCGATCGACCACCTCCGCACCCCACCTGTACTGCGGGTCGGCGACCCGATCGTAGGTCTCGGCATCCCACTCGCTTGACACGCTCCGGACGCTACCGCCCCAGGAGCGAGAAGCGCATGTTCCATGGGAAGGTCGTGGCTCATCGTGGCGACCGACGAGGAGACCGCTCCGATGCCTTCATCGCGCGCAGGTAGGTACACGCCAATCGTAGAGTGCCCTCTCCCGCGTCCGCGAGAGGACGAACGTGCTTCTCGAAACGGGCGAGCTCCTCGTCGCTGAGAGCCCCTCGGAGCGCTTCGCCGACCGTGCGCGCATTGGGGTTGGGCGACGTGTTCAGCATCCGCTCCCAGTCCACAACCTCCGTCCCCGGCTCGACGTCCACTAGCAGCTCAACATGAACCTCGCGGAACCCGGCATCCTCGGCGGACCGAACGAGGTCCTTCTCCGTGAAGTTCATCATCGGGTCGCTCGCAAACGATGATTCCACCCATCCCTCGTACTCGCAGACCTTGGCGACGAGGTCACGAACGGACCCAGCCTCGAACCCCCAGAACTCGCCTGGCGAGAGGGGGAAGTAGTTGTTGATCGGCTCGAAGATCGAAAGCCGACCGCCCGGCCTCAGCACTCGATGGAACGCTCGGAAGGCGGCGGCCTTGTCGTCCACGTAGATCAGGACCGATCGGGTGGTCACGACGTCGACGGACGCATCGGCGATCGCGGACAGGTCCTCCGCCGCCGCTCGGACGAACGACATCCGGCCTGCGGCACCCCGTTCGGTCGCCAGCGACCTGGCATGCGAGACGAGGTCATCCGACACATCGGACACGATGACATGGCCCTGCGCCCCAACCCGGTCCAGTGCCCCGAACGCGATCAGCCCGTCGCCCGCACCGACGTCCAGCACGACCTCCCCTGGTTGGATCTGTGCGTTGTCCAGGACACGTTCGCGCAGCGGTAGAAGGAACTCCTGCCCCTTCTGGCGCTGCTCCGGATCATCGCCGTCGCGTCGATGGAGCAGCCAAGCCGCCCACTTGTCAACCGCGTCGTTCTCGCCCATCGGCCCGAAGTTACTCGGATCGGTCCGATGGTCGGCCGCCACCGATGTCACGTTCCTGTCTCGGAGAAGTGCATGTAGTCCTTGTCACCACTCCAGTCTCCGCCCCATTCCCAGCCGATCGCGGCGAACGAGCGCACCACGACGTCGCCCTCGTGGATCATGCCCTCGAGATCGCGGCTGCGGTCGGTGTAGGGCTCGGCGGCGCGGTTGCGCACGAAGCCGTCGGTGGTGACGTAGGGGTTCTGGAGCGGGTTGAGGTCGACCGCCAGCCCGTAGGCATGCTGCGAGAAGTCGTCGCCCGGACCGGTCGCGGTGACCACCGGCCTGCAGCTGAAGGATGCGGTGACGCTCCGGTTGCTGTCGATCCGCCGATGCTGCGCGAACGCCTTGGGGTGGAACGGGGTCGCGAGGGAGACGCGCTTGATCGGGAATCTCGCGCCGTAGAGCCGGTGGAACACCCATAGGACGTCCTCGGCCACGGTGCTGTTCACGACCATGGGGCCGCGGAGCACGTTGCCGCCGAACCCCCAGTAGTTGAAGTGCAGGAGGCTGAGGCCGTCCAGGGGGACCGGGCATCCCGGTTGCCACGTCGTGCCGCGCATCTGGGCAGCGAGGGCGGCGGGGAGCGGGTCGATCTTGCCGTGGAACCCCGAGCGTTCGACGGGCTCCGTGCCGGCGGGGTCGGTCGACAGCTCGGCCGTGGGGGTGGGCGACGGAGACATCGCCGCCGCCCCCGCCGCCCTCGGCAGTCGATCTTCACTCACTGATGAGCCGCACGCGGCGAGCATAGTCGCCAGGACCGCGCCCAGGACGAGCCCTCGCGCACGGCTCACGGCAGGAACTGCTCCTCGATCAGCACGATCCGGCCATCCTCGATGGTGACCCAGTAGGGCGAGAGGCTCCCCGCGTACCGGAAACCGTCGATCTCCACGAAGTCCCGCTGGGCGACCGCGGTGGCGAGCGCATCGAGCTCGGCACCCGGCGACGCCTCGCAGCAGGTGTTCCAGTCGATCAACCGCAGCTCGGTGCCGGGATCGACCGGGACGTATCGTGTCGCCGGGTTGTCGTTCACGATGTAGACGTCGTTCGGCACGGGCACCTCGTCCCCGCGTTGCGCGGCCTGCTCGTTGGCATCCTGTCCCGTGTAGAAGCAGGCCAGGTCGAACGCCATCGCGTCCGACCCCGTGTCGATGCTCTCGACGAACCCGAAGTAGGTGCCGTCGGAGAGCGTGGCCGGTGCCGGTGCCCCCGAGCAGCCTGGGTTCGTCGAGCCCGTCGAGCCCGTCGAGCCCGTCGGCTGGGTCGATGGCTCCGTGGTCCCGATCGGCGGCGTCGGGCCCGTGGCGATCGGAAGGGACGGCTGCTCCTCGTCGTCCTCGTCCAGCGCCATAGCCGCGATCACGCCCCCGACCGCCACCAGGGCGACAACGATCGCGACGACGATCCACGTCCGACGACCGCGGCCCCCCGTCGGCGTGGGCAGTGTCGGGTCCGGCGGCGCGGGTGGAACCGGTTGGATGGGGTCGCTGGACACGAGAGGATCGTTCTACCACCGGGGTCCGAGGTTCGGCCGCCTCCGGCGCGAACGAGCCTCGGATCACTCGAGCTCGCGCTCGAGCGTCCAGGCGCCGTCGGGTTCGACCTTCGAGACCTCGATCGCGGTCCCGTCCAGCATCCGCAGGCGATAGCGCGTCCGTCGCGCGCCGTCGGTCTCCTCGAGCGAGCGGCGCTCCACCTCGACGGTCTCCTCGACCCCGGCCCAGACGATCGCCCGGGGTTCCTCCTCGGCGCGACCGCCCTCGTAGAAGCGGAGCGCGATCTCGGGGATGCGCCCGATCCAGCGAGGCAGGACCGGGCTCCACAGGATGAACACCACGCCGATGATCGCGACGGCCCGCGCCTCGCCGAGCGCGTTCAGCAGCGGGATCGCCAGGAACGCCGCCGCCACGCGTGAGAGGTTGTACGCGACGTCGTACACGGCGAACACCCGGCCTCGATAGCCGTCGGGGATCGCCTCCTGGACCATCGTGTCGACCGGGATCTTCTTCCACGCGAACGTGAGCCCGACCGCGAAGCTCGCGATCAGGACGCTCCAGCCCGTGACGTACGTGGAGACCGCGATCAGCACGAGGCCGCCGGCGAGGAAGGCCAGCGCGACGATCCGTTCCTTGGGGATTCGCTCCTCGAGCTTGCCGACCGTGAGGATGCCGAAGAGCACGCCGACTCCGCCCGCGCCGATCAGGTTCGAGAACGAGCCGACACCCTCCCCGAACCGATGGCGGAACACGTACAGCGACAACACCAGCACGATGCCCTGCCCGACCTGGTCGAGCGTGATCGAGGTGATCGGCGCGAGCGCCCGCGGCGTGCTCGCGAGCCGGGCGATCCCGTCGGTGAACTCGCGCGCCACGCGCCGGAGCTCGTCCCGAACCGGGGTCTGGGGCACGTGGTGCGGGAGGAGGGGGCTCCGGATCCTGGTCGCGACCATGGAGGCGGCCAGCCACTCGGCGCCGGCGATCGCGATCACGGGCGCATTCCCGACCAGGTCGGCGATCCATCCGCCGACGAAGACGCCCAGAAGCAGCGCGACCGTCCCGCCGACGGTCGCCATCGAGTTGGCCATCAGCAGGTCCTCGGTCGGGACCATGCGCGGGACCACCGCCTGCGCCGTCGCGAGGTAGAAGCGGTTCACCGACAGCACCCACAGCGCGCCGCCGAAGAACAGCACCGGCGCCGTCTTCGGGTCGAACAGCACCAGCCACACGGCCGCGGCTCGCAGCCACGGCGCGATCACGAGGATCTTCCTGCGCGACCAGCGGTCGATGAACACGCCGGTGAACGGGCCTAGGATCGAGAAGGGCAGGGACACCACCAGCGCCGCGATGGCGAAGCTCAGGATCGTGTTTTGTTCCTCGGGGTTGAACACGATCGAGGACACGAGCGCCGCCTGGAACAGCCCGTCGCCCGACTGTGTGATCAGCCGGATCGCGAACAGCCGCCGGAAGTCGTCGCTCCGAAGGGCCTCGCGGGCGCGCTGCCGGGTCGACTTCACGCGGAGGATGGTAGGCGCACGGCTTCCGGCCGGTGCTACCTCCGTAGGAACGGGACGATCGCGCCGAAGTCGTGGTCGCCCAGGCCGACCTCGATCGCCTGGTCGCATCGGGCGGCCGCCGCCTCGGCCACCGTGAGCTCGGTGCCCGTGCGCCTGGCCTCCTCGAACGCGAGCGCGAGGTCCTTGCGCGCCAAGGCCAAGCGGAAATACGAGGAGTGCTCCTCGCCCGTCAGGCGCGGACGCCAGCGCTCGATCAGCGAGGCGAGCGGGCCCGCCGCCAGGCTGTCGAGGGCCACGTCGAGGTCGATCTCGGCACGATCGGTCAGCGCGAGGAGCTCGCCGACGGCCACGAGGGCCGCGGTGCCGGCCGCGTTGTTGACCAGCTTGAGCCACGCCCCCGAGCCGGACGGCCCGACGTAGATCGGCGTGCCGAGGAGCGAGAGGAGCTCGGCCCGCTGGTCGAAGACCGCGCGCTCTCCCCCGACGAGTATTACGAGCGTGCCGCTCTCGACCGAGGGGACGCTGCCGAGCACCGGGGCGTCGAGCACGGCGACCGGCGCGAGGCGATCGACGACGGAGGCGATCGCGGTCGGTCCCACGGTCGACATGTCGATGAGTGTCGCCCCCCGCGGGATGGCCGACGCCGCGCCGTCGGTGCCCAACAGGACGTGCTCAAGCGCCGGCGGGTCGGTGACCATCGTGATGACGACCTCGGCGCGCCGAACGGCGTCGGCGGGGGAGCCGGCCCGACGCGCCCCGGCTGCGACGAGCTCCTCGTCCAACCCGGGTGTGCGGTTCCAGACGGAGAGCTCATGGCCGGCGCCGAGCAACCGATGTGCGATCGCCGTGCCCATCGCGCCGAGACCCAGGACCCCGATCGCGGTCATGCCCCCACCACCGCGAGGAGGTCCACCTCGATCATCGCGTCGGGGACGACGAGCGCGACGACCTGAACCGCCGTGCTCGCCGGCGGCTCGGCCGTGAGGTACTCGCCGCGGACCTCGCGCATGCCGGCGAGGTCGTCGAGCGTGGTGAGGTAGGTCCCGATCTTCACGACGTCGGCGAACGTCGCACCGTTCGCCTCCAGGATCGCGCTCAGGTTCTCGAACACCTGCCGGGTCTGGGCGCGCATATCGCCCGGTCCGACGAGATTCCCCTCACTGTCGATCGCGATCTGCCCCGAGACAGAGATCCAGACCGCATCGCCGGTCTCGACGCGGACGGCCTGGGAGTAGGTCCCTATGGGCGCCGCGACGGTCTCCGGGTTCGAACGGGTTGCTCGCATGCTCTCCTCCTCCGTGCTGGTGCTCGAAGGAGAGCGTACGAGGTGATGTGCGGCGGGTTAGGCCTCCGCCGGCTCGATGTCCTCGATGTCGAAGAACGCGGTCCAGTCGGCGGCCTTGCTCGCGCCGTTGCCCAGGATGAACTGCTCGACCATGTCCCGGGCCGCCTCGTCGCTGAACTGCACCGGCGGCGACTTCATGAAGTAGGCGCTCGGGCCGATCAGTGGGCCGGCGACGCCGCGGTCCAGCGCGAGCTTCGCGCACCGCAGTGCGTCGATCACGATGCCGGCGGAGTTCGGGCTGTCCCAGACCTCGAGCTTGAGCTCGACGTTCAGCGGCACGTCCCCGAACGCCTGCCCCTCGAGGCGGATCTGCGCCCACTTGCGGTCCTCGAGCCAGGGCACGTGGTCGCTGGGGCCGATGTGGATGTTCTGCTGGTCGAGCTTCTTGCGCATCTGCGACTGGACGGACTGGGTCTTCGAGACCTTCTTGGACGTCAGCCGCTCGCGCTCGAGCATGTTCTTGAAGTCCATGTTCCCGCCGAAGTTCAGCTGGTAGGTCCGGTTGAGCTTCACGCCGCGGTCCTCGAACAGCTTGGTCAGCACACGGTGGATGATCGTGGCGCCGACCTGGCTCTTGATGTCGTCGCCGACGATCGGCACGCCTGCCTCGACGAACTTCTGCGCCCACGCCTTGTCCGAGGCGATGAACACCGGCAGGCAGTTGACGAACGCTGCGTGGGCGTCGAGCGCGGCCTGCGCGTAGTGCTTGGCCGCCTGCTCCGAACCGACCGGAAGGTAGGAGACGACGACGTCCGCCCCCGCCTCCTTCAAAGCCTTCGCGACGTCGACGGGTCGCTGCTCGGACTCGGCGATCGTCTCTCGGTAGTACCGGCCGAGACCGTCGAACGTCGGCCCCCGCTGCACCGTCACCCCGGTCGGCGGAACCTCCGCGAAGCGGATCGTGTTGTTGGGTTCGGAGACGATTGCCTCCGCGAGGTCGGTGCCGACCTTCTTGGCGTCCACGTCGAACGCCGCGACGAGCTCGACGTCGCGGATGTGGTAGCCGCCGAGGTCGACGTGCATGAGCCCGGGGACGGTGTCGGTCGGGTCCGCGTCCTTGTAGTACTCGAGTCCCTGGACCAGCGATGACGCGCAGTTGCCGGCGCCGACGATCGCGAGTCGAACCTTGCTCATGTTGCCCGCTCCTTTCTGCGAAGCGCGCGGCCGGTGGTTCGGCGCTTCGAGCCCCCTGACGTCGTCTCCGCGGCGCGCCGCTCGGCGGTGATGAGGCCGTTCAACCACGCGATGTCCTGCTCCGTGCTCTCGCGACCGTGCTGCATGAGCGACGTCGTGTACATGTCGCCGCTCCTGGTCGCGAGCGAGGTCCGGATCGTCGACAGCCGCTCCTCGAGGAAGGCCCGACGGCGTTCGAGCAGGCGGATGCGGGTCTCGGGCGACAGGTACTTGAAGAACGCCATCCGAACCCGGAAGCGGTTGTCCTCGCCCGAGGACTCCGGACCCGATTCCTCGAGCAGCTCCCGGAACAGCGCCTCACCCGTCTCGGTGATGCGGTAGACGTTCTTGCGGCGGCCGACCTCCTGCTTGTCGAAGATCTGCTCCACCGCACCCTGACGCTCCAGGCGCTTCAGCGAGGGGTACAACGAGCCGTACGAGACCCGCCAGAACCCCCCGAGGGAGTCGGTGAGACGCTTCGACAGCTGGTAGCCGTGCATGGACCGCTCCTTGAGCAGTCCGAGGATCGCGAGCTCCAGCATCTGGTTCCTTTCCTTCCTTTGGCCCCTACTTCAGGCCCTTCGGGTTGCGTTTCGATATATCGATGCAGTATATCGCTTCGATATATCTACCCGCTACGTCCGGGACGTGTCAACCTTCAACATCGGGGCCGGGTGGCGGCCGGCCGCGAGGGCGAGACCGGCGGCGAGCACGCCGGCGACGCCACAGCCGATCCACAGGACGTCGGGGCTGAGCTCGTAGGTGAGGGTCCCGAGGGTGGGCCCGACCACGGCCCCGAGCGCGAACATCACGCCGAGGGAGGCCTGGTACCGCCCCCGGGTGTGCTCGGGGGAGCGATCCGCGACGAACGCGCTCGACACCGGTGAGGCGATGATCTCGCCGAGCGTCCACACGAGCACCATCGCCGCGAGAGCCGGGATCGATCGGGCGACGATCAGGGACGCGAAGGACAGGCCGATGAGCACGGTGCCCAGCGCGATCATGCGCGTTCGCGATCGCCGCCCGGTCCACGAGGTGATCGGCAGCTCGAGCAGGACGACGATCACGCCGTTCAACGCCTGGAGCGCGCCGTACGCGGACGTGGAGAAGCCGGCCGCTTGGACGTGGAGTGGGAAGGTGGACACGTTCTGCATGTAGATGGACGCACCGATCAGGACCGAGCCCAGGAACAGCAGGAACCCACGATCGGCGAGGATCATCCGTGTCGCGCCCTGGAGATGGCGCTCCTGGTGCCGTGAGGTCCGCATCCCGTGCGGCAGTGCGATCAGCGAGATCACGCCGAACGCGGCGGATGTGGCGGCGTCGCCGACGAACAGGAGGTCGAACGACCGATCGGCGAGGATGCCGCCGAGCGTGAGCCCGCACGCCCACCCGACGTTGATCGCCAGACGGAACAGGGCGAACGCGCTAACGCGTTGCTCGCTCGGTACCAGATCGGCGATCAGCGCCGACGCCGCCGGGCGGTGCATCTCCGCCACGAGCGCGAGCAGCAGCATCAGCGCGTAGATCACGAGAAGGCCGGACGCCTGCCACAGCAACAGGGTGATCACCGATGCACCGAGCATCGAGAAGCCGATCGCGTTCCTGCGCCCGATCCGGTCGGCCAGCCAGCCGCCCAGGAACTGGGCGGCCACCCCGCCGACCCCGTACATCGCGAGCGCCACTCCCGCCTTCGGCACCGAGAACCCTCGATGCGTGAGGTACAGCGTCATGAACGGCATCACGAAGGTCCCGAGCCGGTTCACGAACGTCCCGCCGAACAGCACCCAGGCGGCGGGCGGGAGCGACCGGAGGTTCTCGCGGAGGCTCGGCCGCGCGGGTTCCATCGCGCTCAGCCTAGGGTTGGGCGGCGACGTCCGACTAACGCCGGTAGTCGGTCAGGTACGAAGGCGGATCGATCCCGTTCGGAAGGAGTGCGTCGGCCTCGGGCTCGCCGGGGAGGGTCGTGAACGGGAGGACGCCGGCCCACACCGGCAGCTCGAGGTCCTCGTCCTCGTCCTTCGGCGGCCCGGTGCGGACCTTCGCCGACGCCTCGTCCATCGGGATCGCCAGGATCGTCGTCTGGTTGAGCTCGCGATCGTTCGGAGTACGCGCGTCCGCCGAGCGGCCCCGGACGACGTGCTCGACGAGCGCGCGCTGCGCCTCGAACTTCTCGGTCGGGTCGGTGACCTCTCGCGCCCGCCCGTAGACCACGACCGAGCGGTAGTTCATCGAGTGGTGGAACGCG
>DAIOFZ010000014.1:21932-29815 GCA_036745475.1 Actinomycetota bacterium | reverse complement strand
TTCCAGTTCATCACGCTCGCCGGGTTCCACGCGCTGAACTCGTCGATGTTCGAGCTCGCCCGTTCGTACGCAGACGAAGGCATGGGCGCGTACGTCCGCCTCCAGGAGCATGAGTTCGAGCTCGAGTCGCTGGGGTACTCGGCCACGCGCCATCAGGCCGAGGTCGGGACCGGCTACTTCGACCGCGTCTCGGAGGTCGTGAGCCGCGGCGCCGCGTCCACCCTCGCGCTCGCGGGCTCGACGGAGCGGAGGCAGTTCGCGCCCAATGCGCAGTTCGCGACACCGAACGGCAAGACCCGTTCGGGGCGGCCGTCCGAGGGCATGCTCGACTGAGCCGAGATCACCCACTCCCTCCTCAGGCGCGGATCGGCGGCTCCGAGTCCGGCGGTGGCTCCGGTCGCGGTGACGGCTCCGGGGTCGGAGGTTGGGGCTGCGGGATAGGTCCCGGGACGGGCTCGGGTGTCGGGAGCGGGTCCGGTGTCGGGAGCGGCTCCGGCGCCGGGGCGGGCCGCGGCGGCTCGGGGCTCGGCGACGGCTGCGGGTCGGGGTCGGGGGTCTCGAGACGGATCATCGCTCCTCCTCGTCCATCTGGTCGTCCTCTGGCTCGTCTGGCTCGTCCTTTGGCTCGTCCTTTGGCTCGTCGACGGGGTCGGTGGCCTCCTCGCTGTCACGCGCCTCGACCGTCAAGCGGTCGGCGTCGGCGGTCGCGAGCGTCGTCCCTCGGACCTCGTGCCCGCACGAGAACAGCAGGACCTCGTAGCTGTTGCCGGTCAGCCGGAGCTTCGTGTCGTCGGGCTCGCGATCCTCATAGACCACGTCCGTGAAGACGCCCTTGCCGCACACGGGACAGCGCTGCTGGTCGTTGCGTTCATGCATCTTGAGACCCCTACCCACGGCTCGGCCAAGGGAACCACGGGTCGATAGCATCTCGCTCATGCTCACCGGCGCGATCGCAGCCGCGGTGACGCCTCTCGCTGTCGGCGGCGAAGACCTCGACGAGGACGCCATCGGTCCCCTCACACGCTTCCTCGCCGAACGCGGCCTCGACGGCGTCCTCGCCTGCGGCACCACCGGGGAGGGGATCCTGCTCTCGGTGCCCGAACGCCGGCGTGTGGCCGAACGGTTCGTCGAGGCCCGGCCGGTCGGCTTCCAGGTGGCGATCCACGCGGGAGCGCAGTCGACGTCACACACGGTCGAGCTGGCCACGCACGCGAAGGAGGTCGGGGCCGATGCTGTGGCCGTGATCGCCCCGCCGTATTTCCCGCTCGACGAGCCGGCCCTGCTCGACCACCTGCGTTCGGCCGGCGAGGCGTGCGGCCCGCTCCCGTTCTACGTCTACGAGTTCGCCGGACGGTCGGGCTACGCGATCCCGGTTCGGGTGATCGAACGTCTCCGCGAGACCTCGCCGAACCTCGCCGGCCTGAAGGTATCCGACACGCCCTGGAGCGCGGTCGAACCCTACGCGCTCGAAGGGCTCGACCTGTTCGTCGGGTCGGAGCCGCTGGTGCTCGAGGCCCTCGAGCACGGTGCCGACGGCGCGGTCTCGGGCCTCGCGACGGCGTTCCCCGAGATCGTGGCCGCCCTCGTGCACGACCGGGATGCGAGGGCGGGCGAACACGTCTCGACGCTGCGAACGCTCCTCCGCCCGATCCCGTTCCACGCCGCGCTCAAGGAGATCCTCGTCGCCCGCGGTGTTCCGATCCGGCCCCTCGTGCGACCGCCGCTGCGGCCGCTCGCGCCCGACGAGCGCGAGATCGCGTTGGACGCAGCTCACCGGGTCGGCGCCCTCTAGGCTCGAGCAGATCGGGGATCCGTCGCAGGTCGTCGATGGACGCGCCGTCCCACGCCTCGACCTCGGGCCGAAGCATCTCCGCCTCCTCCTGCGGGTCGCGGATCAGCACCGGCCGCATCCCGACGGCCGCCGCTCCCGAGAGCTCCCGGTAGGAGCCGTCGCCCACGTACAGGCACGCCTGCGGACCGACGCCGAGGCGCTCGGTCGCCAGCAGGTAGATCTCGGGGTCGGGCTTGCGGAGCGCGACGTCGCACGAGAACACCTCGACGTCGACGGTCCCCTCGAGCGGCGACGCGCGCCACATCGCCGGCGCGTCGGGCGCGCACATGCTGATCAACGCGAGCCGATAGCCGTCGGCGCGCAGCCGCGCGAGGGTCTCCTCGGCGCCGGAACGCGGCACGAACCACTTCCGGTACATCGCCGCCCGTCCGTCCAGGACCTCGGTGAGCTGGGCGTCGGTCGGCCAGGCCCCCGCCCGGGCGGCGACGGTGCGCAGGTTCTCCTCGAGGTCCCCGAGGCGGCCCGTCTGGCGTTCGATCCCGGTCGCATCCCACGCCGCCTTGAACGCGTCGACGTCTGCCTCAAGGATCGCGGCGCTCGTCTCGAGCCAGCCCTCCCAGTCGGCGCGGGGGAACTCGTAGACGAGCGTCCCGAACAGGTCGAAGACGACCGCCTCGATGCCGCTCACGGTGACCGGGGCCACTCGTCCTCGAGGATCGAGTACACGACGAGGTCGTAGAACCCCTTCGATCCGCGTTCGCCTCCGCGCTCGATCCCCTCGCGGACGAACCCGAGGCGTTCGGGGATCGCGCGGCTGCGCGCGTTGTCGACCCCGGCCCGGATCTCGATCCGATGCAGACCCACGTCGCCGAACCCCACCCCGATCATCGCGCGCACCGCCCGCGTCACGAGCCCGCGACCCTCGTCGGCGGAGCCGATCCAGTACCCGATCTCTCCACGAACGGCGAACGGGTCCCATCGAAGCCCGACCCCGCCGGCATACCGTCCGTCGACGAAGATCCCGCACCCGTCGAGCGTTCTCTTGTCCTGCACCACGCTCTCGAGCCACCGCCGCTGGTCGTCGATCGTACGGGTCGCGTCGACCCACGGCATCCAGGGGTCGAGACGAGGCCGCTCGGTCTCGATCAGCGCCCAGATCTCGTCCAGGTCCGCGATCGTGAGGCGTCGCAGGAGGGCGCCGTCGCCGAGATCGACGGGCAGGGCGCTCACGGAGCCGGCGTCGCGGCCTTCTGACGCTCCTCCTCGGCGAGCACCCGACGGAGCACCTTGCCCACCATCGTCTCGGGGAGGCTGTCCCGAAGCTCGATCCGCCTGGGGGTCCGGTAGGCGGTGAGCCCGTTGGCGGGGTCGCGCGCCCACGCCACGAGCTCCTCGATCGTGGCCGACTCGCCCTCGCGCAGGACCACGAACGCCTTCACGGCCTCCCCGGTCTTGTCGTCCGGCACCCCGATCACCGCGACCTTGGAGATCTTCGGGTGCCGGTACATGGCGTCCTCGATCTCGTTCGGATACACGTTGAACCCGGAGACCAGGATCATCTCCTTGAGCCGGTCGACGATGCGGAAGTACCCGTCGGGATCCATGACCGCGACGTCGCCGGTGTGGAACCAGTCGTTGCGGATCGCGAGCGCGGTCTCCTCGGGCCGGTTCCAGTACCCGAGCATCACCTGCGGCCCACTGACGCACAGCTCGCCGCGCTCGCCGGGCCCGAGCGACCGGTCCGGATCCTCCAGATCGACGATCTTGCAGTCCGTGTCGGGCATCGGCATACCGATCGACCCCGCGCGCGGCGCGTCCAACGGATTGGCGTGCGTCACCGGCGAGCATTCCGTGAGCCCGTAGCCCTCGACCAGCCTGGCGCCGCCGGTGATCTCGGCGAACCGTTCCGCGACCGCGGCCGGCAGCGGCGCCGCGCCCGAGATACACGCCTTCACCGAACGCAGGTCGAACTTGCGGGCGAGCGGGGATTCGTTCAGCGCGTCGAACAGACGAGGCACGCCCGGCACGAAGGTCGGCTTCTCCTTCGACATCTCCTCGAGCACGAGGTGCAGGTCACGCGGGTTCGGGATCGGGACCATCTTGGCCGCGATCAGCACCGCGACGTTCATCGTCAGCATCCCGAATGAGTGGAAGAACGGGAGCGGGCCGAGGAGCGCCTCCTCCCCTTCCACCAAGGAGAGGTACGCGGCGGCCTGCATCGCGTTCGCGACCATGTTGCGATGCGAGAGCATCGCGCCCTTGGAGATCCCCGTCGTGCCGCCGGTGTAGATGAACCCGGCCGGATCGGTCTCGGGCTCGATCATCGCCGCGCCCGGCGCCTGCCCGGCGGCGTCGAGCCATCGTTCCCACCACGTGACCGGCGCGTCCCTCGGCACCGGGGGCCAGGGCTTGCCCTGCTCGCGCTGCACCTTCTTGAACTTCAGCGCGGGCGCGAGCTGCTTCTTCGGGAACGACATGTAGTCGTTCAGCCGCGCAACGACGACGTGCCGCATCCCCACGGTCTCGAACACGTCCGCGAAGTCCGAGTACAGCAAGTCGAGCACGACCACGACCGACGGCGCGCAGTCTCGGAGCTGGACCTCCATCTCGCGAGCCGTGTAGAGCGGGTTGTTGCCGACGACGACCGCGCCCAGGCGTGCCGTCGCGTAGAAGGCGATCACGTACTGGGGGCAGTTCGGCATGATGAGCGCCACCCGATCGCCCCTGCCGACCCCGAGGCCGGCGAGCGCCGCCGAGCAGCGTTCCACCTCGCGCAGGAGCGCCGCGTAGGAGATCTTCCGGCCGAACCAGGCGAGCGCCGGCGCCCCCGGATGCGCTCGTGCCGACGCCGCGAGCATCCCGAACACGGACAGGTTCGGGTAGGGCTCGAGGCTGTGGGGGACGCCGGACGGGTAGGTCGCGAACCAGGGCCGGTGGTCGGTCATCGCAGGCATCATTCCAGACCCGGGAGTACCCGCTCAAGCGGCTCCCTTGCACGCGCCCGGTCGGGGCTCCGGAGCCAGCCGATAGGCTCCGGCGTCATGGCCGATCCGCTCGACGAGTTCTTGAACGCCGCACGCACGGCCCTTCCGCCGGTGGAGGGCGAGCTGGCGGTCGCGGGGCTCCGCGAGCCGGTCGAGGTCCTGCGGGACGGGTGGGGGATCCCCTATCTGTCCGCCGCTTCGCTGGACGACCTCTGGTTCGCGCAGGGGTTCGTACAGGCGTCGGAGCGGCTGTTCCAGATCGAGCTGGCGCTGCGCGCGGCGGGCGGGCGCCTCTCGGGATGGTTCTCGGACCTCACGATCGCTTCCGACCGGTTCGCGCGGACGGTCGGATTCCACCGGATCGGGGTACAGGAGACGCGGCGCTGGAGCGCGGCATCGCGGTCGATGATGCGGCGGTTCGTCGACGGGGCCCGGGCGTGGATCGAGGCGATGCCGGCCCCGCCGCTCGAGTACGCGATGCTCGGGGTGCCCCCGGAGCTGCCCGAGGATCTCGAGGGCTGGGGGGCGGCGTTCGCCTACCTCGCCTGGGGCCTCTCGGGCAATTGGGACGACGAGCTACTCCGGCTCCGCCTGTCCGAGCGGTTCGGAGCCGAGACCGCGGCGGCCCTCCTGCCGCCGCCGGCGGTCGACCCGCCCGGGCTCGCGGCGGGCTCGCTCGCGGGGCGGTTATTGGACGGCCTCCCCCGTTCGCGCGGCCAGGGGTCGAACAGCTGGGCCGTCTCGGGTTCGAGGACCGCGAGCGGACGCCCGCTGCTCGCCAACGATCCGCACCTGCTCGTCCAGCAGCCCGCCGCGTGGTTCGAGCTCCACCTGCGAGCCCCGGGATACGAGGCCCGCGGGGTGGCGCTGCCCTTCGCCCCCGGCATCCTGGCGGGGACGACGCCGCACCACGCGTGGGGCCTGACCAACGTGAGCGGCGACGTCCAGGACCTCTACGTCGAGCGCCTGAACGAGGAGGGGACCGCAGCCGAGTTCGACGGCGCCTTCGAACCGCTCAACGTCCACGCGGAGACGATCGAGGTGCGCAGCGGCGTCGCGATCACGTTCGACGTGCGGGAGACGCGGCACGGCCCGATCCTGGAGACGGTGCCGGTCGGTGTGGCGGGGAACGAGTACGCCCGGGTGAGCGGCACCTTCGCGCTGCGATGGACCGCGGCCGACGGTCTCTTCGAGCCCGCCGTGCTCGCCGAGCTCGTGCGCGCGGCGTCGTTCGAGGACTTCCGCGATGCGTTGCGCGGCCTGTGGTGCCCAGGCCAGAACGTCGTGTACGCCGACCTCGAGGGCACGATCGGCTACCAGTGCACGGGGCGGTTCCCGCTGCGGCGCGCCGGGGACGGCTCCGCCCCCGTCGCGGGCTGGACCTCCGAGCACGAGTGGGACGGGTACCTCCCGTACGAGGAGCTCCCGTGGTCGAAGGACCCGGGCTCGGGGTTCGTCGTCACCGCCAACAACCGAATCCACGACGAGGACTACCCGCACCTGATCGGCCTCGACTTCCATGCCGGGTTCCGAGCGCGGCGGATTGCCGAGCTGTTGGAGCCGAACCACGCGCAGACCCCCAAAGACGCCGTCTCGATCCAGGTCGACACCGTCTCGCTCCCGGGCCGACGACTCCTGCCGCACCTGCTCGCGACCGAGGCGCGTGGCGAAGCGGCGCGAGGTGCGCTCGGCCTGCTCGATGGCTGGCCCGGCGACCTGGACGCGGGCTCGGCGGCCGCGGCACTCTACGAGGTGTGGGTCGGGCGGATCGCCGTCCTCGCGTTCGGGGACGCGGGCGACGCGAGCCCGGTCGATGCCTACGTCGCTTGGCGCGAGACGTTCGTCTGCACCGCGCTCCCGGCGATGCTGGACGCGAACGCCCCGCCCCCCGGCGGTGGAACGTGGGGCGGAGTTCTCGCGGCCGCGCTCGACGAGGCGGTCGCGCTGCTCGTCGAGAGGTTCGGAAGCGACGAACGGAGGTGGCGGTGGGGCGCGCTGCACGGGGTCCGGTTCGCGCACCCGCTCGCCCGCCTGCCGGGGATCGGCGACCTCTTCGTCGCGGCCGAGCACGAGCTGGGCGGGGACGAGCAGACCGTCCTGCAGGGTGGATTCGACGCCCGGCTGGGGTTCGATGCCGTGGTGGTCCCCTCGTGGCGGGTGGTAGTGGATCTCGCCGACCTCGACGGGTCGCTCGCCGTGCTCACCACCGGACAGTCCGGCAACCCGGCGTCCCCGCACTGGAACGACCAGTCGGACCTGTGGGCCTCGGGGAAGCTCCGGGCGTGCCCCTTCTCGCGGCCGGCCGTCGAGGCGGCCGCCGAGCACGCCCTGCTGCTCGTCCCCGGGTAACATCGTCGGCGCGATGCCGAAGTCCCGACAGCGATCGAAGAAGACCTCGCGCTCGTACGTCGCGCCGCCGACGAAGGCGAAGCCGAAGCCGAGCCCCCGTTGGTACGCCTACATCGTCCTGGGTCTGATCCTGCTGGGCGTGTTGATCATCATCCTGAACTACGCCGACTTCCTCCTGCCCGGCGGGACGCAGCAGCACTGGCTGTGGATCGGCCTCGGCGTGATCGGCGCCGGCTTCGTCGCCGCCACCCGCTGGCGCTGACCCCTCCCCAGGTGGGGATCACATCCATGTGATTCCTCCCAACTCCGTCCACAGGTGTGGAAGAGTTCCTCCGCCCCCGTGTGTACAAGCGGGGGAGAAATGGGGAGAACGCCGGGAGAACCTGCACGCAACCGGGTGCTCGATGTGGACAACCAGGTGCAACTACGCCCCCGCGTCGGCGGGGCGACGCACCACCTCCATCCGCTCGCCGCAATGCCGGGGGATCTGGAGCTCGCCGAGCCGCGTCACCCGGAACTCCGTCCCGCACTCGCGACACACCAGGTAGACCTCCAGGTCGTCGACGTCCTCGGGCTCGGGGGCCTCGAGGTCCAGGCCCACGCCCGACGCGGCCCGGAGCGCGGTCAGCCCGAGCCAGGCGATCAGCACGGCGACCACGATCGCGCTCAGCACGATCCACACGCTCATTTGACGGGAGTCTACGCACGGGGGTGGGCGGGAGCCGGAGGAGGGCCTGGAGCCGGCCGGACGGTCCGAC
>DAIOFZ010000014.1:0-21832 GCA_036745475.1 Actinomycetota bacterium | reverse complement strand
GGAGCCGGCCGGACGGTCCGACTGGAGCCGGCCGGACGGTCCGAGCCGATCGGGGCCGCCCTGCTCGGCCCGGCTCGGCTAGGCTTGCGAAGGAGACCCAACCCCCGGGAGGGGCCCGTGAGCGCGTACGTCGAAGGGCTGATGGCCGACGTCAAGGCGAAGAATCCCGGCGAGCTCGAGTTCCATCAGGCGGTCCGAGAGGTCGCCACCTCCATCGAGCTGCTCCTCGATCGCAAGCCCATCTACCGGCACCACAAGATGCTCGAGCGCATGATCGAGCCCGAACGCGTGCTGATGTTCCGCGTTCCGTGGGCGGACGACCGCGGCCAGATCCACGTGAACCGGGGGTTCCGCGTCGAGATGAGCAGCGCGATCGGCCCGTACAAGGGCGGCCTGCGGTTCCACCCGACCGTCTACCTCGGCCTGCTGAAGTTCCTCGCGTTCGAGCAGGTCTTCAAGAACGCCCTCACCACGCTCCCGATGGGCGGCGGCAAGGGCGGCGCGGACTTCGACCCCAAGGGCAAAAGCGACGCCGAGGTGATGCGCTTCTGCCAGTCGTTCATGACCGAGCTCCAGCGTCATATCGGCCCGAACACGGATGTGCCGGCCGGCGACATCGGCGTGGGCGGGCGCGAGATCGGCTACCTGTTCGGCCAGTACAAGCGGATCAAGAACGAGTTCACCGGGGTCCTGACCGGGAAGGGCCTCGAGTGGGGCGGCTCGCTGATCCGTCCCGAGGCGACGGGCTACGGCGCCGTCTACTTCGCGCACGAGATGCTCCTGACCCGCGAGGACAGCCTCGAGGCCAAGACCTGCCTGGTCTCGGGCAGCGGCAACGTGGCCCAGTACACCATCGAGAAGCTGCTCGACATGGGCGCGAAGGCCGTCACGCTCTCGGACTCCACCGGGTTCGTGCACGATCCTGAAGGGATCGACAACGAGAAGCTCACCTGGGTCATGGAGCTGAAGAACGAGCGGCGCGGCCGGATCGCGGAGTACGCCGGGCGGTTCCCGGGGGCCACCTTCACGGCCTTCGACCCGACCGCCGATGCCAACCCCATGTGGAGCGTGCCGGCCGACTGCGCGTTCCCGAGCGCGACCCAGAACGAGATCAACGCGAAGGACGCGGCGAACCTGCTCGCCGGCGGTGTCTACGTCGTCAGCGAGGGGGCCAACATGCCCACCTCGCCCGAGGGCGTCGACCAGTTCGTGAACGCCCGGATCCTGTATGGCCCGGGCAAGGCCGCGAACGCGGGCGGCGTGGCCGTCTCCGGTCTGGAGATGGCGCAGGACTCGCTCCGGATGGCGTGGCCCCGCGAGGAGGTCGACGCGCGTCTGAAGGACATCATGAAGTCCATCCACAAGCAGTGCCGCCAGACCGCGGAGGAGTTCGGGACGCCGGGCAACTACGTGAACGGCGCGAACATCGCCGGCTTCGTCAAGGTCGCCGACGCTATGCTCGACCAGGGGCTGGTCTAGCCCGTGCCGCCCTCGTCGACCTGATCCTGTCGCACAGGAACCCCGCACGGCACCTCCGCGTCTTCGAGATGTGGCGGTCTTGACGGTGGGTCGCGAGCGGCGAGCGACGAGCGAGCGGGGCATGGATGCCCTGTATCGCGCGCACGCGGCCGAGGCCCTGCGCCTCGGCTACCTGCTGACCGGCGACCGCACGCTGGCCGAGGACCTCGTCCAGGACGCGTTCGTGCGGGTCCTCGGCCGGTTCCACGACCTGCGGAACCGGGACGCGTTCTGGTGGTACCTGCGGCGGACGATCGTGAACCTGTCGACCTCGTACTTCCGCCGTCGCGGCGTCGAACGTGCGTGGCTCGCCCGTCAGCGCCCCGAGGCGGCGGCGCCGGCGCCGCATGATCTCGCCGAGCAAGAACGACTGCGGACCGCGCTCATGAGTCTGCGTCCGGCGCAGCGCGCGGCGATCGTCCTGCGCTTCTACGAGGACCTGAGCGAAGCCGATACGGCGGAGGCGCTCGGCATGCCACTCGGCACCGTGAAATCGACCGTCTCCCGGGGGCTCGAACGCCTCCGCCGCGACCTTCCGGAGGAGGAGTGATGGACACGCGGCTGCGGACCTTGCTGCACGACCTCGCGACCCAGATGCCCGTCGACATCGAGGGCACGGCACCGAAGACGCTGCGGAGGGCGCGCGGGCGCCGCGTCCTGACGGGCGGGGCCGGGGCGGCGATCGCGGTCGCGCTCGTCGTGGTCGTGAGCATGTCCGCGCTCCGGTTCGCCGACCAGCCGACGGTCACCCCCGCGGTGACCGGGCCCAACTCGTCGGCGACCTTCGAGGGTCTGTGGCCCGAGACGGACGTCGAGGCACTGACGGCGACCCAGGCCTCGATCCGCGACGGCCACGACGCGCTGCGCACGACGCCCGAGGGAACCGCCACGCTCCTCGCGACCAACCTCCTCGGCTGGGAGCTGAGCGACGTGCAGTGGCGAGCCGCCGGCCCGACCGGCTCCGATCGACAGGGCACGGCGAGCATCGACATCTCAAACGGATCGTTCGGCCCCGACGTCCCCCCCGTCACGGTCGACCTCCGCCAGCTGGGGGCGACGGGTCCGGACGGCGCGTGGAGCGTCGTCGGCGTCTCGACCCCGCTGATCGCGCTCGACGATGTGGTGGCGCTCGCTCCCGAGATCCCGGTGAGCAAGCCCGGCGGGCTCGTAGTCTCCGGGCGCGTGGCCGACCTGTTCGAGGCCGCTCCGGCGATCGAGGCCTACGTGCTCGACGGGCCATCCCTCGTGCCGTCGCTCGTAGCTTCACGGCTCGAGCTCACCGACCTCCGATTCGACCTCCGAGTCTCGGTGGAGCCGACACCGGACGGCCAGGCGACCCTCCTCCTCACGGTCCCCGGGGCGGTCCTGGTCCGCGTCGAGACCCCCGTCGGCGAACCGGGACCGACCGGCCCGAACCTGACCGGCGTTCCACCCGACGTCGCGGCGACCGCGCAGCGGATCTACGACGCCGCGAACGCCGAGGACTTCGACGCGCTCGCGAAGCTTCTCGACCCGAACACGTTCGTCTACAACCTCGACGACGGCAGCGATCCGATCCCCGCGTGGCGGGCCGACCCCGCCGAACTCGACGTCATGGTGGCGATCCTCGAGATGCCGCCGACCAGCCGCGACATCGGCGAGGGCTACGGCACGTTCTTCTTCTGGCCATACCTGGTGAACAGCGACTTCAACGCGTTGACCGTGCAGGAACGCGCGGACCTCGCCTCATTGGGGTACACCGAGGAGGACATCCAGCTCATGATCGACGGCGGACACGGCTACCAGGGACCGCGACTGGCCATCGACGAGACCGGCCTGTGGCGGAACTTCATCACCGTGGGTGAATAGCGATCAGGGGAGCCGGACACGGCGACGCAGGAACTCCAGGACCGCGCCCCACTCGCGGACCTCCTCGTCGACGAGGTAGGAGCTGTGGCCCTCGTCGTACGAGTAGAGCTCGACCTCGCCACCCGCCTTCGTCAGGGCGCGCACGTACCGATGCACCTGGCCCGGAACGCAGCGGGTGTCGTGCTCGCCCACCAGGACGAACACCGGCGCCCGGACGTCCTTCACGTAGGTGATCGGCGACCGCTCGGCGATGAACTCGGGGATGTCGTGGACGACGCCGCCCGCGAGCGTCCGGTCGTACGCCTGGAGTGACGGCGCGGACTCGTCGTACGAGTCCAGGTAGTCGCCCACGGGCACCCCGGCCACCCCGGCCGCGAACAGGTCGGGGTGGAGCCCCAACGCCAGCAGCGTGATGTAGCCCCCCCACGACCAGCCGCCGATCACGACGCGTTCGGGATCGGCGATCCCCCGCGCGACCAGATCGTCACGACCGGCGACGACGTCCTGGACCTCGGGGAACCCGATGTTCCCGATGATGTGATCGCGCCAGCGCCTGCCGAACCCGATCGAGCCGCGGTAGTTCACCATCGCGACCGCGAAGCCCTCGTCCACGAGCGACTGGACGTCCGGGAACCAGGTGTCGAGGTACAGCCAGTCCGGCCCGCCGTGCACCTTGAGGTACAGCGGGAACGGGCCGTCGCCGGGCGGGGTCGCGATCCATCCGTGCACCACGTCACCGGCCGGACCGGGGAACAGCCACTCGCGATACGGCCGGCCCTCGCGGACGCCTCCGGGCGCCTGGGCCAGGACGTCCGCTCCGGTGTCGTCGAGCAGGACCGGCGCGCGGTGACCTCGGGAGAGCCGGAACCACACCCTGCCGTCGGGCCGAACCCGCGCCCCCAGGATCTCGCCGGTCGGGTGACCGATCTCGGTGAGCGAGCCGTGCTCCAGATCGACGCGGTAGAGGCGATCCCGTCCGCGGAAGAGATGGGCGACGAGGATGGACCCCGCATCGGGCCACCAGTCGATCGGCACCGCCTCCCCGGGCAGGTCCAGCGACAGGTCCGTCCGCTCGCCGGTCGTCGGGTCCCACACCCCAGGCCGCAGCAGGTCCTGTCGCTCGTGGCCGATCAGGATCCGCTGATCGCCCGGGAGCGGCGACCAGGCGAAGGCGCGCACGCCCAGACCCGGCCCGTCCGCGAGCTCGCCGACGGGTGCGCCGGTGCGCGGGTCGAGCACGAGCAGCTTGCGGTGGATGTTGTCACCGTCCTGCGCCACCTCGACGCACACCAGCGTGTCGTCCGCCGACAGGCCGACGTGGTCGAACCCCTCCAGGTGCAGCTCGGAGTCGGAGATCCCGATCAGGTCGGGATGCCGATGGATCTCCTTGGCCGCTCCCCCCTCCTCGGACACGTAGACGGCGAAGCCGTCCCGATCGGCGAGCACGCCGACGGCGAGCTCGCGGCCGAGCGAGAGTCCCTCGGGCCACCCCACCGGGGCGCCCGGGAACAGCTCGACCGGATCGCCTCCCTCGAACGGCACGGCGAGCCAGCGGCCTGACTCGTCCCCGGTGGGGTCGGAGAACCAGACGACGCTCGAGCCGTCCGCGGAGATCGTCGCCAGGCTCACGCCGACGGGCTCGTCGGTGCGTCGGACCGGCTCGGAGCCGGGCTCCCACGCGTACGCCTGGAATGACCCCCCCTCGTCCGACAGCAGGACGAACCGATCGGCGGCGGCCGGACCCCAGGCGGGGAGCGTTCGGGTGGGCGCGCGGAACCGTCGTTCCCACAGCGGCTGAACGGGCATCGGCGCCGACCCTAGCAGGGTCCCGACAGCGCGTGCCCGCGCCCGACGGCCCTATGGTGGGAACAGCACCACCGGGATGCTCGCGAGCGCCCGTTCGCCGTCCCCGCCCGTCCCGTAGACCTGGATCGTCCCCGATTGCATGTCTTCGATGAAGTAGAAGAGCTTCGTCCCGAACGTCCCGCGGCATCCGTCGCCGCAGCTCGCCCGCACGACGATCGCCGCGAGCTCGTTGCCGTCCTCACCGAGCACCCGGACGGTGAGGGCGGCGTCGAGGACATCGGCGGTGCCAGTAACCGAAACCGGCGAGCCGACCTCTCCGCCCACGAGCGGGGTCTCGATCGCGATCGCCGGATCTGCGACCGCGGTCGCGACGGGATGCGGCGAACCGGTGTGGATCGGCGGCGAGGACGTCAACGGTTCGGTGACCCGCTCCGCCGTACACCCCGCCAGCAGGCACCCGAGCACCAGCACCCCACCGAACCTCATCCGCTCGCCTCCGCAGCTTGGCGACCCACGGTCCCCCGTGGGTCCCTACCGGGAGATCGTGCGACATGATGGAGCGGAGACGGCAGGACCGCAGCGCTCCGGAGGATCGAGGTGGTCATGCGGGACGAACTGTAAAGGAGCCAGGATGCGGACACGGATCGCGGTCATCATCGGGACCTACCTCGCGGCGCAACTCACCCTGGCGTCCACCCCGACGTCCGCCGGGGCGCGGATCCGGGCGCGCGAGGTGGTGGGCGGCCTGAACCAGCCCGTCGCGTTCACGTTCGGGCCGGGCAGGAAGGTCTGGTACGTGGAGAAGGGGACGGGCCGGGTCCGGATCCACGATCTCGACACCGATGCCGACCGCCTGTTCGCGAAGGTCCGCGGCGTGAACGGCGACGGCGAGCGGGGGATGCTCGGCATCGCGCTGCACCCGGGCTACCCGGCCAAGCCGCTCGTGTACTTCTACGCCACGCGTTCCGCCGACGGCCGGCTTCGCAACCAGATCCTGCGGTACCGGGACGACCACGGTTTGGGCGTCAATCGGACGGTGCTGTTCACGAGCGTTGCGGGAGGCAGCCCGTACCACAACGGGGGGCGGATCGCGTTCGGCCCCGACGGGATGCTCTACGCGATCGTCGGCGACGCACACGATTCCTCGAACGCCCAGGACACGACGAACGAAGACCGGGGCAAGATCATCCGCATCGAGCCCGACGGCGACGCCCCGACCGACAACCCGTTCGGCGACCGCGTGTGGGCGTTCGGGATCCGGAACTCGTTCGGATTCGCGTTCGATCCGCGGACCGGCGACCTGTGGGAGACCGAGAACGGGCCGTCCTGCAACGACGAGATCAACCGGATCCGACGTGGCGAGAACTACGGCTGGGGGCCGAGCGAGACCTGCGACGGCGCCGCCCCCGGCAATACGAACCAGGATGGTCCGAACCCGATCCTGCCCGAGCTCTTGTTCGGGGCCGCGATCGGCATCACCGGCGTCGCGTTCTGCGACGGCTGTCGCCTCGGCCCGCAGAGCGACGGAGCGGCGTTCTTCGGGGCGGTGAACAACGGCGAGGTGACCCGGATCGTGTTCAACGATCAACGGACCGCGATCGCCGGCCACACGGTCGTCTTCGACCACGGCGGGAGCACTCTCTCGTACGAGGTCGGGCCCGGTGGACGGATCTACTTCAGCGACTTCCACGGCATCCACAAGCTGGTCAACCGCTGATCGAACGCGGCTGGCCGGTCGCGGCGCCGCGGGGGTACGCTCGCACCAGGAACGACCCGAGGAGCCCGTCAGTGGACATCGGTCGGCCGAGGCGGATCATCGAGGTTGATCCCGTGTCGCTCCCGCTGCCCGAGGTGGTCCCCGACTTCGAACCGGCGACGCCTGAACCCGCGCCCGCGGAGCCCGACCGCTCCCGGCCGGCTCCGTAGCCGATGCCCACCGGGCTCGAGACCCCGGTTGCGACCCTCCCTGAACCGATCCATGCCTGGCGGACGTGGACGCTCGTGGGTTCGCGGGACGGATCGTATGTGCGGCTTGCGCCGATCGCCGGGGACGGCAGGCCCTGGCCGCCCCGGCGCCCGGCCGAGGCCTCGTGCACCCGGCACCGATCGCACGTTCGGCCCGAGCTGGACTGCACGTGCGGGCTCCATGCCGTCGAGAGCCCCGACGAGCTCCGGCGAACCCGCGACCCCGCGGTGCTCGGGACCGTCGCGCTGTGGGGTCGGATCGTCGAACACGAGCACGGGTTCCGGGCGGCGCTCGCCTACCCTCAGCGACTCCGGTTGCTCTGCTACCTCTGCTTCACGTTGTGGGGACGCAACGGGCCCGGCGACTGTGACGTGGTGGTGCGGCACCGCCGGGGAAGGATGGTGCCGCTGTGCGAGCCGCATCTCGAGCTCAGTCGCCGATACGGATATCGCGTTCCGAGGATCCTGTCCGCCCGGGCGGTCGAGTCCGAGCTCCTGGCGACCTACGCGGTCGATCCGCTGTGGGAGCTCGCGCGGGCGAACGGCGGAACGGCCGAGTCGATCTCGGCCTGACGAGGCGGGACGGCCAGCGCTACCCGGGTGTTCTCGAGGGGCTCCTGGGCGTGGTCGCGTGCTCGAGTTGGCCGAGCCTGGCCCTGAGCCGATCGCGTTCGTCCTCGGTCCGTTTGAGCTTGGCCGCCATCGTGCGATCGGCGAAGTCGCGCCTCTCCGCCTGCGTGACCGCCCTCTGCTCCGCCTCCTGAAGCCGGGCCTCCATCTCGAGCCCGCGCTCGGCGGTGACGGCCGCCCGCTTCGCCGCCTCCTGCGTCTTCTTCTCCGCGGCGGCGGCCTTGCGTTCGGCCGCTGCGACCCTGCTCTCGGCGTCGGCGATCAGCTTGTTGACCCGCTTCGTGTCGGCCGGCGAGTCGGAGCCGTCGCGGGCGAGCGCGACGTCCGCGTCTCGCTCGGACAGGGTCGCCTGGAGCCGCCGGATGGTGGCCGCGAGCTCCTCGCGCTCGGCTTCCGAGGCGCGGAGCTTGAGGTCGAGCTCCTCGAGCGCCGCGGTGGTCGGCGCCGCCGCGAGGGCCGCCTCCATCTCGCGCAGACGCTTCTCGGTCTCGCGCGCCGCGCGTTCGGCCAGGTCGGCTCGAGCCAGGAGGTCGTGATCCTCGGCGCGGCGACCGTGCCCGGCCCGGCGCTCGGGTGGTTCGTGGTCGAGGCCCGCCCGATCCCGGCGCAGCCATCGGACGAACATCACACCGACGCCGACCAGGAGCAGGAACGCGACGAGCTGCAGCGGACGCCAGATGCCGGACGGCTGGCCATGGATGGACGAGGAGCGTTGGTCGATCTGGACGACGCCGTCGACCGTGCCGTCCTCCGACAGCGTGATGGGGACGAAGGTCTGGAACAGCTCCTCATCCGGTCGCGAGAGACCGTCGTGGTACGTGCCGGCGTTCGAGAGGACGCTCACGGTCCGGCCGTCCAGCGCCTGCCCGATCCACCGATCGTCGGCGGCGATGACGCTCGTGTCGTCTCCCTGGTCGGTCGAGTAGATCAGCGCGCCGTCCACCCGCCAGATCCGGACGGTCGTGAACCGGTCGTCCGAACGGATCACCGCCTGGACCAGGACCGTCAGGTGGCGGGATGCGTTGCCCGTGATGTCCCGCGCGAGCAGGTCGGGCGTGAGCTCCTGTTCGATGAACGAGCCCGAGAGGCTCTCGGCCCGTGCCTGGGCGGCGGCCTCCGACCCTCCGACAGAGGAACCGGGCAGGACGAGTGACCCGAGCAGGGCGAGCAGGAGCACCAGGGCGGCTCCGCCCCAGAGGAAGCGGCCGTGGCGGCGGAGGATTCTCGTTGTCTGTTCGATCATGTGTCGTCCCCGACGGCTGCCCGCTCACGCGTCGAGCAGTCCCCACCTTTCTCTCTCGGCCACCCAGCGTCCAGGCTTGAATGCGGGGGGAGGCAGGTTTCGCGCAGGTCCCGGAGGCGGGCCTGCCGGATGCGGCTCGAGCGCGGAGGCAAGCACCCGCGGAAGGGTGGTGGTACCAGGTCGGGGCTGGACGGGGTCGGGCTACCACCGGCCTTCATGAGGCGGACGGCGACCGCGGTGATCCTCCTCGCGATGCTCGCGGCAGCATTGTGAGCCGGGCGCCGAGGGCACGGCGGCGATCCCATCGCCGGCCGGGGCCCACGCCGACGAGCGGCACGTCGTGGTCGACACCGACCTGGCGTTCGACGACATCATGGCCCTGCTCTACCTGCTCCAGCGGGACGACGTCGTGATCGACGCCGTCACGATCGCCGGGACCGGCGAGGCCCACCGCGACCCCGGCGTGGTGAACGCGATCCGGCTGCTGGCGTTCGGCGGCGAGAGCGGCGCGCCTGTCGCCTGCGGACGCGAGACCCCGCTCGAGGGCACCAAACGCCTTCCCCGAGGAGTGGCGGACGGCGGTCGACGACCTCTCCATGCTGGACCTGCCCGAGGTGGGTCGCGGCGCGGACCCGCGCGGTGCCGTTCGGTTGTTGCTCGACACGCTCGACGGCGACGCGACCGCGGGCTTGTGACGGAGGGAGCGATACCTGCTCCAGCTGAGCGACGTGTTCACGTACGCGGATCTTCGAGATCTCGTCGGCCCGGGCGGGTCGATCCTGCCCCGGCGCACCCGACCACCCGAGGGTCTCGAGGTGCTCGCGTTCGTCGGACCACTGGCGGAGGCGACGGCGATCCCGTCCATCATCGCGGGGCTGTGCACGAGCGGCGGTGAGGGTCGCTCCCGCGGCCGCGTCTGGCTGACACGGGAGGTCGAGGTCGTGCCCTGACGACCCATCCAGCAATCGGTCCAGGGACCGAGCGGGTGGGTGACCGCGCCCAGACATCGTTCATCGCCCTTCAGGCAACGTCTCTGTCTGCCGATGGCCAGTGACATGCCCGAACACGAAGCACGCGCCGGGATGAACGATAGCGAGCACCACGCGCGTCTGTCGAGTCCGCACGCCATCGAGGCGCACGCGCCACGCAGGCGCCGGATCGTGGCCGCATGCACCGCGGTTCTCGTGCTCGCATCCGTTCTCGCGGTCGGTCTTTCGAGCTTCGCGTCGGCCACCGAGGACATGCTCGAGGAGACCAAGCACGAACTGCAAGAGGCAAAAGACAAGTTCCGCGCAGAGACTCGGAAGATCCGCGCTCTGCAGAGGGTGATGAACCGTTTGGCCACGCGCATCTCGCGGGCCGAGCAGGAGATCCTGCGGATCGAGACCCGGCTCGACAAGCTCCAGCGGCAGATGACGAAGCTCCAGGTCCGCGCCGCACTCCTGCAGGCCAAGCTCGACGAGCGCAGCCGCGAGGCCTACATGTCCGGCGGCGTACCGATCCTCTACGTGCTGACGGCGACGTCCGCGGCCGATGCCGCGTCGCGGATGTCATTCCTCAGCGAGCTGAACCGTCGCGACGCCGTGCTCGCCGGCAAGGTCAAGGAGACGACCGATCGCGTCGCGCAGATCGAGGCCGAGGTCGTCCGAGGCGGCCAGATCGTCGAGCTCAAGAAGCGAAGCCTGGAGATGGACCGCGAGGAACTCCAACGCAAGATGGTGCAGTCCCGACGCCTCGCGACCAAGCTCAGCGGGCGGATCGAGCAGATCCAGATCGAGATCTCGCTCCTCCGGCCGCTCGCCGTGTGCCCCGTCGATGGCCCGCACGCGATCGCCGACAGCTTCGGCGACCCGCGTCCCGAGCCCGGCGGCGGGTTCCACTGGCACCAAGGCGACGACATCACGGCGGCGATGGGGACGCCGATCCTGGCCCCATTCGACGGCGTCGCGTCCGTCTCCCACAGCGCGCTGGGCGGGCTCGGGGTCTACGTCCAGGGAGAACATGGCTACGTGTACAACGCGCACCTGTCCCTGCTCGGCACGCTCGGTGAGGTCGAGGCGGGCGACGTCGTTGGATATGTGGGTTCGACCGGCCACTCGTCCGGCCCGCACGACCACTTCGAGTGGCACCCGGAAGACGGACCGGCGGTCGACCCCTACGAGTACCTGATGCTCGTCTGCGGCGTCCCACTTTGAGGTTCGTCCGCGTGCCGCACCGAGTACTGGCAAGGCAGAGGGAGAGTAGTCCATCTACCTGCAAAAAACGCCGCGATCAATCGTGTGCTCCTGGCAACAGCGCCAGACTTCCCGCGCCTACGTTCGCGTGATCTACGTCCGCTACCTCGGCGCTACTTCCGGATCAAACGCACCTCGCAATCGAAAGCGCGCGCCGTCATCTTGGGGCGTAGTCAGGACCACTTCCCTTCGACGAGCGTGCGCACCGCCGCCGGCAGCATCTGAAGCTCGAGTTGGTGGATCCGTTCTACGAGGCTGTGCCAGGTCTCGCCGTCGTGGATCTCGAGCGCCTGCTGCCACACGATCGGCCCTACCTCGAGGTCTCGGCCTACCAGATGGACGGTTACTCCCGTCTGTTTGACCCCGTGCTCCAAGACATCAGCGACGGGGTCGGGTCCGGGAAACGCTGGAAGGAGAGAATGGTGCACCTTCACGATCCGGTCCGGGTACGCATGAACGGTTCCGGTCCCGACGATCCGCGGGAAGCCGGCAACGACGACGTAGTCGATCGAATGCTCCTCCAGCACCCGCAGCAGAGCGATGTCGTAGAGGTCGAGGTTGCTATCCCCGGCACGGAGAGCGACAGCTGATACCCCATGCCACTCCGCGTGGCGGATCGCATATGCATCGGGTCGGTCGGCGACGACGAGCGCGACCCACTTACCGGCGACTGGGTCCTCGAGCAGCGCTTGGAGATGGCCGCCGCGATCCGAACTGAGGATGGCGATTCGGACATCGGAGGTGGTGCCACTCTGATCCGACTCCGAAGCGTCTACCGTCATCGGCCTGGCTCCTGCACTAAGGACGTCGGGGCGACCGTGAAGCGACGTTGGCAGTGGAGCCGACTCCCTTCTCATGCCGCCGTCCTGCTGTTCGCGTCCAACCTTTTCCGCATCGTGTAGGCCTTTCGGCCTCCCCCGCCCGATCGGGGATACCCCTCAGCTCCCTACCGCAAGACGGACCCTAAAGGTCGATGCGGCCCTGGGTCGATGAGCTGAGACTACCCGAGTACGTCGGGCGACCGATGGATGTGATCGCCCGCAACGAGGGTCGAGGAAGGATCCCGACGTGAGGACCCGGGGCGGCAGAGGACGGAAGCGGGGAACCGCCGCGTGGCGTCGGGGGCGCACGATCGCACCGATCCTGGGGCTCGCGATCGTGGTCGGCGCACCGAGCATCTTGGCCGTTCCCCGGGTTTCGGCCCTGCGCGCACATGTCATCGTCATGGCGGCGCCGGGTGCGACCGCCTCGATCGAGCGAGTCGTCGAGCACGTCGGCGGCGACGTCGAGCAGCGCCTGTCGATCATCGGCGGGTTCTCGGCGGCCGTTCCCGCCAACGCGGTCCCGACCCTTCGCGGCCTTCCCGGCGTCGTCTCGGTCAGCGCCGACTCCGAGATGCAGCCCCAGGACGCCACGTACGATCCCGCGACCGACGTCGACTCGATGAACGCCGTGACCCGGTACACGGGCGCGGTCGACTGGTGGAATGCCGGCTACACGGGAGCCGGCGTCGATGTGGCGGTCATCGATACCGGCGTGTCCCCGGTGGAGGGCCTCGCAACCCCCGGCAAGGTTCTCAACGGGCCGGACCTCTCGATCGAGTCCCAGGCGCCGAACCTCAGGTACCTCGACACGTTCGGCCACGGGACGTTCATGGCCGGACTGATCGCCGGGCACGATTCGGAGCTCACCGTTCCCTACGCGGACGCCCCGGCCTCGGCCTATCGGGGCATCGCCCCCGATGCTCGGATCGTCAGCGTCAAGGTCGCTACGGCAGACGGCGGTACGGATGTCTCCCAGGTGATCGCTGCCATCGATTGGGTCGTCCAGCACGCGCATGACCCCGGTCTGAACATCCGGGTCCTGAACCTCTCCTACGGAACCAACAGCACGCAGTTGTACTCCGTGGATCCGCTCGCCTTCGCGGCCGAGCAGGCGTGGAAGCATGGCATCGTCGTCGTCGCGTCGGGCGGCAACAACGGCTTCCAGCGCCATATGAACAACGCGCCGGCGCTCTCCAACCCCGCGTTCGATCCACTCCTGCTCGCCGTCGGAGCGTCGGACTCGCAGGGAACCGACACGCTCGCCGACGATCTCGTGCCGGCGTTCTCACCGTGGCCCAAGCGCGGAGCGACGAGGGGGGTCGACCTCGTCGCACCCGGTACTCATCTGCAGGGACTGCGCGTGCCGAACTCGTACATCGACGCGAACCATCCCGAAGGGCTCCTCGGCGACCGGTACTTCCGGGGGAGCGGCACGTCGCAGGCAGCGGCGATCGTGTCGGGGGCGGCGGCGCTCGTCCTCCAGAGGTACCCGTCCGCGACCCCGGATCAGGTCAAGCAGTTGATCGCCACCACCGCGTTTGCGATCAGCGGCAAGTCTCAGGCCATCGGCGGCGGTGAGCTCCAGCTCTCGGCCACCCTGGCCGCGCCGCTTCCGACGTTCACGCAGCTCTGGGCCCCCTCGACGGGGATCGGCTCGCTGGAGCTCGCGCGCGGGCTGGACCACATCTCGATGGACGGGGTGGTGCTGGATGGCGAGCGGGACATCATGGGTTCGACGTTCAACGCCGCCGCGATGGCCTCGCTCGAGGCACAGGCGAAGTCCTGGTCCGGCGGCGATTGGAACGCGAAGACGTGGAGCGGGGACGCTTGGAACGGGGATACCTGGAGCGCCACGACCTGGAGCGGGGATTCCTGGAGCGCCAAGACCTGGTCCTCGTGCGTCTTCTCGAGCAACTCGTGGGAGGCCAAGACCTGGAGCGCCAAGACCTGGAGCGGAGACTCCTGGAGTGGCGCCTCGTGGAGCGGCGGCGTCTGGGCCACGGAATCCTGGAGCTGATCGAGTGAGATGAGCTCCTTCCGCGAGCTGCCGCTCTCCGCCCGACTGGTCATCGTCGGCTACGTTGCACTGGGCGCGTTCGGAGTGCTCCTGCGGGTACCGGAGATGCGGACCTGGTCCTGGGAGGACGTCGCCGCGAACGCCGGGCTGGCGCTCGCGGCGGCGCTGAGCGAGCAGTTCACGGTCGCGATGGCGCACCGTACAGAGGTCGAGAACTTCTCGGTCACGGACGCGGTATGGGTTCCGGCGCTCATCCTCGTGTCGCCGAGCGTCCTCACGCTGAGCGTGCTCCTCGGGAGCCTGGCGGGACATACCTACCGGCGCTGGGCCTGGTACAAGGTCGCCTTCAACGCGAGCCAGTTCGTCGTCGCCATCACCGTGGCGGAGTTCGTCTATCGACTATTCGATCCTCCTTCGTCGTTCGGCCTCATGACCTTGGTGGCGTGCGCCGTCGCCATGGCGTGCTATTTCGCCATCAACGAGATCTCGGTTGCCTTGATCATCTCGCGCGTCGAGGGGATCCCTCTCCGCGAGGTCGTGGTTCTCCCGGGAAGTCTGAACCTCCTGCATGGCGGGGGGAACCTCACGATCGGCATGCTCGCCGCCCTCGTGTGGCACGCGGGGCCGTGGGGCCTCCCCCTGCTGATCGCACCCTTCGTCCTGTCCTTCTTCGCCTACCGAGGATGGCTCCAGAACAAGCGGGAAGAGGAGCAGCGACGGGAAGGTGACCGTATGCGGAGCCTCTACGAGGCAGGGAGGGCCCTCGTGGGTCCGCTCGACGCGAACTTCGACTTCCAACCGTTCCTCGGATTCGTCCAGCAACTCGTCGACGGGGCGAGGACCGAACTGGCCGTGCGGGACGAAGCGGGGCTGCGCGTCTACAACTCCGAGAGCGGTCTGTACCTGACCGTGCAGACCGAGATGAGTCCGGCGGACCCGACGGCCTACGTGAGCGTGCGCCCAGGGCTCGCCACGTACGTCGCCGCCGTCCGCGACGAGGCGAACGACATCGGGATCCTCGCCGTCCACCGGGCCACCGAGCTGTCTCCGTCGGAGCGCGTGCTGGTCGACACCTTGGCTTCTCAGGTAGCCGCGAGGCAACGGAACCAACAGCTCTTCGACGAGACGGTCGAGCAACGTGGCCACCTGGCGGACGTGGTCGGCAGCAGCTCGGACGGCATCTTCGTCGTCTCCGGAGCGGGCACGGTACTCTCGTGGAACCCGGCGATGGAGAGGATCACCGGCTACCTCGCGGATGAGGTGATCGGTCGTCGTTCCAGAGACGTTCTCCGGGTCCCCAGCGGGCAGAGAGCGGATGGGTCGCCTCCGACGGAGCTCGTGCTCGGGGTCGTGGAACCCCAGGACGCGCTGATCCTGCGACGCGACGGTTCGGATCGGTGGATCCGCTACTCGAGCAGCACGATGCCCGAGCGACACGGGAGCGGAACGAGTCAGGTCGTGACCGCTCGCGACGTGACAGCCGAGCTCGAGGCCGAACAGATGAAACGCGACTTCGTGGCCACCGTGTCCCATGAGCTCAGAACGCCGCTCACGCCTCTCAAGGGGTTGCTCCAGTCGCTGAACAAGGGGTTGGTCGAGGACTCGCCTCAGGCACGCCGCGAGTACCACGCGATCATGCTGCGTCAGGCCGAACGGCTGGAGCGACTCATCTCCGATCTCCTCGACGTCTCACGCTTCGATGCCGGGCACTTGCCGATGGACGCGATTCCGGTGGAGCTCGGTTCGCTTCTTGTGCGCGAGATCGCGGACGCGAGCCAGCTGACGGCGGTCCACGAGGTTCGGTTCGAGCGTCCGGAACGCCCGGTCTGGGTCGTCGCCGACCCGCTCCGCCTCGGCCAGGTCGTCACGAACCTGCTGTCGAATGCGTTCAAGTACTCGCCGCAGGGAGCCCCGGTGATCGTGGGGCTGACCATGCTCGAGGACTTCGCGCTGGTCTCGGTGCAGGACCGGGGTGAGGGGATCGCGATCGACGACCAGGAACGCGTGTTCGAGCGCTTCTACCGCGCGGACCAAGGGTTGACGCAAACGACAGGCGGTTTCGGCCTGGGCCTGTACATAGCACGCCGTCTGGCCGAAGCGATGGGTGGAGGCCTGGTTCTGAGCTCGCGCCCCGGCGATGGATCCACGTTCTCTGTCAGCCTGCCGCTGCTCACGGCGTCGCCACAGGCGGACGATCCAGGGGTCCAACGCCCTTCCGTGCATGGCACCGATACCGATCAACACGAACCGGATGCCGGTGAAGAGATCGCCCGACTGCTCACCGGCGCCGATTCCCAGGTCCTGGTGCACCGCTCGAAATAGCGCTGCCGCACCGGGGCGTCCCGACGCAGACGGATCGGATCGCCGCGCCTCAAGTCCTTAGGCCACTCTGCCGACAATGCATCGAGATCGACGGAAGCACTCCGTCCTCGGAGGCAAACCCCCATGCAAGTATCTGATGTTCCTGGACGGCGGGATCCATCTGCATCGTTCACTCGGCGTTGCCCAGCGTGTGGGACCGACGTGCCAGGTGGAGACCGTTTCTGCGGGTCTTGCGGCGGGACCATGCCGAGTCTTACGTCATACATGCCACCAAAGCCCGCTTATGACCCACCGTTGGCGGTGGCGAGTCCACGACCGAGGCGAAGCGCACTCAACAAGGCGGTGGCTGGATGGATCGTCGCGGCGCTGGTGCTTCTTGCGGGCACGGCGGCCTATCTCATCAAGGGTGCATCTCTCACCGAGGCACAGGCGTCGATCGAACGCTTGGAGAGTCGAGGTACCAACCTGGAGAGTCGGAACGCGAAACTGATGGACGAGATCGACTCCCTCAAAGGTGAGGGCACCGACCTACGGGGCGAGAACGACAGCCTCAAGACTGCCGTCACGGATTGTCGTGATGCTGCCGTGCAGATGCAGAAGGTGACGTCATCGTTCTTCGCGTTTGCGACCGACAGGATCACGTTCGCGGACTGGAAAGCGAAGGTCAAAGCGGCCAGAGCAGCCCTCGGAGTCTGCAGATCAGAGGCTCAGTCGAACGGCCTCTTCTGAGCGCGATTTCCCTTGATGGATCCGGTGGAGGCCGCGAACCGACAGGGTCTCCATGGCTCTGGTCCTCTTGCAGGCCCCGTGCTTCCCCTTCGGCCTCCCCGAGTCAACTCGCAAGCCCGCTTGCGCGGTGTCATCTTCGTGTTGGTCGTACTTGCGCTCGTCGGATACCACCTCTATGTATGGTCTCGAGTGAGCGCGCTCGAGGAGGAGCTTCAAAGCAGCCACAGAGAGCTTCACGCATCGACGACTGATATCCGGTCGGAACTCGATCAGGTCGAGGATCGCATGCTTGACGCAGGCAAGGTCGCTCAGGAGGCGGGGCCTGCTGTCTTCACCATCTACACGCCTTATGGACAAGGCACAGGCTTCGGCTTCTTCTCGGACGGTTCCTCAACGTGGATCGCAACCAACTTCCATGTCATCCAGCACGCGGGAACGCCAGCCACCGTGGTGGTCAAGCAGGGCGGCAAGGAATGGTCGGGAAGCCGCTCTCGATGGGACGCGGCGGCTGATATCGCACTCGTGAGGGTCGACTCCGTCCTCCCCGTCATCGAGAGCGGCTTTGGGCGGGGTCACGATCCGAAGATAGGCGATCCGGTGCTCGCGTTCGGCTCACCCTTGGGGTTCCAGGCAACCGCCACGGTCGGCATCATCTCTGCCGTCAGGTCACAATGGATCCAAACGGATGCCCAGATAAATCCGGGAAGCTCCGGCGGACCGCTGCTCAACGTCAGAGGCGAGGTCATCGGCATAACCTCGGTCGGCTTTGGGGCAGGACGGTCTGGTCCCGGGTTCGCGATCGACGTCCGCGAACTCTGCACGTTGCTCGATCCCGCGGAGTGCGAATGAGATTCGACGTCAGGCTGCGCGGCTTTGTCCCTTCCGCAGGTCATGGGCATGACTCGGGGCCGGTCGAGAGACGCAGGGTGCGCCGCCCATAGAGGTCGACCCGGTACACATTCGGACCACGGCCGGTACAAGGCTCTGGGCCTCGACGGGTCTGCAAGGTTCGGACCCGCCATCCTTAGAATCCTGGCGTCCACCGACGCGGGAGCGCCTTTGGCCGGTGACGTCATCGGGCGCGAGTCCGAGCTCGCGATCCTCCATAGCTTCCTGGACTCGATCCCGACAGGGCCGAGCGCGTTGCTTCTGTCGGGTGATCCCGGCATCGGGAAGACCACCGTGTGGAAGGAGGGGCTGGCGGATGCTCAGCTCCGGCGCTATCGCACGCTCTCATGCGGCCCGGTCGAGGCCGAGACACGCCTGTCCTACGCTGCACTCGGTGACCTCCTCGAGCCCATCCTCGAGGAGGCGCTCCCCACGGTGCCGGAGCCACAGCGCCAGGCCCTCGAGGTGGCACTCTTGCGCTCCCCGAGATCGGGCGCCCGAGCCGACCAGCGAGCCTTATCCCTGGCAGTGCTTGGATGCCTCCGATCGGTGGCCTCCACCTCTCCGATCGTGCTGGCCGTCGATGACGTCCAATGGATGGACACTCCTTCGATCCGGGTGCTCCAGTTCGTCGTGCGGCGCCTGAAGGACGAGCAGGTTGGTTTGATGACCGCCGCTCGAGGCGCACGTGCCGATGACGATCCCTTGGGCGTCGGGTCGGCCTTCGCCGAGGATCGCGTGCACGCCGTCCACGTGGGACCGCTGTCGCTTGACGCCCTCGAACAGGTGCTTCGAACCAAGGTGGGGGAAGGGTTCTCCCGGACCACACTCTTGAACCTCCACGAGATGTCGGGAGGCAATCCCTTCTTCGCCCAGGAGATCGGACTGGCGCTCCTTCGCCGCGGAGGTGACCTGGCGGCCGGCGAGGGGCTTCCCATCCCGGACCGCCTCCAGGTACTCATCGAGGACCGCCTCGAGGGGCTTCCCGCGGAGACCGTCGAAGCGCTCGAGGTCGTCTCGGCTCTGTCGACTCCGACGCTGGATGCCATCGCTGCCGCGACCGATCCTTCCGAGGTCGACCGTCGCCTGGGTCCGGCGCTCGAGAACGGCGTCGTCGAGATCGTCGGCGACCGCCTTCGGTTCACCCACCCCCTCCTCGCGTCCGCCGTCTATCAGAAGATCCCGGCGGCCCGGCGTCGCGAGCTGCACGCGCGGCTCTCGACGATCGTCCGCGATCCGGAGGAACGAGCCCGCCACCTGGCCCTTTCCGTCGAGGGCCCGGACGTCGCCGTCGCCGCCGCCCTGGAGGAGGCCGCCGCACTGGCCTTCTCCCGGGGAGCGCCGCAATCTGCGGCCGAGCTCTGGGAGATGGCCCGCCGCGCCACGCCGCCGGACCGAGGTGAGGATCAGGTACGTCGGACCCACCGGGCGGGCGTGGCTCACCACGAGTGCGGGGACACCTCGCTGGCGCGAAGCGTCCTGGAGCAAGCGGTGGACCTCTCGATGGCCGGGCCGGCTCGGGCCCGCGTGCTGCTGGACCTGGGGATGGCCCTCGCCGAGAACGAAGGGTGGCGGGGGGCCTGGGCCGTGTTCGAGGCTGCTCGGGGCGAGGCGGGGGACGATCTCGCGCTCAGGGCACGGATCGAGCAGAATCTCGGGTACGCCTGGCTGTTCCGAGGAGACCTCGCGGCATCGGAGCGGCACGCTCGCGCAGCGCTGCAGTTGGCCGAGGAGCTGCAGGAACCGCGGGTGATGGCCGAGGCGTTCACGGCGTATCCATTCGTCGAGTTCCTCCTCGGACGCGGGATCGATCAGGAGCTGCTCGATCGCGGGATCTCCCTGGAAGGGCACATGGAGGGCGAATTCAAATCCCACGTCCTGCGTGCAAGCTTCGTCGTGGCTCAGCTCCTCAAGTTCACCGATCGCCTGGACGAGGCCCGCCGGACGTTCACCGAGCTCCTGGGTGATGCCGCGGCGCATGGCGTTGAGAGCCCGGGCCCGCAGATCCGGTACCACCTCGCCGAGCTGGAGTGCCGGGCGGGCAACTGGGATGCAGCCATGGAGCACGCCCGGGAGAGCAGGGCGGCGGCCCAGCGGATCCGCATGGGGGCCATGTCGTCGGAGGGCCACTTCGCGGTGGGCCTGGTGGAGGCCCTTCTGGGGCGGGCCGAGCCGGCGAGGCTGGAAGCCCTCGAAGGGCTGCGGGTCGCCGAGGCGGCCGGCGAGATCCTCCTCCTGATCCCGAACCTGGCGGTCCTGGGATTCCTCGAGCTTTCCCTGGGCCGACCCGCCGAGGCCGATGCGTTCCTGTCCAGGGCCGTCGAACTCGAGCAAGCGATGGGCGTTCGGGAGCCCGCCTACTTCCGGATCGTCCCGGATGAGGTGGAGGCGCTCGTGGCCCTCGGGCGGCTCGACGAGGCCGAGGCGCTCCTCGCACCGTTGGAAGACGCCGGCAGGACCCTCGATCGCGCGTGGGCCATGGCGACGGGCGCCAGATGCCGGGCGCTCGTGTTTGCGGCGCGGGGTGATCTCCAGGGTGCATCGGCCGCAGCAGATGAGGCCGTCCGTCACCACGATCGCCTACCGCTTCCCTTCGAGCTGGGTCGGACGCTTTTGGTGCGGGGATCGGTGCAGCGCCGGGCGAAGAGGAAGCGCGAGGCTCGGGAGACCCTCACGCAGGCCCTGGAGATCTTCGAGGGGCTCGGCGCCGAGGCGTGGGCGGAGCGGACACGGGCGGAGCTGGCGCGGATCGGCGGACGGGCCGCCTCGTCGGCGGACCTGACCCCGACCGAGGCCAGGGTGGCGGAGCTGGTCGCAGCGGGTAGCACCAACCGGGAGGTGGCCGACGCGCTGTTCGTCAGCATCCACACCGTAGAAGCCAATCTCAAGAGGATCTACCGCAAGCTGGGCATCCGCTCCCGAACCGAACTGGCCTCGACCTTCCCATCCCGGCCCTCAGGGTCGTGAGCAAGACCTACCGGTCACGGTCTCGATTGGTACGGATTTCGGGGATTCCTCGGGTCGGCGCTCCCTCTAGCCTCGGATCAGAGATCGGTACCCGAGTGAAGGGAGGGATCATGAGCACGAAAGCGGGAACGATGGGGTTCTCCGCTCGACCGGCGCTGTTCACGTTCTGGACCGTGGCCGTGTCCGCTCTCGCGGCCGCGGCACTGATCCTCAGCGCGGTGGCACTCAACGTGGCGGGTCGAGGCGATGGATCCGTGACGACGGTGGAGGGCAGCGGTACCCGCGAGGCGGCCAGTATCCGGTCGCCGCTGTGGGACACGGGCAAGCTGGAAGCTATGGAGGGCCGCGTACTCGCAGAGAGTGTTCGCCTCCAGGGTGCCGCACCGCTGTGGGACGCGGGCAAGCTCGAAGCCATGCAGGGCCGCGTGCTCGCCGGGTAGCTCCATCTGCTCGTTCGGCCGTTTCCCAGATCCTGAACGGTGATTCGCGAGCGGTCGGCCCGCATCCGGGCCGACCGCTTCGCCTTTCATGTTCGTTGGGGCACGTAGTCAATTCCGCGGCGAGACCTTGTGAACGCGGTTGTCCGTCGCACTTGGGAAGGTTCGGCAGGGGAAACCGACGCCCTTTTAGTTGACGAGGCGCCGCTGCGACTCGCTCCCCCGCCAGGCTTCAGCCTGATGTTGAGCACATTCCTTGGGGACTCGCCCGCCGGAAAGAACGTCATCGTGGTGGCACTGAAGGATCGCCCCGGCCGAGATCGAACTCTCGTGCTGATGCGCGGAGCGCGCGCGAGCGCATGAACCACGCGAGGAGGACGATGAGAGGAAGGCCGATCGCGCCT
>DAIOFZ010000013.1:11755-29935 GCA_036745475.1 Actinomycetota bacterium | reverse complement strand
GAGGCCGCGCTCGAGGACCCGACCGTCGGCGTCTGCGGGCCGTTCGGGATCTCGACCGAGGACCTGCGTGAGTTCCACGAGAGCGACGGACCCGAGGTGGACGCGATCGAGGGGTACCTGATGGCGTTCCGCAGAGACGTGATCCGGGACGTGGGGTTGTTCGACGAGAGGTTCCGCTGGTACCGGACGGCCGACATCGAATGCTCGTTCCGGATCAAGGACGCCGGTCTGCGGGCGCTGCGGGTCGAGGCGCCGGCCGTCAAGCATGAGCACCGGATGTACCAGGCGACCCCCGAGGCGGAGCGCGACCGGCTCTCCAAGCGCAACTACTACCGGTTCCTCGAGCGCTTCCGGGACCGATACGACCTGCTCGTCCGGCCGCCGACCGACGGCTAGGAGGGGCGCGGCTGCAGGACGATGTCCGGCCCGCTCGAGCCGGGTGGAGCGGCGCCCTGCTCCCGGTGGATCTGTGCCTCGAGCTCCTCCGGCGTGGGGATCGGCTTGCTTCCGTCGAAGTACGCCTGCAGGTCCGGCCCGTCGATCACCTCGTTCACGATCAGGATCTTCGAGAGCTGCTCGAGGAGCCCTCGGTAACGTGTGAGCACCTCCGTGGCGCGGTCGTGTGCCTCGTTCACGAGCCTGGCGGTCTCCTCGTCGATCAGCGCCGCCAGGTCATCCGAGAGCTCGGGGGAGGCGCCCGGATACAAGAACCCGGCCCCGGGGCGGAACCCGTCGTGCCCGAACGACACCGGGCCGATCTTCGGACTCATGCCGTACTCGGTGACCATGGCCCGGGAGATCTCGGTGGCTCGCTCGAGGTCGTTCTGGGCGCCGGTCGAGACCACAAGGTCGAACAGGATCTCCTCCGCCGTGCGCCCGCCGAGGAGCACCGCGAGTCGATCCTTGAGCTCGGGCTCGGTGAGCAGGTACCGATCCTCGAGCGGTCGCTGCATCGTCATCCCCAGCGCCGCCGCGCCGCGGGGGATGATCGAGACCCGGTGGACCGGATCGGCGGTCTCCGCGGTGAGCGCGACGAGCGCGTGCCCCATCTCGTGGATCGCCACCCGCTCCTTGTCCTTGACGGACATGACGCGACTCTTGCGTTCCAAACCCGCGACGGTCCGATCGATGGCCTCCTCGAGCTCGACCATGGTGACCGCCTCCCGCTCCCTGCGGGCGGCGAGCAGTGCCGCCTCGTTCACGACGTTGGCGAGGTCGGCGCCCGTGAATCCCGGCGTCCGGGAGGCGAGCACGCGGAGGTCGACCTGCCGGTCGAGCGCGACGCCGCGGACGTGGACCTTGAGGATCTCCTCGCGCCCACGCAGATCGGGCTGGTCGACGACGACCTGCCGGTCGAAGCGGCCCGGGCGCACGAGCGCGGGGTCGAGCACGTCGGGGCGGTTGGTGGCCGCCATGATGATCACGCCCTTCTGCGAGTCGAACCCGTCCATCTCGACCAACAGCTGGTTGAGCGTCTGCTCGCGCTCGTCGTGCGCGCCCAACCCCGCCCCGAGCGCCCCGCCCCGGCCCTTACCGATCGTGTCGATCTCGTCGAGGAACACGAGCGCGGGAGCCTTCTCCTTGGCCTGCTGGAACAGCTCGCGGACCCGCGCGGCGCCCAGGCCCACGAACATCTCGACGAACTCGGAGCCCGACATGAAGAAGAACGGCACGTTGGCCTCGCCGGCGACCGCGCGGGCGAGCAACGTCTTGCCGCATCCCGGAGGACCGAGGAGCAGCACGCCCTTCGGGATCCGGCCCCCGAGCCGCTGATACTTCTTCGGGTTGCTCAGGAACTCGACGATCTCGTTGAGCTCTTCCTTCGCCTCGTCCACCCCGGCGACGTCGGCGAACGTCGTCTTCATCTCCTTACGGTCGTAGATCTTGACCTTGTTCCGGCCGAGGTTCAGTGCCGCGCCCGCCTGCGCGCCGCTCATCCGTCGCACGAGGAAGAACCAGATGAAGCCGAAGAGCAACAGGGGAACGATCCAGGCCAACAGGAAGGTCTGGAGCCCGCCCGGGGTGACGCCCGTGTAGTTGATCCCGGCCGCCTCGAGCTGGTTGGTCAGGGTCGACGTCCCCTGCAGGATCGGTGGGATCGTGGTGTTGAAGTCCACCGTCCCCGTCGAGTCCTCGTACCGCCCCGAGACCGTGGTCTGGCTGATCTCGAGCGTCCCGACGATCTGGCCGGTCTCGACCCGTTCGAGGAAGTTCGAGTAGTCGATCGTGTGTGGACGAGGGGACGTGAGCAACTGGAACGTGATCAAGATCAGGACGAAGACAACGGCCCAGACCCACGGCGACGAGCGCAACCGACGTGGACCACCGGGCGCTCCACCCCCCAGGTCGAACCCCTGCCAGCGTCCGCGTTTGCCGTCGTTGTTCGCCACTGGCCTCCCATCTTCCCATCGATGTTCGCCGAACGACATGCGAGGGTTGGAGGTCTCGGTCGATGCGGGATACTGAGGGCTCGCCCGGCGACCGAGCCGGGGGACAAGAGGCGGCCCAAGAGTCGGCCCAAGAGTCGGCCCAAGAATCGGCCCAAGAGTCGGTCAAGAGGCGGGAAAGGAGGATCGGCGGTGGCGCGGAGCCCGGTGGCGCCTCCGGAGGATCCCGCCCTCCGTGAGCGGTTCGAGCGCGAGGTCCTTCCGCTGCTGCCGAACCTGTACGGTGCCGCGCTGCGGATGACCCGGAACCCTCAGGACGCCGAGGACCTCGTTCAAGAGACGTACCTCCGCGCCTACCGCGGCTTCTCCGGGTTCCGAGAGGGAACGAACCTGCGGGCCTGGGTCTACCGGATCCTGACCAACACGTTCATCAACTCCTACCGCAAGAAGCAGCGCGAGCCTCTCACCGTGCCCGACGACGACACCTCGGACTGGTACCTGTACGACAAGCTCGGTGCCTCGAACGTCGAGGCGTCGGCGGAGTCCGAGGTCCTCGAGAAGATCCCCGACGAGGACGTCCAGCGGGCGCTGGAGGACCTGCCCGAGGGATTCCGGATGGCCGTGCTGCTCGCCGACGTCGAGGGGTTCAGCTACAAGGAGATCGCTGAGATCATGGACGTCCCGATCGGCACCGTGATGTCCCGCCTGCACAGGGGAAGGAAAGCCCTGCAGAAGGCGTTGTGGGAAACGGTACGGGAGCGAGGCCTTGTCACCGACTGACTGCGAACACGTGCTCAAGCAGATCGAGCTCTACCTCGACGGAGAGCTCGTCTCCTCGATGCGCGTCGAGATCGAGCAACACCTGGGCGGCTGCGACCCCTGCAGCGGGCACGCCACGTTCCAGCGGCGGCTCAAGGAGGTCCTGCGGTCCAAGTGCGGATGCGACCAGGTTCCACCCGAGCTCGTCGACCGGCTCCGGGCGCTGCTCGAGCGGCCCCACGCCCCCCCCTCGTAGACCGTCGCCGCCGGCCCGCGGTCACCCCGGATCCGCACGATCGAGGGGACCGAACCCCTCGCCCGCGAGCGTCGAATCGGGAAGGTGACCAAGGGGACCAAGGGATCGCGACCCGGCAATCTGCCCTCACCGTCCAGGACCCGCGAGCGCGGACGGGTATGCGCGCACGAAGGATGCCGGACGACGCTTTCCGTGTACAACGAGGGCGCGTTCTGCTGGCAGCATGCCGACGTCGTCTTCCCCAACTACCGCGGTAAACGGCTGCGGAACGACCGCGCCTGACGCGCGGTCGGACGAGGTATCCCGCGCACCCTCCCTCGCGTGGGATCGGAGAACGGCCCGGCTCCCGGGCCGTTCTCCTGCATCCATCTCCTTCCTTCGGGCCGCGACGCTAGGATGCATCGCCGGCAGCGGCGCCCGCGAACGGACGATCGGGGATCCCGGGAGGCGAGGAGGAGTGGTGGACGAGCTCGGGAACATCCTCGGCGTGTGGGCGCACCCCGACGACGAGGCGTACCTGGCCGCGGGGATCATGGCTCGCGCCGTTCGAAACGCCTCGCGAGTCGTCTGCGTGACGGCGACCCGAGGCGAGGGCGGGTCGATGGACGAGGAGAAGTGGCCGCCCGAGTCCATGGGCGAGGTCCGGACCCAGGAGCTCGAGCGGAGCCTCCAGATCCTGGGCGTCGACGAGCACGTCTGGCTCGACATGCGAGACGTCGACATGGACACCGGCCTGCCCGACGAGGGCTACGATCGGATCCGCGAGATCGTCGCCAACGTCGACCCCGACACGATCCTCACGTTCGGCCCCGACGGGATGACGGGGCACGCCGCCCACAAGGACGCATCGGCCTGGGCGACCAAGGCGCTCCACGAGGTCGGAAAGCCCGGCTCGAGGGTGCTGTACGCGACGGTGACGCCCGAGTTCGCCTCGGAGATCCTCCCCGTCTGGGAGCCGTTCGACGTCTTCCGACCCGGAACGCCACCGATCACGCCGCGCGACGAGCTCGCCGTCTACTACGAGCTGCCCGAAGACATCCTTGCGCTCAAGGTGAACGCGATCAACGCGCACGTGAGTCAGGTCGAGGCGATCCTGGAGGCGGTCGGGCCAGACCTGTGGTGGAAACAGATGTCGATCGAGGCGTTCCGCCAGGGGGAGGAGCGAACGTGAGCGAGATCTCACTCGGGTTCCTCGGCTCCGGCGAGTTCGACCCGTGGTCCGAGCCCGTCGAACGGTGGTTGCTCGCGCGCTCCCGAACCCTCGACGGTCCGGTGCTCGTGTGTGCGACGGCGTCCGCGCACGAGGGCGACGCAACGTACGACGGCTGGGCCAACAAGGGCCTCGAGCACTACGGCTCCCTCGGAATCGCGGCCGAGGTCCTCCCGCTCAAGACCCGTGAGGACGCGCACCGCGACCAGGTGGTCGCGAAGCTGGACGGCGCCTCGGCGATCTTCTTCTCCGGCGGCAACCCGGCGCGGCTCGCCCAGGTGGTGGTCGGGACGCCGTTCTGGACGGCCCTGCAGGCCGCGATCCGCGCGGGACTGCCCTACGCGGGATGCAGCGCGGGCGTCGCGTGCCTCACCGAGAAGACGTACGACTCGGACCGCCAGGACTTCGACTCCATCTGGGCACCGGGCATCGGGTACGTGCGGGACACGCTGTTCGGACCGCACTGGGACATCGTCGACACGTGGATCCCCGGCGCGACGGACTTCATCGCGGGATCGGTAGAACCCGGCGACACCTTCATCGGGTTGGACGAGGACACCGCGATGGTGGGCGACGGCCGAAGCTGGGAGGTCATCGGTCGGGCCAAGGTCCACGTGCTGCGCGAGGGTGAGTGGACACGCTACGCGGAGGGCGACGAGATCGAGCTGGCGCTGCCCCTCGCCGACGAGGCGGCGTGAGCGCTCGGAAGCCCTCGAAAGGGCTCGGGCGGGACGCGCCGATCGAGCAGCGCGCCCCCGAGATCATCCGCATCCTGTCCGAGGCCTATCCCGACGCCAAGGTCGCCCTGAACTTCTCGAACCCGCTCGAGATGCTGGTCGCCACGATCCTGTCGGCCCAGTGCACCGACGAGAAGGTCAACGAGGTGACGGCGACGCTCTTCCAGAAGTACCGAACCGCGGAGGAGTACCTGAAGGTGCCCGAGGACGAGCTGAGGGCCGATATCAAGCCCACGGGCTTCTTCAACCAGAAGGCCACGTCGATCCGCGAGGCCTGCCGGCGGATCGTCGAGGTGTACGGCGGGCAGGTGCCGGACACGATGGAGGACCTGATCACGCTGCGAGGCGTAGCGCGCAAGACCGCCAACATCGTGTTGGGCAACGCGTTCGGCAAGGTCGAGGGGATCGCAGTGGACACCCACGTGAAGCGGCTGGCGAACCGGCTCGGGTTGAGCCAGGAGTTCGATCCAGACAAGATCGAGCGCGACCTGATGCGACGGATCCCGCGGGAGCGGTGGTTCGACTTCACCTACGTCCTGATCAACCATGGCCGAGCGATCTGCGTGGCGCGCAAGCCCACGTGCGAGGTCTGCTCCGTGAACCACCTCTGCCCCTCGAGCCTCGTCTGAATGGCGCGGGGCCATCGCTTCCCGGACGACGCGTTCCCGACCGTCGTGGCGCATCGCGGCGCCTCTTCGACCAGGCCGGAGAACACGATCCCGTCGTTCGAGGAGGCGATCCGGCTCGGCGCCGGCATCGTCGAGTTCGACGTTCGGCTGTCGCGCGACGGCATACCGGTCGTGATCCACGATCCCGCGGTCGACCGGACGACCGACGGGACGGGCCTCGTTCACGAGCTCAGCGCGGCCGAGCTCTCCTCGCTGAACGCCGGCACCGAGGCCGAGCCCACATCCGTGCCGACGCTCGCCGAGGTCTTGCGGTGCGCGAGCGGTCGGGCGGCCATCGCGGCGGAGATCAAGAACATCCCGGGGGAGCCGGCGTTCGAGCCGACCCGCGAGCTGATCGTGGAGGCGGTCCACGCCGAGCTCGAGCGTCAGGGATTCGACGGGGCGGTCCTCGTGATCTCCTTCAACCCCTCCTCGATCGCGTCCTCGAAGCTCGTCGCCCCGGACGTCCCGACCGGGTTCCTGACGACCGATCTCGTCCCACCGCGGGAGGCGCTCGCGTACGCGGCCTCCGCCGGGCACGACATGGTCTTGCCGGGGACGCGGGCCTCGATCCCGGCGGGACCGTCGTTCGTCGACGAGGTGCACGCGGCGCGTCTCCGCGTGGGGACGTGGACGGTGGATGACCCGGAGACGGTTCGGATGCTGCTGGATCGAGGCTTCGACGCGGTCGCGTCAAACGACCCCGAGATGGCGCTCGCCGTGCTCGCGAACCATGTCCCGTGAGCCCGCGCCGCCGACGATTGCCGGAGCACCTCGAGGGGCCCGCGACGGCGTTCGATGACCTCCTGCCCCCGCTCGGACGCGCCGAGGCCGCGCTCACCGGGTCGGTGCCCGGCACGCGTGTGCCGGGCCGCCCGCTCGCGGAGACGCTGTCGGAGTTCGAGGAGGGGCTCCGTGAGGTCCGCGACGGGATGGAGGCCTGGCGTTCGCCTGACATCGAGCCCGAGTGGCAGGCCTGTTCGGCGGGTCTCGACGAGGCGCTCGCACTCGCCGACCGTGTGCGGACCGAGGGTGCCCAACCCGATGCGTTCGAGGGGCTGATCGGTCTGATCGGGGACCTCCTCGCGCCGCTCGACCCCTTCCGACGAGCGTCCGAGCGCTTCCGCGAGCTACGCGGTTGAGTGCTCGAGACCTGGAGCGGCTCACCGCGGAGATCGTCGGCTGTCGCTCGTGTCCCCGCCTCGTCGAGTGGCGCGAGCGGGTCGCGCGCGAGAAGACGGTCCGCTTCGCCGACCAGACGTACTGGGGTCGGCCGGTCCCGGGGTTCGGGGACCCGGCCGCCGGGATCCTGGTCGTCGGGCTCGCGCCGGCCGCGCACGGCGGGAACCGGACCGGCCGGATCTTCACGGGCGATCGCTCGGGAGACTTCCTGTTCGGCTCGCTGCATCGCGTCGGTCTCTCGAACCAACCGACGTCGGTGTCGCGGGACGACGGGCTCAGGTTGATCAGCGTGTATCTGTCCGCCGTCAACCGATGCGCCCCGCCGGAGAACAAGCCCACGCCGGCCGAACGCGACACGTGCCTCCCGTTCCTCGAACGCGAGATCACCGCGCTCGAGCGGCTCCGCGTGCTCGTCGCGCTGGGAGCGTTCGCATGGGGCGGGACGCTCCGCGCCCTGTGTGCGCTCGGGCACCCGACGAGGCCTGGGCCTCGGTTCGGCCACGCGGCCGAGGCGTCGGTGGGGCCGTTCGTGCTGTTGGGCTCCTACCACCCCAGCCAGCAGAACACCTTCACGGGCAAGCTGACGCCGCCCATGCTGGACGCGGTGTTCGAACGCGCGGTTGAGCTCGCCGGCTGATCGGTCGTCGGGCTTCGAGCGTTCCGACCGTCCGATCAGCCCCTTCGCGGTGAGGTCCAGAGCCCCGCGGAGCCACCCCGCGTACGCACGGGAATACCACGTCGCGGACGCGTCTTATCCTGGAGGCCATGGCGATGCACGGCAGATACATGCGCGCCCCGGCCCAAGAAGACGACCGGCCGATCCGAGCCAAGACCGTCCGGCGTGTGGTCGGGACCTTCAAGCCCTACCGCCGGAAGGTGGCCTGGGTCGGCTTGGCCATCGTGGTGACGTCCGGCCTGGGTGTCGTGAACCCACTGCTGATCAAGTGGATCTTCGACAACGGCCTCTTCGGCAACCCGCCCAACATCTGCGCCGACCAGCCGTGTCCACAGCTCGACGTCGTGTACATCGGCGTTGCGCTGATGATCGCGATCCCCATCGTCACCGGCGTGATCGGCGTGGGACAGACCTACCTCGCGAACTGGGTGGGCCTGCGGGTCATGCAGGACCTGCGGAACGCGCTCTACTCGCACCTGCAGTTCATGCCGCTCCGGTTCTTCACCACGACCCGCACCGGCGAGATCCAGTCGCGGATCGCGAACGACGTCGGCGGGGTGCAGGCGGTGTTCACCGATACGGTGTCGAACATCCTGTCCAACGTCGTCGTGATCGCGAGCACGCTCGTCGCGATGCTGCTCCTCTCGTGGCAGCTCACCGTGCTGTCGTTGTTCATGCTCCCGTTCTTCCTCTGGCTCACGGTGAAGGTGGGTCGCGCTCGCCGGGAGGTCGCCACGAGCACGGCCAAGACGTACGCGGACCTCACCGCCGTCACCGAGGAGACCCTGTCGGTCTCGGGGATCCTGCTCTCGAAGTCGTTCGGGCGCCAGCGTCACGAGATCGGTCGCTTCCGCGACGAGAACGAGCGCCTGACCGGTCTGCAGATGCGCCAGACGATGATCGGGCGATCGTTCTTCGCGATCGTGGGCACGTTCTTCTCGATCACGCCGGCGCTCGTCTACCTTGTGGCGGCCTGGGTGATCAGCCGAGACCCGACGGGGAGCACGATCACCGCGGGGACGATCGTGGCGTTCACGACGCTGCAGTCCCGCCTGTTCTTCCCGATCGGGTCGATGCTGCAGGTCTCGACCGAGGTCCACTCGTCGATGGCGTTGTTCGACCGCATCTTCGAGTATCTGGACCTCGACCCCGAGATCGAGGATTCGCCCGACGCCGTCGCGATCCCGCCCGACCAGGTGCTGGGTCGGGTCCAGCTGGACGGCGTGTGGTTCCGGTACGAGACCCCGGCCGGCCAGCGGGCCGGACCGGCCTCCCCGAGCGACCTCGAGCTCGCCAACGAGGCGCCGAGGGAATGGACGCTGGAGGACGTCTCCCTCACCATCGAACCGGGCCAGCTCGCGGCCCTCGTCGGACCGTCCGGAGCCGGAAAGACCACGATGACCTACCTCGTGCCTCGCCTGTACGACGTGCAGCGCGGCGCGGTCAAGATCGACGGGGTCGACGTGCGCAACCTCAAGCTCGAGTCGCTCGGCGATCTGATCGGGGTCGTCACGCAGGAGACCTACCTGTTCCACACGACGATCCGCAGGAACCTCCTGTACGGACGGCCGGACGCAACCGAGGAAGAGCTCGACGCGGCCGCGCGAGCCGCGAACATCTACGAGCGGATCGGCGAGCTCCCGGAAGGCTACGACACCGTCGTCGGGGAGCGCGGGTACAAGCTCTCGGGCGGCGAGAAGCAACGGCTCGCGATCGCCCGCGTGATCCTGAAGGACCCGAGGATCCTGATCCTGGACGAGGCCACCTCGTCGCTCGACACCACCTCGGAGCGGTTGGTGCAGGCCGCGCTGGTGCCGCTGATGCACGGTCGGACGACGATCGCGATTGCCCACCGGCTCTCGACGATCCTGTCGGCCGACGTGATCTTCGTGGCCGACCGTGGCCGTATCGTCGAACGCGGGACGCATGCGGAGCTGCTCCGGCGCGGCGGGGTGTACGCGCGGCTGTACGAGCAGCAGTTCCGCGGCGGGCTGGTCGAGGCGGTCACCGAGGACGGCGTGATCATGGCGACGGGCGAGGTCGTCCGGACAGGGAGCGGCTAGGACTGCCCCGTCTGGGGCTCGATGGCTTTCTCGTACGACAGCAACACGAAGCCGTCGGGGAACGTTCGGTCCGCGAGCCGGTCGAACCCCATCGCCTCGTACATCGCCTGCGCCACCTTCATGCGTTCCGTGGTGTGCAGGAGCATCCGTGTCTTGCCGGCCTTCGCCGCCCATGCGAAGCACGCGTCCATGAGCGCCTTCGCTACGCCACGCCCCCGCCGATCCGGATCAACGCCGAGCATCCGGATCTCCGCCTGCTCCGGCGGAAGGACCGGGTCGTCGTCCTCGATCCGCTGATCGAGCTCCAAGGTGGCGCTTCCGACGATCCGGCCGTCCTCGAACGCCGCGAGGACGAGGGCGATGTCCGCGCGGGCGCCGACGTCGGCGATCAGCTCGAGGTACCGGTCCCACGAGTCGCCGTCGGCGAACTCGCGATAGGCGAGCGCCGTCACCCGGCCTGTCTCCTCGTACTCCTCCCGGCGCGCGGGACGAACCTCGATCGTCATCGTGGCAGGGTACCGTCGAGTGGCGGTCAACGAGGTTGACGTTCGCCGGACCGCGGGTAACGATGCCGCGTGGGCGAGCCCGATCTGTCCCGACTGCTGCTCGAGGCCTCGCGCGTGCTCGGCGCCGAGATCGTCGCCGGTCTGCAGGAGCGCGGATTCCCCGACGCGCGTCCGGGCCATGCGGCGCTGTTCATGCACATCGATCGGCGGTGGGGAACGCGCCTGACCGACCTGGCGCGCCGCGCGCGCATGACCAAACAGGGGATGATGCTGCTCGTGGACGATCTCGAGACGCGTGGGTACGTACGGCGCGTGCCCGATACGGACGACTCGAGAGCGAAGATGGTCCGGCTCACGGCTCGCGGTCGGCGGTTCGTGGCGGAGGCGCGCAGGGCCGTCGCGGCGGTCGAAGCCCGCGCGCGGCGTGAGCTCGGCGATCGCCGATACGAGGCGCTGCGCGACTCGCTCGAGTTCCTCGTGGGCGGGGGAGAGGGGTTCGAGGAGGCGTGAGCCCGGCCCCCGATCGCGTCCTCCAGGTCTTGCCCGACGCCGATGCCGTCGCGCGGCGCGCGGCCGGCGTCGTCGCCGCGGCGGCGCGCGAAGCGATCGCATCACGCGGTCGATTCACGTTCGCCGTGAGCGGTGGAGAGACTCCGTGGGCGATGTTCAAGGCCCTCGCCGAGGAGGACGTGTTGTGGCACGAGGTCGGGATCTGGCAGGTCGACGAGCGGGTGGCCCCCCACGGCGACCCCGACCGGAACCTGACCAGCCTCGTGCCGGTCATCCCCGCCGGTGCGGACCTGCGGCCGATGCCGGTGACCGAACCCGACCTGGCGGCGGCGGCCGACCGATACGCGGCGTCGCTGCCGGCGGCGTTCGAGCTCGTGCACCTCGGGATTGGCGACGACGGCCACACCGCGTCGCTCGTGCCGGGGGACCCGGTCCTCGACGTGACCGACCGCGATGTCGCCGTGACGGGCGAGTACCGCGGTCTCAGGCGGGTGACCGTGACCTATCCCGTCCTCGACCGAGCCGGCCTGGCCCTCTGGATGATCACCGGGAGCGACAAGGCGCCCATGGTGCCGCGGTTGCTCGCGGGCGACCGTTCGATCCCCGCCGGGCGCGTCGCGACCGCCGAGCAGCTCGTCCTCGTCGACGCCGCCGCGGCCGCCGAGGTCGTCGCCCCTAGCTGAGCACCCCGACGTCGAGCGCCTTGCCGACGAGGAACGTGACGCCGGCGGCCGCCGAGCCCACGGCGAGCATCCGGGAGCCCGACAGGAGCCACGGACGTCCGGTCAGGTACGACATCGCCGCTCCGACGCCGAACAGCGAGATGCCGGACAGCATCGCGGAGGCGACGACCGCCGGTGTGTCCGACGACACGAGGAACGGCAGGAGCGGGACGAACGCGCCCAGCGAGAACGTCACGAAGGACGACCCCGCCGCCGCGAACGGCGACCCGAGGCCCTCGTGCGGATCCAGACCCAGCTCCTCTCGGGCGTGGGTCTCCAGCGCCACCTCGGGGTCCTTCATGAGCTCGGTCGCGAGCCGGTCGGCGAGGTCCCTCGGCAGGCCCTTGCGCACGTAGAGCTCGGCGAGCTCCAGCCGTTCGGCCTCCGGGTCCGATCCGATCTCGTGCGCCTCGAGGTGGATCAGCCGCTCGTAGACCTCGCGCTGCACCCGCACCGAGATGTACTCGCCCGCCGCCATCGAGAAGGCACCCCCAAGCAAGCCCGCGACGCCCGCCACGATCACGACGGAGTTGTCGACGCGCGCGCCCGAGAGGCCGAAGATCAGCGAGAGGTTCGAGACCAGACCGTCGTTCACGCCGAAGATCGCCGCCCGGAGCGCGCCCGACTTGCCGCTCGCCACGTGTTGCTCCCCGCCGATCGGGCCGGGATGGGGGACGACGCGCCACTGTCGTCCGCGGAGCCGCCGGACGGCCTGCGTGAGGATGTCCAGCCGATCCTTCGTCGTGCGGTCCTGCTCCGAGAGCTCGTCGGGCGGGGGCATCGCGGCCAACCTACACGTCCCGGGTGGCGACGCTGCCCCAGCGAGGACTCCTGTTCCACCGTTCGCCGGGTCGCCCCCTTGTGCGTCTGGGGCGGTGGCCCCGTCGAACCCGGACCTCCCTCGACGGCCGAGGAGGCCGTAGTACGGTTCGAGCGTGGCAGGCGAACACGAACGTGCCGACGCCTTCACCGCTGAAGAGGCGCGCTGGGCCGATCGCTACGGACTGCTGCTCCTGCTCATCCTGGTCGCGCTCGTCCTCACGGCCGCGAACACGACCTGGCTGAAGATCGCGGCGGTCATCGTGCAGGGCAGCGTCGTGCTGTTCGCGTTCCTCGCCGCCCGGGTCGGGCGGCGCGCGTGGCGCGTCGCGATCGTCCTGGTGCCGTTCGCCGTGATCCTGGGCATCGCCGGACGGTTGGACGATTCGACGCCGGCCGAGGCCTTGGCCGCCGTCATGAACCTGGTCTTCCCCGTGGCGGCGATCGTCGCGCTCGGCCGTCGCATCGTGGTGGAGCCGTTCGTGAGCAGCCGGACCATCATCGGGTTGCTCTGCGTGTACCTGCTGATCGGGATGACGTTCGCCGCGGCGTACATCACGATCGCGGTGGTGAGCGGCGAACCGTTCTTCGTCCAGACCGACGACGCCCAGCCGGTGGACTTCACGTACTTCAGCCTCGTCACGCTCGCAACCGTCGGGTACGGCGATTTCACCGCGGCCAACCCGATGCCCCGGATGCTCGTCGCGATCGAGGGACTGACCGGCCAGCTCTACCTGGTCACCGTCGTCGCGGTGGCGGTGTCGCGCGTCCGGACGAGACGGGATCGAACGCCCGAAGGCTGACGTTCAGGCCTCCGGTCGTCGCCATCGGGCGGAGAGACGCCCCAAGATCCCGTCCTCGTTCGACCGGTCGTCGTCCGCGAGCGACTCCCGCTCCTCGATGACCACCGTGTCCTCGCGCGTCAGCTCGGTCTCGATGACCTCGTGCCGCTTGAGGTACGTCGAGATCGTGGACTGGATCACCGCCGCGGCGGGCAGCGCCATGAACGCTCCGAGCAGCCCGCTGATCGAGCCCCCCGCGAGTGCCGCTCCGAACGCCACGGCCGGGTGCAGCTGCATCGTCTTGGCCGTGATACGAGGGGCGAGCAGGTAGTTCTCGATCTGCTGGTAGATGATCACGAAGAGCAGGAACCAGAGCGCCTTCCACGGGTCCTCGAGCAACGCCACGAGCAGCGGGACCGCCGCGGCGATGTAGGTGCCCACCACCGGGATGAACTGCGAGACCAACCCCTGCCACAGGGCGAGCGGCGCCGCGAACGGGATCCCGAGCGCCTGCAGCACGATGAACGAGAACGTCGCGTTGATGATGGCGAGCAGGAGCCTCGAGTAGAGGTACCCGCCGGTCTTGTCGATGGCGACCTCCCAGGCGGCGAGGAGGTCTCGCTGGATGCGGGGCGGCAGCAGCGAACACACGCCCCGCCGGAACCTGGGCCCGTCGGCCACGAGGTAGAATGTGAACAGCCCGATCGTGAGCACCTGGAAGATCAGCCCCAGCAGGAACGCGCCCACCGAGGCGACGTTCGCCGCGATACCTTGCACATCGGCCTGTGCGTTCGCGATCTGCTTCAGGATCGACGCGCTCGTCAGCCTGGTGTCGAACCAACGCTGGGTGTAGACGCTCGCCTGATCGAGCCAGCCCGGGACCCGGGCGATCAGCTCCTGCACCTGGTCGATCACCAGCGGGACCATGAGCGCGACGCCGATCACCCCCAGCAGGGCGAGACCGAAGAGCACTACCGCGGCCGCGACGCCGCGCTTCCAGCCGTGGGCCACGAGCCAGTTCACGGCCGGTTCGAGCGCGAACGAGAGGAACAGCGCGGCGACGAGCCACAGCAGCAGGTGCGAGAGCCTCCTGATGAGGCTGAACGCGGCGTATGAGGCGAACACCGTGATGACGACGGCGAGGAGCAGCCGCGGGATCCATGGTGGCAACCTGGTTGCGTCGGCGGACGGGCGAACGACCTCCTCCGCGCCACGGGTCTGGTCGTCGGTGAGGAGGGGTTCGGGTGCTCCGGCGGGCCCGGGTTCGGCCGCCGGCTCCTGCGCGGCGGCCGGATCCATCCGGGAAGCGTATCGGCCGTCGTGCGCGCGCGCCAGCATCGCCGCCCCGACGACGGCGGTCGGCGGCCGTACGATGGGCGCATGCGCGAAGACGCCGTAGGCAAGACCGGGCGGCCGACCGAGACCCGCAACAAGTCCCGCCGCCCGCGCGACGAGCTCGGTCGCCCCCGGCCCTGGGACGCGGAGAACGTGCTCGAGCTCGAGGACTTCGACGCGCTGACGATCGAGGAGAATCATCGTCTGGGTCGGGAGCACCTCAACGCCGGTCGCTTCTTCCCCGCCCACGAGGCGTGGGAGACGGCGTGGAAGCAAGCGCGCGACACGACCGACGCGGAGTTCTTCAAGGGCCTGTCCCAGCTGGGCGCTGGGTACGTGCACCTGCTCAGGGGGAACGCACACGGAGCCAAGCGGTTGCTCCGACGAGCATCGGGACGGATCCGCGCGTACCCATCGGGTCACCGCGAGGTAGAGACGATCCGGGTCGCCGACGCGGCCGATGCACTCGCGGTGGACATCGAGTCGGGGGTGATCCGGCCCGGGGAGGACGCCGTGTTCGTGCCTCCGCGTGTCTGAGTTTTCGGGCTCGACGGTTGACTGTCCCCGGCCGCAGCCGCCACCATGTGCGGATGAGCGACGACGACGCCGGAACCATGCTCGAGTGGAAGGGCCGGACCGGGCCGTTCACGGTCTCGCTGGGGCGGGGCGTGTTCCATCCCACGCACACCAGCCGGACAATCGCCGAGGCGCTGGAGATCGAGCCCGGCGACACCGTCATCGACGTCGGTTGCGGGAGTGGCGTGCTCTCATTCGTCGCGGCGCGGCTGGGCGCCAAGCGGGTCATCGGTACCGATCTGTCGGAGGACGCGATCGAGGTCGCGAAGGAGAACGCCGTCCGCCTCGGTCTGCAGCGCGAGGTCGAGTTCCGCAGCGGGAACCTGCTCGATCCCGTGCGTGGTGAGCAGGCCGACGTGATCATCGGGGACGTGTCGGGGATCCCCGACGAGATCGGCAGGCTCGCCGGCTGGTTCCCGGACGGCCGCGCCGGCGGACCTACCGGCGCCGAGCTCCCCGCGGCGATGCTCGAGAGCATCCGTGAGAACGAGTGCCTCGCACCGGGCGGCCACCTGTACCTGCCGACCGGAACGATCCAGGCCGAGTCGAAGATCCTCGAGGTCGCCCGCCGGATCTTCGGTGCCGCGAACCTGCAGTCGTTGCTCTCGCGGGAGTTCCCCGTTCCCGAGGTGGTGGCCAAGTCCAAGGCCCTCGCGCAGATGATGAAGGAGGGCATCGTCGACCTCCGCACGCGCGGGAGCCGCATGCTGTGGCGTCTCCAGGTCTGGCGCTGCGAGATGCCCGAGGACGGACGCCTCACCGCGTTCTAGGTCGGCTCCCGGCGGCGGGGCCTCACCCGTCCGGGTGGACCTCCACCACCGACCTCACCCGGTAGCCCGCCTCGCGCAGGTGCTCCGCGCCCCCCCGGTCGATCGCGAGCACGATGATTCCGATCGTGCAGCCGGCGGCCTCGAGCACCGTGGCGGCGGAACGGACCTGCAGGCCCGTCGTCGAGACGTCCTCCACGAGCGCGACCTTCGCGCCGGCGGGCGCGTGACCCTCGAGCTGCGACTTCGTCCCGTACGCCTTCGGCTCCTTGCGGACCACCGCGATCGGCAGGCCGGTCTCGAGCGCGACCGCAGCCACGAGCAACGTCGCCGCCCCCTCGGGCGCCGCGAGGTGGGTGATCCCGTCCGGGAGCAGCCCGGCGACGGCTCCGGCCGCGTCCTTCAGCAGGTTCGGGTCGGTGAGGAAGCGGAACTTGTCGAAGTACACGTTCGAGCGGCGCCCGGAGGAGAGCACGAAGTCGCCGTGGACCTCCGAGGCCGCGATCAGTCGTTCCGCGAGGTCGCCGGGCATGGCGCGTAGCATAGGCCCCCGATGGGCCGTGCCCGAGGGACGAGCGTGAGCCGAGGAACCAGCCGAGGGACCGGCCTCAGGACCGACTGGTACCGATCGGTCGCGCGGCCGCTCCTGTTCTGGCTCCCGCCCGAGGCCGGGCATCGCCTCGCGCAGGGGCTCCTCGGCCTGCCACTACCGTGGGAGCGGTTGGGCGGGGCCGACCGCGACCCTGCCCTCCGGCTGAGCCTTGCCGGGATCCCGCTCGCGAACCCGGTCGGCCTGGCCGCCGGCTTCGACAAGACCGGGCGGCACCTCGATGCGCTCGGTCGGTTGGGGTTCGGCTACGTCGTGTGCGGGACGTTCACGTGCCACCCACGGCGCGGCAACGCAAAGCCGAGGATCGTCCGGTACCCGGAGCGCGGCTCGATGGTCAACGCGATGGGGTTGCCGAACCCCGGCGCGGAGGCGGCCTCGCGTGCGCTGGCCCGAACGGCTCGAGGAGGTCCCCGGGTGGCGAGCATCGCCGGCCAGGACGTCCCCGATGTGCTCGATGCCCACGCGGTCCTGGAGCCGTTCGTCGATGCGATCGAGCTGAACGCGAGCTGCCCGAACGTGGCCTGGGGTCGCGACCGCGACAACGAGGCGCACCTCGCGAACCTGCTGCGCGCGCTCGCGGTCCGCCGGGCGCGTCCCCTGTTCGTCAAGCTGCCGCCGTTCCGCACCCGGGTCGAACGCGAGGTGGTGCTCGCGCTCGCCGCGATCGCGCGGGAGCGTGGCGCCGAGGCCCTCACGATCTCGAACACGCTGCCGGTTCGGGACGCTCGGGTGTCGATCGGGCGAGGAGGGCTCTCCGGCCGCGCGCTCCTCGACGTGACGTTGTCGTGTGTCCGCGCGGTTCGCGAAGCGATGGGCGCGGAGATGCCGGTCAACGCCAGCGGCGGGATCTCCACACCGGCCGACGCGCTCGCGGCGATCGAGGCGGGGGCTACGACGGTGCAGGTGTACACGGGCCTCATCTTCCAGGGCCCGGGTGTCGTGGGGGAGCTCACGGCGGGGCTCGCGGGCGCGCTCCGGAGCCGGCGGATCGATCTCGCCGGCCTCGTGGGAACCGCCTGAGCCGAGCCCGCGGTGTGGGTTGCCCGGGGCCCGTTTCCCGTTCAAGATGGCGCGATTCCGAACGCGCCCGAACACCCGGAGGTGGGTTTCACGCAGCCTGCAACCAGTACCGATCGCGCTCCCGCGGGGGCGCCGGCCGCGTCCGCGGTCACGCTCGAGTCGGTCGTCAAGCGGTTCGGCGACGTCGTCGCCGTGGACGGCATCGACCTCGAGGTCCGCGAGGGTGAGTTCTTCTCGATGCTCGGTCCCTCCGGATCGGGCAAGACCACCTGCCTCCGGATGATCGCGGGGTTCGAGGCCCCGACCTCCGGCCGGGTGCTGCTCGGAGGCGAGGACGTCTCCCACCTCGCCCCGTACGAGCGCGACGTGAACACGGTCTTCCAGGACTACGCCCTGTTCCCCCACATGACGGTGGAGGAGAACGTCGAGTACGGGCTCAAGGTCAAGAGGGTGCCCGCCGCCGAGCGCCGCGACCGCGCGGCCGATGCGCTCGCGATGGTGCAGCTGTCGGCCTTCGGCGAGCGCAAGCCGAGCCAGCTCTCGGGCGGGCAGCGGCAGCGCGTTGCCCTGGCCCGCGCGCTGATCAACCGTCCCA
>DAIOFZ010000013.1:0-11745 GCA_036745475.1 Actinomycetota bacterium | reverse complement strand
TCCTCCTGCTGGACGAGCCGCTCGGCGCCCTCGACCTCAAGCTCCGGCAGGCGATGCAGATCGAGCTGAAGGAGATCCAGGGGCAGGTCGGCCTGACGTTCATCTACGTCACGCACGACCAGGAGGAGGCGCTCACGATGAGCGACCGGCTGGCCGTGTTCAGTCGCGGCAAGATCGAGCAGATCGGCACGCCGGCCGAGGTCTACGAACGGCCGGCCACCGGGTTCGTCGCCGGGTTCGTCGGAATCTCCAACGTCCTGGAGGCAAAGGCGGCGAACGCGATCGCGGGCGACCCCCACCCGTTCACGATCCGCCCGGAGAAGATCGGGATGGTGGAGCCGGACACCGAGGTCCCAGACGGCGCATGCACGGCGACCGGTCACGTCCGCGAGGTCGTCTACCTGGGCGCGCTGACCAGGTACATCGTCACGCTCGATGTCGGGGGCGAGCTCGTCGTGATGCAGCAGAACCTCGCCACGTCCTCGATGGAGGCCCTCCAGGTGCGCGGCAAGGTCGTGCGCCTGGTGTGGGATCGCAGGAACAACCGCCCGGTCGACGCGGCCGGCGATTCGATGGATGGGTCGGAAGACCCGGGGGAGGATGCTGCATGAACAAGACGGTGCGAACGTGGTTCGTCGTGCTCGCGACGCTCGCCATCGTGGCGGCGGCGTGCGGGAACGACGACACCACCCCGAGCGGCGAGACCGGGGGAGCGATCGAGTCCGCGAAGACCTACGACTCGATCGGCGAGACGGAGGACTCGCTCGAGCTGATCGCGTGGGCCGGATACGTCGAGGACGGGACGAGCGAGGGAGGCGAGGACTTCGACTGGGTCACGCCGTTCGAGGACGAGACCGGATGCCAGGTCAACGTGACGTACGGTGACACCTCCGACGAGATGGTGACCCTCATGCGTCAGGGCGGCGGCACGGTGTACGACGGCCTCTCGGCATCCGGCGACGCGAGCAACCGGCTGATCGCGGGCGGCGACGTGGGCGCGATCGACCCGTCGCTCTTCCCAGAGTTCGAGAACGTGATCGGGCCGCTCAACCCGGACGGCGGGACCAACAACGAGCACTACGTCGTCGACGGCAACGTGTACGGGACCCCGTACATGTACGGGCCGAACTTCCTGATGTACAACACGAAGGAGGTGACGCCCGCCCCGACGAGCTGGGACGTGACGTTCGAGACGGACTCGCCCTACGCGGGGTCGATCACCGTCTACGACTCGCCGATCTTCATCGCCGACGCGGCCATGTACCTGATGGCGCACAACCCCGACCTGGGGATCACCGATCCGTACGAGCTCTCGCAGGACCAGTTCGACGCGGCGGTCGACCTGCTGAAGGCGCAGGCCGGGGTGGTCGTGCGGCCGTGGGCGCTGTACACCGATGAGATCGATGGCTTCGTGGACGGGTCGATGCTCGTGGGCACGGCATGGCCGATCAACCTCAGTCTCGCCGAGCTCGACGCTCCGGTGGACGCGGTGATCCCGTCCGAGGGGGTCACGGGTTGGGCGGACACCTGGATGATCTCGGCGAACGCCCCCCACCCGAACTGCATGCTGAAGTGGATGGACTGGACGATGCAACCCGAAGTCCAGGCGGAGGTCGCGGTCTGGTACGGCGCCGCCGGCAGCAACACGGTGTCGTGCGATGCCACACGCGATCTGCTCGTGGATTTCTACGGAGAGGGGGCCGACGAGGCCGTGGACACCGTGCGCTACGGAAACTGCGGCGACGTCGAGTTCCTGGACTCGATCCACCTGTGGAAGACGCCGGTGCCGAACTGCGGCGACGACCGGGGCAACGTCTGCATCGACTACTCGGAGTGGACGCAGAAGTGGACCGAGATCCAGGGCGCGTAGGAGGATCCGTCGACGGGGGCTCCGAGCGGACGCTCGGGGCCCTCGTCGCATGGACGGAGGTCGAGTGGTCGCGATCGCGAAGGGGCAGCCGGACGGGGGCGTTCGGAGCCGGCTGTCCGCGTTCCTGTTCCGCCATCCGCGCCTGAAGCTCGGGCTCGAACTCGGCGCCCCACTCACCTGGCTCCTCGTGGTCTACATCGGCTCGCTGCTGTTCCTGCTCGCGAACGCTTTCTGGAGCCTGGACGTCCTCACGTCGCAGATCGTGCGCGGGTTCTCGTTCGACAACTTCCAGACCCTGTGGCAGAACGACGTCTACCGAACGATCACGATCCGGACGTTCGGGATCGCCGCCGCGGTGACGATCACGGACATCGTGCTCTCCTTCCCGCTCGCGTACTACGCGGCCCGCCTGGCCACACCGCGCGCGCGCAACGCCCTGCTCGTGGCCATCGTCCTCCCGCTCTGGGCGAACTACCTGGTGCGGGTGTTCGCGTGGAAGATCATGCTCACGCCGAACGGCTTCGTGAACTGGCTCGCCGAGCTCACGGGGCTCGGCCACCTCCAGCTCGGGAACTCGAACTGGGCGGTCTGGCTGACCTTCGTGTACCTGTGGCTCCCGTTCACGCTCCTGCCGATCTACGCGGCGCTCGAACGGGTGCCGGGCTCGTACCTGGAGGCCTCCTCGGATCTGGGTGCGAGGGGCTGGACGACGTTCCGGCGCGTGATGCTCCCGCTGATCCTTCCCGGGATCGCGGCGGGTTCGATCTTCGCGTTCTCGCTCACGCTCGGCGACTACATCACGCCGGAACTGGTGGGGACCACGCAGTTCATCGGGAACGTGATCTACGACAACGTCGGCGTCGCCGGGAACACACCGCTCGCCGCCGCGTTCGCGCTCGTCCCGATCGCGATCATGGCCGTCTACCTGCTCGGCGCCAAGCGCGCCGGTGCGTTCGAGGCACTCTAGCCGTGGAGACCCGCGGGTTCAGGATCCTGATCAAGGTGAGCGCCGCACTGCTGCTTGTCTTCCTCTACGTCCCGCTCGCGATCGTCCTGCTGTACGCGTTCAACGACAGCGTCGCGCAGGCGTGGCCGATCGAGGAGTTCACCACGAAGTGGTTCGGGATCGCCTGGCGTAGCCCCCAGGTCCGGGAGGCGCTCGCCACCTCGCTGGAGGTCGCGACCATCGCGACCCTGTTCGCCCTGGCCCTCGGGAGCGCGGCCGCGTTCGCCGTCCACCGGTTCCGGTTCTTCGGACGCAACGGCGTGTCGTTCCTGCTGGTCTTGCCGATCGCGTTGCCGGGGATCGTGACGGCGATCGCGCTCAACACCACGATCAACAACTTCCGGATCCCGTTCGGGGTGCTCACGATCGTGATCGGCCACGCGACCTTCTGCATCGTGGTCGTCTACAACAACGTGATCGCCCGGCTTCGCCGGACGCCCACCTCGCTGATCGAGGCCTCGATGGACCTGGGGGCGGACGGCTGGCAGACGTTCCGCTACGTCACGTTCCCTGCGATCCGAACGGCCATCGTCGCCGGGGCCCTGCTCGCATTCGCCCTGTCGTTCGACGAGATCGTGGTGACGAACTTCACCGCGGGGGCCACGGACACGATCCCGAGGTTCATCTACCGCAACCTGCGGCTCCCGCACAACCGCCCCATCGTGAACGTCGTCGCGCTCGGGGTGATCCTCGTGATGTTCATCCCCGTCTACATCGCCCAGCGGATGGCCGGTGGCGGGGACGTGACCGCCGCGGGGGCGAAGGCCCAGGAGGCCGCGGTTCCCTGACGAGTCGCTAAAGGTACTGGCCTCGGGACTGATCCGTGCCGGGGGCCTGGGGGTCGCTGGTCCCCGGGAGCCCGCGGCGGCGCAGCTCCTCGAACTGGGCCCGGGCGGCCATCTGCTGCGAGAACAGCGCGGCCTGGATCCCGTGGAACAGGCCCTCGAGCCACCCGACGAGCTGGGCCTGCGCGACGCGGATCTCGGCGTCGGTGGGGACACCCTGCATCGGCGGGGCGAGCGAGGAGAGCTCCTCCTGCAGATCGGGCGAGAGCACGTCCTCGAGCTCGCCGATCGCTCGTTCGTAGATCTGTCGGAGCCGGATCCGCCCGGGCTCGTCGAGCGACGCCTGACGCGTGTCCTCGAGCAGCTCCCGGACCATCGTCGCGATCCGAAGGAGCTTCGCGGGCTGTGTGATCGCCTCGTGCTCGGCTTCCGGCGCGCTCCCGGCGGCTCCTTCCGGGGCAGGCGCGGCCTGCACCTGGGGCAGGTCGGGGGTCGAGGCCGTATCCATCGGCTCGAGACTAACAACGCCGGGGCGAAGTCGCCGGGCTAGCCATCCGCGAGCTCGCCGAACAGCAGCGCCTCGGCCAAGCAGGCGCGCTCCAGCTCGCCCAGGTCCACGCTCTCGTCGATGGAGTGGTACTGGCTGCGCTCGTCCGAGGCGCCGTACATCAGGATCTCGGCCTCGGGCATGGCGCGCGAGAACACCGGGACGAGCGGGACCGACCCGCCGCTCCCCGTCTGCACGAGCGACCTGCCATAGGCCGCCTCCATCGCCCGGGTCATGGCGGCGAACGCGGGGCCGTCGGTGCGCACGCGCAGCCCGCGTCCGGAGCTCCCCGGTCTCACGTCGACCTCGACCCCCCACGGCGCGCGGGTCGAGAGGTGCCGGGTCAGCGCGTCCATCCCACCGCCGGGATCGTCGTCGGGCGCGAGCCGCAGGCTCACCTTCGCCGAGGCCCACGGGACGAGCTGGTTGGAGGCCTCGAGGACCCGCGGCGCGTCGATCCCGAGCACCGACACCGCGGGCTTGGCCCACAGCCGGTCCGAGATCGTGCCGGACCCGATCAGCCGGACCCCGGGCCGGAGCGGGGTGTCCTCCCGGAACTCATCCTCGCTCACCTGCAGACCGTCCCACGTCTCTCGCCGGAGCCCCTCGATCGCGACCTCGCCCTCGTCGTCGTGGACCGAGGCCAGGATCCGCACCAGCGCCGACAACGCGTCGGGCGCCGGGCCGCCGTGGACGCCGCTGTGCACGGCGAGGTCGAGCACTCGCACCGTCACCGTACAGTCGACGACCCCGCGGATGCTCGTCTCGAGCGTGGGGACCCCGGCGCGCCAGTTGCCGCCGTCCGCGACCGCCACGATGTCGGTGGCCAGCAGCTCCTTGTGACCGTCGATGAGGAAGGGAAGGTGCTCGGCGCTCGACTCCTCCTCGCCCTCGACCAGGACCTTCACCGATACGGGGGGGACGCCGCCCCACGCGCGCATCGAGGCGGCGTGCAGGATGATGCCGCACTTGTCGTCGGAGGTGCCACGCCCGTAGAGACGGCCGCCACGCACCTCGGGCTCAAACGGCGGACTCGTCCACTCCTCGAGCGGTCCCTCGGGCTGGATGTCGTGGTGGGCGTAGAGCAGGATCGTCGGCGCGCCGGCCGGACCCGCGACCTCCCCGAACACCGCCGGGTGGTCGACGTCGGGGAGCTCGATCAGCCGAACACCGCCGTACCCGGCCGCCTCGAGGGTCTCGGCGGTGGCCTCGGCGGACTCGCGCACCGGTTTCTCGTCGTAGCCGGGGAACGCGATCGAGGCGATGCGGACCAGCTTCGAGAGCTCCTCGACGGCACGAGGGTGCCACTCCGCGATCGCGACGCGGAGCTCGTCGGCGTGCATGGGCCCGAACGATACCGTGTGCGCGAGCGACCGACCGTCGCCCGTACGGGGGAGCCCTCGAGCCGTCAGGGCCAGAGCCGTTCGACGCGCCAGGCTCCGCCCTCGCGCGTGAAGCGGAACCGATCGTGGAGGCGGTGCTCACGTCCCTGCCAGAACTCGATCGTCTCGGGCTCGATCCTGTAGCCGCCCCAGTGTGGCGGCAGCGGGACGTCCTCACCCGGGAACCGCCCCGCGACCTCGGCGAACGCCGCGTCGAGCTCCTGCCGCGAACCGACCGGCAGACTCTGCCGGGAGGCCCAGGCGCCGAGCCGTGCCTCGCGCGGACGCATCCGGAAATACGCGAGGGACTCCGCGTCGGTCACGCGCCGCGCCGGACCGGTGACGGACACCTGCCGGTCGAGCTCGCGCCAGTACAGCGCCAGCGCGCTGTTCGGGTTCTCGGCGAGGTGTCGTCCCTTGCGGCTCTCGCGGTTGGTGAAGAACGTGAGGCCCCGTTCGTCGACGGCCTTGATCAGGACGTGGCGGACCGCCGGCCGTCCAGCGGCGTCGGCGGTCGCGAGCGCAGCCGCCTCGGGGAACCGGACCCCGGCCGCCCTCGCGCCGTCGAGCCAGGCGACCAGACGGGCGATCGGGTCCGGGCCGAGCTCGGCCTCGGTCAGGCCGGTCCGCCCGTGCGACGGGGCGTCGCTCACGCGAGGTCTTTGGGCGTCACGAACGCCTCGAGCCGGGCTTCGCTCGGCGCGAGCCCCCGCCACGGCCCGTCGAACGCGAGCACGGCCAGCGCCCCGGTCGGGAACTTCGCCCGCATCCTGTCCAGGTCCGCCCCGCTCCCGGTCAGGGCGATCGCGAGGTCGTGGACGCCGGGGTTGTGCCCGATCATCGCGACGGTCTCGAACCGGTCTGCAACGCCGCGCAGCCGTTCGAGGAGCAGGTCGTCGGTCGCGCCGTACAGGTCGTCGTCGACCACGACCTCGGCGTCGCCGAACGCCTCGGACATCCGGTCGAGCGTCTCCCGCGTTCGGAGCGCGGAGGAGCACAGCACGAGGTCCGGGGGCGGGAGGCTCGAACGCAGGTGCTCCGCCATCGACTCGGCAGCGCGGTGGCCCCTGGGCGCCAGCGGCCGTTCGTGGTCCGCGAGCGACGGATCGTCCCAGCTCGACTTCGCGTGCCGCAGCAGCAGGAGACGGCTCATGGGCTTCGGCTTCCCTCAGGCAGGTCCCACCCGCAGGTCATACCGGCCGCGTCCCTGTAGCAACGTCACGTGGAAGTAGTAGATGCCGGGCTTTCGCGCAGTGAACACGAAGCTCTCGTCCTTGCCTCTGCCCTTGATGCCGAACTTCTGCAGGCTGCAGCTGAAACCGCATCCAAGATCGACGGGCCAGGTGTCGGTCGCTCCCGGCTTCCACACATAGACGTCGAGGTCGGCTCGCCGAGGCGCATCCAGGACAACGGCATACGCCTTTCCCGTTCTGAGCCGCTTCCTGTAGATATCGTTGACGTCTGTGGGGAACGAGAGCGTTCCCGACTTCCTGAAGGTGATGGGCGTGGCACCGTTCATCGTCCCGTCGCTCCGTGGCGCCGTGCTCGCGGTCGATGCGGTGAGCGCCGTGAACGCGTTCAGGCGGCCGTTCGTGACCGTGAAGCCCCCAGCGAGACCTGCCGGGTGGTCTACCGAGTTCACGATCGCGTTCCTCACTTGCTGAGGTGTGTACTCGGGGTGGATGGAGATCACCAACCCAGCCACCCCAGCGACGAACGGTGCAGCCATCGACGTTCCGTTCGCGGTGACGTATCCGCCGAAGAGATACGTGCTGAAGATGTCCACGCCGGGAGCGGCGAGGTCGGTCGAGGTGTGGCCATAGTTCGTGAAGCCGCATGCCCGGCCACCCCTCATGGCACACCCGGTCTCGAATCCGTATCGGTCGTGGTCGTTGCTCGCCGCGACCGAGATGATGTTGGGCAGGTCGTAGCTCGCGGGGAAGGACGGAGCGACCGGACCGAACAGCGTCCAGATGAGTTGGTCGTTGTCCCGAGACTCGTTGCCGGCGGCCGCGACCACCAGGACACCGTTTCGTCCCGCCCAGGCGAAGAGATCGCGGTCGATCCTCGACCAGAAGTTTCCACCAAAGCTCATGTTGATGACATCTGCGCCGTTGTCGACCGCATAGGCAACAGCCTCCAGCACCGCCGCGTGAGTCAGGAGCCCCCTGTTATTGCCGGCTCGAAGGACCATGAGCTTGCAGGCAGGACACACGCCCGCGCCGCCGATCGAGTTGTTGGCGGTCGCCGCGGCGATCCCGGCCACATGGCTCCCATGTCCGACGGTGTCATCCTGCGGCGTGGGATCGTCGGCAACGAAGTCGAACCCCACCGTGTCGTCGACGTAGCCGTTGGCATCGTCATCGATCCCGTTGTCCGCGGTCTCGCCGGGGTTCGACCAGAAGCTCCCGGTTAGATCGGGATGGGACAGATCCACCCCCGTGTCGAGGATCGCGATGACGGTCTCGGGGGAGCCCTGTGTGATGCTCCACGCATCGCTGACATCGGTGTCTGCGTCGGCGAGACCCAAGACGGAGCTCGGTGGAGGGTCAGCGATCGAATGCTCCTGACCCGTGTTGAGAAGCCCCCACTGATCTGCGAACGACGGATCTGTCGGGATGACCTCGTTCGACTCGAAGATCCAATTCGGCTCAGCGACGGCGACGCCCGACCGGCGCGACAGTCGCGTCGCAGCGTCAAGGACGTTCGTGGTCGGGGACAGCTCCACGACACCGAGATCCAACTCCGGGATCCGACCCAGCAACCTCCCTCCGGCCGACCGCGTGAGTCGGTCCTGGGCGGTTGCGGGAACCCCGTGCCGGAATTGAACGATCACCTGCCCCGGAACGTAGGCGGGCGGCATCCGATGTGAACGCGAGCTCGAGGCTTTCCCGTTCGACTGCGCCGAATCTCGCCAGGCGATCCTCGGGTCGCCTCGCTGGACCCGGGGATCGCCGCTCGCACCGGCTGCGATGCTGCCCCATACGAGGACTCCCACGACCAACACCGCAGCAACCTGTCGCTTCACCCAGGCCCCTCCGTCAACCGTTCCTGGCGGTCCAACCGCGACCCTCATCGCACCGCTCGCAAATCCCAGAGTTGTGTTTCCGGTCACCGTACATGCCAACGACGTGTTTCGCTGGTCACGGGCCTGGTGCCTTCGGCAGTGGTGCCCTCGGCAGTGTCTGGTTTCACGACATAGTTCCGCCCTCTCTCGGGACATCGTGCCGACCTCAGGACGAAGGGGTCGGCGATGTCGCTTGCGAGGCTGGTGGTCACCGCGGTCAGGATCGAGGGACGGACCAAGGCGGAGGTGTCGCGGGACTACGGGGTCTCACCGCGGTGGGTCTACGAGCTCTGCCGGCGATTTGACACCGAAGGGGAGGCGGGGCTGGCGCCCCGGTCCCGCCGGCCGCGGACCAGGCCCCCAAAGGACCCTCGAGGCCGTCGAGGAGCAGATCATCCAGCTCCGCAAGGAGCTGTCGGACCAGGGGCTGGACGCCGGCGCCCACACGATCGCGTTCCACTTGAGCCGACGTCACCCTGCGGGGGTGGTTCCATCGGTAGCCACGATCTGGCGGATCTTGAGCCGTCGGGGTTTCGTCACGCCCAGCCCCAGAAGCGGCCGAAGAGCTCGTTCATCCGGTTCCATGCCTCCTGCTCGATCGGTTCGGGGCCACCTACAACACGGTGCGGCCGCATCGGGCGATCAGACGGCGCACTCCGGAGGAGGTGTTCAACGCTCGGCCCAAGGCGAGCCCGGCGCTGGCAGGGTTCACGGTGCCTCGACACTTCCGGGTGCGGCGGGACAAGGTGGACATCGCCGGAGTGATCACGCTTCGCCACGACTCACGGCTGCACCACATCGGCCTGGGGAGAAAACTCACTGGCACGCGGGTCCTCGTGCTGGTCGACGATCTCCGCGTCCGGGTCCTGACCGAGGACGGTGAGGTGATCCGAGAGCTCGTCCTGGACCCGACGCGTGACTACCAGCCCCACGGGCGGCCATGAGATGGAAGGATGTCCCGAGACACGTCGGCACGATGTCTCGAGACATCACAGTGGTGCCCTCGGCAGGACTCGAACCTGCGCTTCCGGCTCCGGAGGCCGACGCTCTATCCGCTGAGCTACGAGGGCTCGGCAGCCCGAGTCTAGCAACGCGGATGTTCGCAGCGATCCAGGAGGTGCGAGCGGGTCCGTCGACTACGCTTCGAACGCCGATGATCGAGGAACGTCTGATCGCGCTCGTCGCCGAGGCACAGGCCGACGTCGCGCGCGAGCTCGGCGTGGCGGGTGACCTCCCCGAGGTCGAGCTCACCAAGCCTCGGCAGAAGGAGCACGGCGACTTCGCGACCAACGTGGCACTGGTCCTCGCGCCCCGGGCCGGTCGCTCGCCTCGCGACGTCGCGGAGCTCGTCCGGCGGCGCCTGCCCGAGGCGCCCTTCGTGCGGTCCGCCGAGGTTGCCGGACCGGGGTTCATCAACTTCCGCCTCACGACGGGCTGGCTCACGGATGCGCTCCGGGACGTCGCGAGGCGGGGCGAGGCCTACGGCCGCGCCGACCCGAACGGCCTGCGGGCGCAGGTCGAGTTCGTCAGCGCCAACCCGACGGGGCCGCTCCACATCGGACACGCCCGCAACGCCGCGCTCGGGGACGCGCTCGCCCGGGTGCTCGAGGCGGCGGGGTGGTCGGTCGAGCGCGAGTACTACTTCAACGACACGGGCGGGCAGATGGATCGGTTCGGCGCGTCGGTCGAGGCGAGGTATCTGGAGCTCCTGGGCCGTGACGCCGAGGTGCCCGAGGACGGCTACCACGGCGACTACGTGGTCGAGCTCGCCCGCCGGATCCTCGAGACCGAGGGTCCGGACCTCGCCGACCTCCCGCCCCCCGAGCGGGTCGCGAGGCTCCAGCGAGAGGGGGCCCGTCTGGCCCTGGAGCAGATCGGCCGGACGCTGGAGCGGTTCGGGGTCCGCTTCGACAGCTTCATGCACGAGCGGGTGCTTCAGGAGAAGGGCCTGATCGCCGACGCCGTCCAGCGTCTGCGGGATGCCGGGCACGCGTACGACGCGGAGGGGGCGGTCTGGTTCCGCTCGACGGCGTTCGGCGACGACAAGGACCGGCCGCTCGTGCGTTCCAACGGCACGCACACCTATTTCGGCGCCGACGCCGCGTACCTCGTCGACAAGTTCGAGCGCGGGTTCGACCACCTCGTGTACGTCCTGGGGGCCGACCACCACGGCGACGTCGCGCGGATCCGAGGTGCCGCGCAGGCGCTCGGCTACGACGCGGATCGCGTCGAGATCGTGATCTACCAGTGGGTCTCGTTCCTTCGCGACGGGGTGCCGGTCCCGATGAGCAAGCGCGCGGGGAACTTCGTCAGCCTCGACGAGCTGATCGACGAGGTCGGCACGGACGCGGCCCGGTTCCACCTGCTGATGTTCAGCAGCGACGTGGCGATGAGGTTCGACGTCGACGCCGTGAAGCGTCAGTCGCTCGACAATCCCGTCTACTACGTCCAGTACGGGCACGCACGGATCGCATCGATCCTGCGCAGGGCGGCCGAACGCGGGATCCCGACCACGCCGATCGAGGAGACCGACCTGGACCGGCTCGAGCACGAGGCCGAGTTGGATCTCCTGCGCGCCGTCGCAGACGTCCCGTCCCAGATCGCGACCGCCGCCGAGATCCGGGCGCCACACCGGCTCACCCACGCCGCCCAGGATCTCGCGGCGCGCTTCCATCGCTTCTACGCGGAGTGCCCGGTGCTGTCCGAGGACGCCGAGCTGACGCAGGCCCGGCTGTGGCTCTGCCGCGGCACCAAGCAAACGATCGCGAACCTGCTCGGCCTGCTCGGCGTGTCGGCGCCCGAGGCGATGGAGCGAAGCGATGCGATGTGAGCTTCGCGCCCGGGCGGGGCGACATACTGACGCGGGCCAGGATCGAGGGGGCGAAGGGGTGGGATGAGCGAGCGGGTCCTGCGGGTCGGGCTCCTGGGCTGCGGCACCGTCGGCGCCGCGGTCGTCCGGCTGCTCGACCGCCATCACGACGACATCGAGCGCCGCGCCGGATGCGGTCTGCGGGTGCACAAGGTGGCTGTCCGCGACCCCGCCAAACCGCGGGACGTGGAGCTCCCGCACACGGCGTTCGTCGACGAC
>DAIOFZ010000012.1:0-30037 GCA_036745475.1 Actinomycetota bacterium | reverse complement strand
ACTCTTGAAGAGCCGCCCCGAGCCGCAACGCGGACACCGTTTCGTGACTCCACGCCCGAACACCCTCAAACCTCCGGGTGTGCCAGCGTGCGGTGCGGGACCGGGCTGGTTCTGGGTGCCGCCCGGCGCCGTGCCCTTCTCGAGATCGTCCCACGGCCCTGACATCTCCGGTCAGCGTACGACCGCTTCGCGGCTTGCCGCCGATGGGCGCCCTCCGTAGCCTTGCGCCGTGCCGATCCGGGTCGGGGAGCCGCTCTCGCTCGAGGACGTCGTGGAGGTGGCGCGCGGGGCCGAGGTCGTGCTCGGTTTCCCGGCGTCGGGCAGGATCGGCGCCGCGCGCGACGTGATCGAACGCGCCGTCGCCTCCAACGAAACCGTGTACGGCGTGACGACCGGGTTCGGCTCGCTCGCGAACGAGCGCATCGAACCGGACCAGGCGGACGCGCTCCAGCTCGGGATCGTTCGCTCGCACGCGACCGCCATCGGACCGCCGCTCTCGCGCGAGGAGGCGCGCGCGATGCTGCTGCTCCGCGCGCACGTGCTCTCGCTCGGGCACTCGGGCGTGCGCGCCGAGGTGGTCGAGCGCATGATCGAGATGCTGAACCGTGACCTGATCCCTGTCGTGCCGGAACAGGGATCGCTCGGCGCGTCGGGCGACCTGGCCCCGCTCGCGAACCTCGCGCTCCCGCTCGTCGGGCGCGGCGAGCTCCTCGTCGACGGAACGCCCCGGCCCGCCGGCGACGTCCTTCGGTCGGCCGGCCTCGAACCGCTCCGCCTGAAGGCCAAAGAGGGGCTCGCCCTGGTCAACGGGACGCAGGGAATGCTCGCGATCGGGACCCTCGCGCTCGCGCGCGCCGAACGGCTCGTCCGGACGGCCGACGTCACGGCCGCGATGAGCGTGGAGGCCGCGCTCGCCTCGGACCGGGTCTTCGACGAGCGGCTCACGGCGCTCCGCCCGCACCCGGGCGTGGTCGCCTCCGCGTCGAACCTCCGTCGGCTCCTCGAGGGGAGCGCGATCGTGGCATCGCACCGCGACAGCACGCATCTCGTGCAGGATGCGTATTCGCTCCGGTGCTCGCCGCAGGTGAACGGGGCGACCCGCGAGGTGCTCCGCTTCGTCCGCGGGGTCCTCGAGGTGGAGGCGAACGCGGTCTCGGACAACCCTATCGTGCTGCCCGACGACGATGAGGTGCTCTCGGGTGGGAACTTCCACGGCCAACCGGTCGCGGTCGCGCTCGACGCGCTCGCGGCGGCCCTCGTCCCGCTCGCGAGCATCGCCGAGCGGAGGCTCTACCGGCTGCTCGATCCGACGCGGAACAACGGGCTGCCGGCGTTCCTGGTCGAACAGAGCGGTCTGAATTCGGGCTTCATGCTCGTGCAGTACACGGCCGCGTCGCTCGTGTCGGAGTGCAAGACGCTCGCGCATCCCGCATCGGTCGATTCGATCGGCTCGAGCGCGGGGCAGGAGGACCACGTGAGCATGGGGATGACGGCCGCCCGCCACGCGCGCGAGGTGGTCTCGAACGCCGAGGTCGTGATCGCCCTCGAGGCGTTGGTGGCGGCGCAGGCGCTCGACCTGCGAGCGCCGCTCGAGTCGGGGGCGGCGACGGGAGCCGCTCGCGATGTCATCCGCGCGCGGGTGGCCTTCCTCGAGGCCGATCGCGAGCTCGGCCCGGACATCGCATCGGTCATCGAGGCCGTTCGGACCGAAGCCTTACTCGGAGCGTCAGAGCGAGTGGTGGGCCGGCTGAACTGATCGCGCCGACTCAGTGGTAGACCACGACGGGGATGCCGTAGTCGGCGAGGCCGTACACCCACAGCGCGTTCCAATACGGGATCCGAACACAGCCATGGCTGGCCGCGTAGGTGGGCACCTCGGGCCAGCCGTGAAGGGCCCGGTATCCATCGAAGTAGCTCGGGTAGTAGAGGCGGTTCGGGCTGAAGCCCGCGATCTTCGCCCGTACGCGGAACGCGCCGTCGTGGGTCAGGCCGCCCGCTCCGGTCGAGACGTGGAGCACGTTCGTGATGTGCCCGTCCTCCACCGTGAACAGCACCTGTCTGGTCTGGTCGACCTCGAAATGGAAGCCCTGCCAGTCGCGGCGCGGCTGCGGTCGGATTGGATCCGCGAGCCTCCGCCACGTGGCCTCGTTCACCTCGTACGAACGCTCCATGCGTTGCACCTTGTGGAAGGCGACGACGGCGTCGGCGGTTCGGAAGTCGTACCGGCCGTTCGTCGTCCCGACGAGGCGGTAGTGGAGGTCGAGGAGCCGCCCCTCGAGGAGCCTCACGAAGCGACCCGACGAACCCGACGACAGATGTGGGAGCGGGGTGGCATCGGCATGGGTCCTCGCGCCGCCCCTCAGGAGGTCGGGTGCCGAGAACGAGGCCTTCGCACGGTACGTTCCGGGCCTCGGGATCGTGAACCTCGCACGGAACCCACCTGCCGAACCCATGGGCACCGAGCGGCTCTCGACGGTTCGGCCGTGCCTGGTCAGCTCGACCACGACGAACGAGCCCGGGCGCGCGGGACCGACCCTGCCGCGGATCACGACGTGGTCGAACAACCGGACCTGTCCCATCCGGGCCGAGACCACCGCGCGGACCCCAACGGTCACGGGTTCGCTCACGCCCGGCCCGAGCACGGCGACGTAGCTGTCGGACCCCGACGGCTCGAGCCCGGCCGAGAAATCGCCCGCCGCGTCGGTGGTCGCAGATGCGACCGCCAGGCCGGCGGCGTTCCGTATCTCGACCGTGGACCCGGCGGGCGCCCCCGTCGATGAGCCCGAAAGCCTCACGTGCTCGCCGAACGTGATCGTGCCCGAGGACGCCGACAGCGTGATCGTGACGCCGGTCTGGGCGGGGGCCGTGGTCGGGACGAGCAGCACGACCGTGGCCACCAGCAGCAGCCCCGCGATCCGCCTCAACGTCCTCCAACCCTCTCGCCGTCGACGAATGTCCGGACCACCGGGTTGTGGCCCGGCCGGTACGGCACCAGCCGGAAGGCGTCGCCGTCGAGGACCACGAGGTCGGCGGGCCTGCCGGGCGAAAGCGTACCCCGCGCCGGCGCCAAACCGAGCGCAGCGGACGCGTTCATCGTCGCGGCCGCGAGGGCCTCGAGCGGTCGGAGTCCGTAGAGCGAACACGCGGTCGCGATCGCCTCGGGCATCGAGAGCACCGGCGAGGTGCCAGGGTTGAAGTCGGTCGCGATCGCAACCGCCGCGCCGGCGTCGAGCAGGGCTCGGACGTCCGGCGGTGACGAGCCCAGGAACAACGTCGACGTCGGCAGCAGGACGGCGACGGTCGCCGGGGCCTCGCCGAGCGCCGCGATCCCGGTCGCCGAGACGTGATTCAGGTGGTCCGCGCTCCTCGCGGCCAGCGCTACGGCGGCCTCGGCCGCGCCCGAGGGTCCGAGCTGGTCGGCGTGGCAGCGGAGCGGGAGCCCGACGTCCGAGGAGCACCGCGCGACCTCCGCGAGGTCGTCGACGGAGAACGCGATGTCCTCCACGTAGACATCGACCGCGTCGACGAGACGCTCTCGCGCGGCCGCAGGGATCAGCTCGTCGCAGACGACGCCGACCCAGTCGGCGCGCTCCATGCCTTCGGGCACCGCGTGGCACGCGAGAAGCGTGACCGAACACGTCTGCGGCGCTTCCTCGGAAAGCCGCCGGGCGAGCCGGGCCTGTCGGAGCTCGGCCTCGACCGAGAGCCCGTACCCGGTCTTCAGCTCGAGCGCCGTGGTCCCGTGCTCGGCCATCTCCTGCACGAGCGATCGGCAGAAGGCGAGCACCTCGTCGTCGCTCGCCGCCGCGAGCATGCGCTTGCTCCGGTAGATCCCGCCCTGCCTCGAGGGGTCATCGTTCGCGCCATCGCGCCCACCCCTGCCATGGAGGTCGCGGTACGAGACCCCGGACAGGCGCGCCTCGAACTCGTCCGCCCGCCATCCGGCGAACGGCAGGTGCGTGTGGCAGTCGACGAAGCCCGGGGCGATCGTGCAGCCCTCGAACCACTCGGGCTCGATGCTCCCGAGACCGTCGGCAGGGCCGACGTAGGTGATGAGGCCCTCTTCCCACGCGACCGCCTGCTCGACGGATTCCTCCGGCCACGGCCCCTCGCCGCGGACCAGCGCGTGGTGCGCCGACGGCGTGGCGAGGCTCGTCGCGGCGATCGCGCCGCTCGCGTGGTCGGGCACGCCCGACATGAAAGAGCAGGGTCGGGTTGCACGCAAGCTTCTCCGTCGGGGGCCACCGCTCGCGCGTTCGCGCTCGCTCCATCGGCCCCCGAACCCCCGTCCATAGACTGTGCCGTCATGAACGAGGCGGAGCGGTTCCGGATCCGGGAGGTGCTCCGCACCCCCGAGATCCGAGCCGCGATGCTCGGGACCTTCGTGATCATGCTCGGGTACGGCATCCTCTTGCCGGTCCTGCCGAACTACGCGCGCAGCTTCGGCGTCGGGTACGACTCGATCGGCCTGCTGATCTCGTCGTTCTCGTTCGCGCGCCTGGTGTCGGACCCGTTCGTCGGCCGCTACATCGACCGGTTTGGCGAGCGCGGGATGGCGACGCTCGGCGCCGTGTGGGTGGGGGTCTCGTCGTTCGCGGCGGCGCTCGCGCCCACGTTCCCCCTGCTCGTGCTCTTCAGAGCGCTCGGGGGCGTGGGCTCCGCGCTGTTCTTCGCCTCGCTGCTCTCCTTCCTCCTGCGGTCGATCCCGTCGCAGCGAACGGGACGCGTGATGAGCGTGTGGTACGCGTCGTTCAACATAGGTTTCATCGCCGGCGGTCCGCTCGGCGGCCTGATCGCGAAGCGGTTCACCCTCGCGACCCCGCTCTATGTCTACGCGGGCGCATGCTTCCTCGCGGGCGCACTGTTCTGGCGGACGATCCGCGACCCCGGACGTCACGAGTCCGAGGTCCGTCGCGGCGGCATCCGCCGGCTCCCGTGGACGCGAGCGTTCGTGACCGTGCTCGTCGTGAACGGCGTCTACCTCTGGATGATCGGGGCCATCTTCAGCACCCTGGTGCCGCTGTTCGGGACGAGCGATGAGGTCGGGCTCACGATCGGCGGCGTGGGGATCGGGTTCGCGATCTTCACGGCGACCGAGCTCGCGTGCCTCTACCCCGCCGGCCACGCGACCGACCGGCGCGGGCGGCGCGCCGTCCTGATCCCCGCGCTCGCGGGGCTCGCGCTGGTCACGGTGGCGTTCGGGTTCGTCTCCACCCCCGTCGGGTTCATGGTCGCGATGGCACTCCTCGGCGTCGCGAGCGGCTATGCGGGTGTCCCGCCCGCGCCGATGTTGTCGGACGTGACGCCGGAGGAGCTCAAGGGGTCGGCGGTCGCCGTGTTCCGGTTCGTCGGCGACCTCGGGTTCGTGATCGGGCCGCTGGTCGCCGGATGGTCGGCGCAGGCGTACGGGTTCACCGCATCGTTCGCGATCAACGCGATCCCGGCGGTCGTCGCGCTGGGGCTCGTGCTCTCGATCCGCGAGACGATGCTCGCCCGGCGCGCGAGCGACGAGGGCATGGGCCTGTAGCGATGCGCGTCGAGGCGTTCCTGGACCTCGCCGCGTCACCGGAGCGCGTCTGGTCGTCCATCGAACGGTGGGAGGAGCAGTCGCGGTGGATCCGCGACGCCGTCCGGGTGCGCGTGCTCACGTCCGAACGCGCTGGCGTCGGCGCCCGCATCGAGGTCCTGAACCGGGTGTTGCACGTCCCGCTGTTCACCGAGCAGCTCGAGGTCGTCGCGTGGGAGCCGCCGCGAACGATGGCGATGGCGCATCGGAGCTTCGTCCGCGGTACCGGGACCTGGGCGCTCGAGCCCGTGGACGGTTCGACCAGGTTCACCTGGACCGAGGAGCTCTCGCTGCCGATCCCCGTCCTGGGCGAACCGGCCCTGCTCGTCTACCGGCCGTTCCTGCGCCGCCAGATGCGCCGCAGCCTCGCGAACCTTCAGCGCCTGGTCGCGTCGGCGTAGGCGCGCAGGTCCGGCAGGTGGGCGGACGCGTGCGTGAACCGGCCCGCCTCCGAACCCAGCAGCGACCCGATCCGGTCGCCGAGCCTCCGGTCGTCCGGATCGAACGGGTACTCGGCCGCCCACTCGTCCTGGCTCATCGACCCGATCTGCGACATCAGCCGTCGATGGAGGTCGTCGAACCGCGCCATCACGTCCGGGGTGGACGCATGGAGGAAGCGCTCGACCTCCTGCTCGTTGATCTGATCCCCAGTCCGGGTCTCGTAGAGCCCCTCGATCGTGGGTCGCTCGCCGCGCCGGAACGCATCGATCGTCTCGAGCGAGAACTCCTCCCACGACCCCAGGTGCGCCGCGAGGTCCTTGGCCGACCAGTCGCCGCCGCCGATCGTCCCCCGGCGCACGAACGCGTCTTCGTCGAGCCCTGCCAGCAGGCCCGCGAGCTCGGCGTGCTGATCCTCGAGCAGACGGACGGCGTCCTCGCGCGTGGTCACGGCCGGCATCCTAGTTGGCGGGTAGCATCGGGCGGAGGCAGGGGAGTCCGGGGAACCGGGCTGAGAGGCCGGCTCGGGTTCGCCGCGCGAAAGCGCGCGAACGCCGCCGGCGACCCTTGGAACCTGATCCGGGTCACACCGGCGGAGGGAGCGGACGTGGCGCGCGTCGCCGAACGCCTCGAGAAGATGCTCCAGCGCGAGACCCCCGCGTGGGGCATCCGCCCCCTGCCGCTCGAACGGCGCAACCTCGGCGGTCTCGATCTCGCGGTCCTGTGGTTCGACCTGTCGGTCGGGCTGCTCGTGATGGTCACCGGCGCGCTCCTGGTCCCCGCGCTCGGGACCGGGCGCGCGCTCCTGGCGATCGGGATTGGCACGATGATCGGGTGCGTCCCGCTCGCCCTGGTCGGGCTCGCCGGTGAGCGCGAGGGCGTCCCCACGATGGTCCTGCTGCGTCCCGTGCTGGGCGCCCGAGGGTCGTTCCTGCCGACGTCGCTGAACGTCGTGCAGCTCGTCGGGTGGACCGCCGTCGAGTTCTGGGCGATGGGCGAGGTCGCGAACGTCGCCTCGGCGCGGCTGTTCGGGTTCGAGTCGCGGGCGTTCTGGCTCGCCGCCGTGGCCGTCGTGTGCACCGCACTCGCGATCGGCGGCCCCGTGCTCGTCGTGCGTCGGTGGCTCGAGCGGTTCGGTATCTACGTGCTGCTCGGGTCGGCGGTGTGGATCACCGTCGAGGTCCTGCGGAACTCGGGCGCGGTCTGGGGCACGGGTGGAGGGGGCGGGCTCCCGTTCTGGCTCGCCGTGGATCTGGTGATCGTGATGCCGGTCTCCTGGCTCCCGCTCGCCGCGGACTACAACCGCTTCGCGCGACCCGGCTCGCGCGCGACCCTCGGCACGTACGCCGGCTACGCGGCGGGCAACGCCTGGTTCTACGCGCTAGGCGTGCTCTTGGTGCTCGCGACCGGTGCCGATGCGGACGCGCTGGGGATCGGTTCGGCGATCGTGGGTCTGGCCGGGGGCGGCGTGGTACTGGTAGCGCTGCTGGTCGGGGAGAGCGACAACGCGTTCGCCGACATTTACTCGGCCGCGGTCTCGGCCCAGAACGTCGCGAGCGAGGCGCCCCAGCGCGGGTTGGCGGTCGCGGTGGGTGCGCTCGGGTTCCTGCTGGCGCTCGCGTTCACCGCCGAACGCTACGAGCAGTTCCTGTTCCTGATCGGGTCGATCTTCGTGCCGCTCACCGCCGTCTTCCTCGCCGACTTCTTCGTGCGCCACGGGGGGCGGTACGGGGAGGCCGCGGTGTTCGAGCCGAGCGGCGTGCGGTGGCTCGCCTTCGTGCCGTGGGTCCTGGGATTCGTCGTCTACCAGTGGTGCGTGCCCACCGGGCCGCAGGGCTGGGTCGATGCGCTCGGGCGGGCGTTCGATGGCGTGGGGTTGCCGTTCCCGCTGTTCGGTTCGGGCCTGGGGGCGAGCCTCCCCAGCTTCGTGGTGGCCTTTGCCCTGACGCTGCTGCTGCCCAGGCGGGCTATTCGCTGACCCCGCGGTTCGGCGGCGGGGGCGCGGCGACGAGCAAGACCACGGCGGGGTCGGCGGTCGCATTCGTGATCGTCATCTCGGAGCCCGCCGGGACGAGCGTCGTCTCCCACTGCTCGAGGCGCTTGCGGCCGAGGTTCACCTGCACGACGACCCGCCCGGTCACGACGAGCACGAGTGCGTCCGAGTCCCGGTCCTCGATCGTCCCGAGTGCCTGGTTCCGCTCGAGACAGACGACCTCGGACCACAGGTGCTCGGACTCGAACAGCTCCTCGTGATGCGGCCCGTCCTCCTCGAAGCGCACGAGGTCGCGAAGGTCCCTGGCGTCCACGGCGACCCAGCCTATCGAGCGGACCCGCGTGCCGTCGGCCGCGGCCATCCGCTCGTCGGTAGACTCCGCGCTGTTCGTTCCCGACCCGTCACGGAGCCCATCGTGCCTACGTTCGCCTTCTCGACCGACCGAGCCAGCGGTGTCGCCGTCGATGTGCTCGTCCTGCCCGTCTTCGAGGGGCCCGAGCCGGGACCCGGCGTCAAGGACGTGAAGGGGCTCGACCTGCTCGGGCAGTTCTCCGCGTCGGGGGCGAAGGGCAAGATCGGCGAGTCCCTCCTGGTGCCGACCACCGGCGACCAGGCACCGGCCGCGAAGGCCGTCCTGCTCGTCGGCGTCGGCCCGAAGGACGCGGCGAGCCCCGACGCATGCCGGCGGGCGATCGGTCGTGTCGCGCGGCAGCTCGCCCGGCGCAGGACGGTCGCGACGACGCTGCCCCAGATCGTCGGGGCGAAGGACCAGCTCGAGGCGGTCCAGGCGACCGTGGAAGGTGTGCTCCTCGGCTCTTACCGGTTCGACCGGTACAAGTCCAGGACGGAGGACGCGGATCGGCGCCTCGGCAAGGTCACGGTCCTCGGCGCCGGCAAGGCCGACGCCAAGGCGGTCAGGGAGGCGAAGGAGGCCGTCCGCCGCGGCGAGGTGATCGCCGAGGCACAGATGTGGGCGCGCGACCTGGTGAACACGCCCGCGCTCGATCTCCCGCCGGCGGAGCTCGCGAGGGAGGCGCAGGCGATGGCCAAACAGGTCGGGCTCACCTGCAAGGTCTGGACCGAGGCCGATCTGAAGAAGGGCGGCTTCGGCGGCGTGCTCGGTGTGGGGCAGGGCAGCGTCCGGCCTCCGCGTCTGATCGAGCTCAGGTACACCGGGGGTGGGAAGGGCTCGCCGATCGCGCTGACCGGCAAGGGCATCGCGTTCGACTCGGGGGGGCTCTCGATCAAGGACGCGACCGGGATGGAGTGGATGAAGTCGGACATGGGCGGCGCGGCGTCGATCCTGGGGACGATGCGAGCGATCGCGTTGCTCAAGCCGAAGATCAACGTGATCGCCGCGATCCCCTCGGCCGAGAACATGCCGAGCGGCTCTGCCATCCGGCCCGGCGACGTGCTCAAGCACCGCGGCGGCACCACGTCCGAGGTCCTGAACACCGACGCCGAGGGCCGGCTGGTGCTGGCGGACTCGCTCGCCTTCCTGGCCGAGAAGAAGCCGAGGGTGATCATCGACACGGCGACGCTCACCGGCGCGTGCATGATCGCTCTCGGGACCGACATCTGGGGCGCGATGGGCAACGACCGCGACCTGATGCGCGACGTGCTCGCCGCGGGTGACGCCGCGGGAGAGCCCGGGTGGGAGCTCCCGATGCACGACCCCTATCGCAAGCTGATCGACTCGGACATCGCGGACATCAAGAACATCGGCAAACGCTACGGCGGGGCGATCACGGCGGCGATGTTCCTGCGCGAGTTCGTCGGCGACGTGCCGTGGGTGCACCTGGACATCGCCGGTCCCTCGTTCGCCGAACGCCAGGGCGACTACTGGCCCAGAGGCGCGACCGGCAGCCCCGTCCGCGCGCTCGTGCGATACGTGCTGACGAAGGCGGGCGGCGCGAGGTCGTGACGGGTCGGCGCTTGAGGTCCTCGGCGCCGGTCCTCCCGAGGGCTTGGCCTACGGCTTGGTCCCGGTCGCGAACAGGACCTCGCGGAAGTCGTTCACCGGGTCGGCGAAGTGTTCGCCGAACTCCACGCGTGCGCGTCGGAGGAAGTCCGCGAACCCGGACTCGCCCAGCATGGAACGGACGAATCGGCCGGTTGCCCACGTGGAGAGTCCTTCGACGTAGTCGTCGAGGGAGTACTGGAACCGGTAGCGACGCACCTCGGTGCGGACGTGGCGGATCCCGGCCTCCATCAGCGCCTCCTCGAGCGGCAGGCGCTGGCGGAAGCGCTCGCGCCACGGCAGCCGCTCGTCCATCGCGGCCTGCAGGACCTCGGGCGGCACGACCGTCCCCACGAGCTCGAGCCACGTCCTCGCCAGGTCGTCCTCGGCGTCTGCCCATGCCGTCAGCCCCAGGCGGCCGTCACGTCGCAGTACCCGCTTCATGTCGAACAGCGCCGTCTTGTACTTGGTGAAGTGCGCCAGCACGAAGTTGGCGAGCAGGGCATCGAACGCGCCGTCGGGGAAGGGGAGGTCGATGGCGAGCGCGGTCGCGACCGGCAGGGAGCCGTTGAGCGACCTCGCGACCCTCAGCATCCCGGGGGCCTCGTCGATCCCCACCACGTTCGCGCCCTTCGCGGCGGCGGCGAAGGCCGCCACGCCGGTCCCCGTTCCGACGTCCAGCACGCGCGACCCGGCCCCGATCCCCGTGAGCTCGACGAGATCGCGCGCGGGTTCGGCCAGGCGCGGCGCGTGGATACGCGCGTAGGTCTCCGCGACGCTGTCGTAAGACCGCCAGTCGTCCATAGCGGCCAGCCTACCGGCGTTCCCGCGGTTCGGAGGACCTCGTCGTCCGGACGGTCCCTGGCAAAGGAGGCCCGTCGCCTCCCCGGGTACGCTCTCGCCGTGTCCGGGCCCGCGGGCGTGAGCGCGCTCGTCCTGGCCGAGACCGTCTCGGGCGGGCTCGTGCTCCTGTTCCTCACGCCGCTGTGGACCGAGGTCAGACGGGGCTTCTTCACCCTCACCGGCGGTGTGCTGCTGGTGCTCTCGTTCGCGACGTGGGGTGCCGCGGCCGCGGGGGCGGTGCCGGGGAGCGAGGCCGGTGCGTGGTCGGTGGGGCTGTCGGCCGCGCTCGCGTTCGTGACCCTCGTCTGGGTCGGCCTGATGTTCGCGAAGCGTCACGCGGCGGCGCGGGTCGGCGGGATCGTCTCGGTCCTCGTCGCCGTCGCGATGCTCGCCGCGATGGCCGTCACGGCCGGGGGGTCGTGGGCCGTGGCCTTCCTGCAACTGCTGGCCGGCGCCGCGTTCCTCGGCGCCGTGATCGATGGGCTCCTGCTCGGGCATTGGTACCTGACCGACCGAGGGCTCACGCGCACGCCGATCAACCGCACGACCAACCTGCTGTTCGTCGGGGTCGGGCTGGAGGCGGGGGCGCTGCTGATCGGCGGGTTCGGTCCGACGGAGGCCTCCTCGGAGTTCAACCCGCTCCTCACGTCGGCGGGCCTGGCGTCGTGGATCGCGCTCGGGATGGTCGTGGCGACCGGGCTCATCGCCGTGATGATCCGCGCGACGCTGAAGGGCACGAGGTCCTCCGCCGTGCAGTCCGCGACCGGCTTCTTCTACCTCGCCGTGATCACCGCGCTCACCGCGGAATTCGCCGCGAAGGTAACGTTCCTCCCCTGAGCCATGGACACCGTCGTGATGGTCCTCGGGTTCGTCGCGGAGGTCATCGCCTGGTCGCTGGTCGCCCGCGGGCGGAACGTGTGGACCACGATGACGCCGGTGCTCGCCGCGATGGGCGTGGTCGCGCTGGTCGTGGGTCCGATCGCCTGGTCGCCCGAGGTGGCCCCCGGCGTCTCGCTGGTGGTGGGGCTCGGGTTCGGCATGCTGCTGTACGTGGCGACGCGCGTCGCGATGGTGATCATGGCGCGGTGGGGCACGTTCCGGCGGCACGCGCTCGAGATGTACCGCAAGCAAGGCGGGCTCTCGCTCGGAGCCGCGCTCCTGCTCTCGATCGCGCTGTCCGTGCCGGGCGAGGAGCTGTTCTGGCGCGGGTTCTTCCAGGGGCAGCTCGCGTCGTCGCTCGAGGGTCGGACCGCGCTCGCGGCGGTGCTGGCCTGGATCGGGTTCGTGCTGGCGAACCTCCCGAGCGCGAACCTCGCGATCGCTGCCGGCGCCGTGGTGGGCGGCGCGGTCTGGGTCGCCCTCGCGTGGTGGACGGGCGGCGTGCTCGCGAGCCTGGCCTGCCACATCGTGTGGACGGGCATGATGGTCGCCTTCCCGGTCCTGCGCGTCCCCGCCGAAACGACCACGTGAGCGGGTTCGTCCCCAGGCCGATCCGTCGGATCCTCGAGGAGGGTGTGTTCTGCCACGTCGCGTCGCTCACGCCGAAGGGTCCGCACGTGACGCCGATGGTGTTCGCCTCGGCCGTCGAGCGAGTGTGGGTGACCACGTCGAGGGGATCGGTCAAGGCGCGGGCGTGGCGACGCGACCCGGCGGTGGCGGGGCTGGTCCGCTCGGGGGACCGGGCCGCAGTGTTCACGGGGACCGTGACGACCTACGACCTGCTCGATACGGGCACGTGGGGGCGGTCCGTCGCCCAGGGACCCGTGCTCGCGCTCGCGGGGCTCCGCTTCACGCAGAAGAACTCCAGGTTCTTCGCGGGCTACGCGATGGACGCGCACCGCGTCCCGCTCGCCTGGACGCCGCCGGGACGCATCTTCGCGGAGATCCGGCTCGAGCGCACGGCGCTCCTTGAGTCCGGCCGCGTTGCGAGCGCCTGGGGAGACTGGGGCGACACGCTCGAGGCTGTCGATCGCTTCCGGGCCGCTCGGGCCCGCGCGTCGCCGCTGGCGAGCGTGCCCGAGGGGATCCGGGACGGCCTCGGCGAGAGCGGGGAGGGCGCCCTCGCGCTCGGCGCGGGCGAGGGGCCCGTCGTGCTCCCGGTGCGGTGGGCGATCGACGGTGGGGGTGTGTACGCCGCGGCGCCGTCGGAGACGCTCGCCCTCGCGGCGCCGTCGCGTGCTCCCGCCGTCGCCTTGCAGGTCGACCTGCCGTCGTCGTGGCGCGCCCGGGCGATGATGGGGGCCATGATCCGGGGCCATGGGCAGGTCGGCGTCGTGTCCGAGGTCGCCTCGGGCGCTGGATCGGCTACCCGTATCGCGAGGCTCGCGGGCGTCGAACCCGCGGATGCCGCGTTGGTCGGGATCCGTCCCGCGACCGTCGTGTGGTGGCGGGGTTGGTCCTCCGGGACCGTGAGCCCCAGGTGACCAGGGTCGAGTTCGACGTGGTCGTCGACGCGCCGCCCGAGGCCGTCTGGGACGTGATCTCGGATCCGCGGAGGCTGCCCCACTGGGACCGACACATCGTGCGTGTCGAGGGGGTTCCGGCCGGGGGCCTCCGCGAGGGCATGCGTTACACGACGGAGATGCGCTTCTTCGCTCTCCGCAGCACGATCGACGGCGAGGTCCTCGAATGGGAGCCGCCGAAACGCTCCACGATCCGGCTCACCGGATTGCTCGAGGCCACGGTCACCTCGACCATCGAGCCGCTCGCGGGCGATCGGAGCCTGCTCGAACAGATCGTCGATTACCGGCTCCGAGGCGGTCCGCTCGGTGAGATCGTGGCGCGGAGCCTCGCGCGGATGGGCGGTGCGCACCTGGCGCTTCGGCACGGGACGCTCGCGCAGAAGCGCGACATCGAGGCGCGCTACGGGGCGGAACGGACGGAGGACGCCGACTAGTCGCGATCCTCTTCGCGTTGCTTGAGGTACTTGCGCTGCAGGCGTCCCGGCCGCCCCACGAAGTAGCCGATCACGAACCCGAGCCCGGCGGCGACGACGATCACGGTGACGAGCCGCGCCTCCGAGTCGAACAGGAGGAAGTTGACCTGCACCGTGTCGAAGTTCGCGATCCCGAAGGCGACCAGGATGACCGCGACGATCGCGATGAGCACCTGGCGGAACGAGACCCCCGACCGCGGCGGCGGGGTGGGCTCGCCGCGGCCGCCACCCGGATCCCTGCCTTGATCTTGGCCCGGATCTCGGCCAGAACCGGAGTCGTCGTCGTCTCGTCGCATCGCCATCCTCCGTGACGCCGATGCCGGATTCTCGCATCATCCTCGCCGTGCGAGCACGTGCGGTCCTTCGAGCGGCGGCCCTGGGCGGCGCCGCGTTGGCCGTCGGGGCGTGGAGCTCGGCGGGTCCGGGCCGCGAGCGTGATCTTCGGGCGTTCCGCGACGGGAATCGCGACCGGGGTCCCGTCGCCGACCGCTTGCTCCTCGGGGTGACCGAGCTCGGGTCGATCTGGGCATCGGTGGGGGCGGCCGCCGTGCTGGCCGCGGCGGGTCACCGCCGGGCGGCCGCCCGAGGCCTGTCCGCGGCGGGGGTCACGTGGGTGGCGGGTCAGGGGCTCAAGCGCGTGTTCGGCCGTCCTCGCCCCTACGACGCCGGCCTCGACGGGATGCGCTGCGCGTCGGGCGCCCGAACGGCACCTCGTGGCCGAGCAGCCATCCGGCTGTCCTGCAGTCGTTTCTCACGGTGGCGTCGGGGGACCTGGGGGCGGGACCGGTCGCACGGGCAGCGCTGGACGGCCTGGCGGCCGCGATCGGGATGTCACGCGTGTACGTGGGCGTGCACTTCCCCTCCGACGTGGCCGGCGGCATCCTGCTCGGCAAGGCCGTGGCCGCCGCGTTCGGCGGCGACCGCCGATAGACTCGCCCCGTGCTCGCCTCGATCGGCTGGCCGGTGCTCGATCGGATCCACTTGTTCGGCGACTTCGCGATCAGCCCGCACGGCATCGGGATCGCCGTTGGGTTCTTGTTCGGCGCATGGATCCTGCAGTACGAGGGACCCAAGCGCGGGGTGAGCGTCGAGCACATCAACACGATGGTGTTTTGGGCGCTGATCGGCACGATCATCGGCGCCCGTCTGTTCTTCGTGATCGGTCACTTCTCCGAGTTCGACGGCGTGGCCGACATGCTCGCGCTCTGGAACGGTGGGCTCACGCTGCTCGGCGGGATCGCCGGCGCGATCCTGATCAACATCCCCCTGTTCCGCAGGTATCACTACTCGTTCTTCCAGGTGATGGATGGCGCCGTGATCGGCCTCGCGTTCGGGATCGCGTTCGGCAGGATCGGCGACCTGATCATCGGCGATCACCTCGGCAAGCCGACGAGCTGGCTGCTCGCGTTCCAGTACGAGGGCGGCAACCTTGCGGGCTTCACGTGCGCGCAGGGCAGCTGCCGGGCGACGCTCGAGGGCGGTCAGGTGCTCACGATCACCCACCAGGTGGCTCGGCTCACCTCACCCGCGGGCGGACTCCTCTCGGAGGGCGTCGGGGTTCACCAGACCGCGTTGTACGACATGTTCTTCGCGACGTGCCTGTTCCTGGTGCTGTACGCGCTGTCGAGGGCGCCACGGCGCCTCGGGGTGCTCACGCTCGTTTTCGGCGCGGTCTACGGGGCGACGCGAGTCCTCGAGGACTTCCTGCGCGTCGACAAGCGGGTGTTCGGCCTGACCGGCAGCCAGTGGACCGGGCTCACGGTCTCGATCGTCTGCATCATCACGCTGATCGCGTGGGCGGTAGGTGCGCGTTCGTCACCGAGGGAGGAGGATCGCGCGCCGTCCGGGGACTCGGATCGGGCCGATCGCAGCGTTCCCTGAACTAGTGGGCGTGGCCGTGATGGTCCCCGGCGGTCACGGGAGCGCCGGCGCGGGCCATGAGCGGGAGGGGCCTGCCGACCTTCGATCGGGTCGTGTGCGCGAGCTCTCGCGCGGCGCGCCGGAGGGCTTCACCCGCGGGTGAATCCGGGTCGGTCACGACGATCGGGGAGCCGTCGTCGCCGCCCTCGCGCAGCGCGGGCTCGAGCGGCACCTGCGCGAACAGCGGCACGCCCAGGGTCTCGGCGGCCTCGTTTCCGCCGCCCTGACCGAAGATCGGCGTGGGCTCGCCGCAATGCGGGCAGACGAACCAGGACATGTTCTCGATGACGCCGATCGGACGAAGATTGGTCCGCTCCGCCATCTTGCCCGCCCGCTCCGCGACCTTGCGCGCCGCCTCCTGCGGCGTGGTGACGACGAGCATGGACGCGCCGGGCAGGAACGACGCGAGGCTGATCGACACGTCGCCGGTCCCCGGCGGCAGGTCGCACAGGAGGAAGTCGAGATCGCCCCAGTACACGTCGCCCAGGAACTGCTCGATCGCCTTGTGCAGCATCGGGCCGCGCCAGATCACCGGCGTCTCCTCGGGCACGAAGAAGCCCATCGAGATCACCTTCACGCCGTGGGACTCCATCGGCAGGATCATGTCGTTGAACCCGACGGGCTTGCCGGTCACACCCATCATGCGGGGGACGCTGAACCCCCAGACGTCGGCGTCGAGGATCCCGACTCGGTGCCCCTCTGCCGCGAGGGCGCACGCGAGGTTCACCGTGACGCTGGACTTGCCGACGCCGCCCTTGCCCGAGGCGACGGCGATCACCGTGGTGTCGGAGCCGGCGAAGAAGGTGGGCTGCTGCTGGGGGGCCGCTCCGCCGCGCAGGCTCGAGACCAGCGAGGCGCGCTGGTCCTCGCTCATCGGGGAGAGGGAGACCTCGACGCGTTCGACGCCCTCGACCGGTGCGAGCGCCTCGGTCACGTCGCTGGTGATCCGGTCCTTGAGTGGGCAGCCCTCGATCGTGATCAGGACGTGGACGCGAACGAGACCGCCGTCGAGGACCTCGATGTCGCGGAGCATGCCGATGTCCTCGATCGGCCGGCCGATCTCGGGGTCGTTGACCGTTCGCAGCGCTGCTCGGACCTGCTCCTGGGTGACCAAGCGACCTCCTCGTACCCGATGATCAGGGCCAGGACCCCCGGATCCCGGTTCGGATCGGTGGGCTCGGATTATCCTGATTGGCACGGTGCGAACCGTGCTTTCTCCCATGGTACGTCCGGCGCTCGCGGGCGTCGACGCTCGCCCGTCCCGATCGCCAGGAGTCGCCCGTGCCCGCCCGTGAGCCGACCCCGCTCGAGATCCACAAGGCGCTCGCCGACGACACGCGGTTCCGCCTGTATCGCTACCTCGGGCTGTCGGGCCGTCCGGTCTCGGTCCGCGAGCTCTCGACGCGCCTGTCCCTGCACCCGAACACGCTGCGCCCGCACCTGCGGCGGCTGGAGGAGGCCGGACTGGTCCGGCGCGAGGTCCGCAAGGGCACGACGGTCGGGCGCCCGCAGACGATGTACGTGGCGGTCCAGCAGCTCGAACGCGAAAACCGCGACTTCCGCCTCCTCGCCGAGATCCTGGCCGGTATGGTCTCGGGCGTGCGGGCGCGGACCCGTGCCACCGAGCGCGCACGCGAGTGGGGCAGGTACCTCGCCGCGCGCGGCGTCCCCAAACCGGGCACCCGCGCTGCCGCCCGGCACAACCTGGCGGTGCTGCAGGAGGCCATGGCCTCCGCCGGGTTCGACCCGCGCTTCCGCAGGGCGAGCGACGGGATCGTCGAGGTCACCCTGCGCGACTGCCCCTTCCGGGAGCTGCTCGACGACCACCGCGACCTCGTCTGCTCGATCCACCGCGGGCTCGTCGAGGGCATGCTCGGCGCGCTGGAGCCGCCCCTGTCCCTCGAGGCGTTCACGCCGCTCACCGAGCGGGCGATCTGCCGGGTCGAGGTCAGGGAACTCCGAGCGTGATCCGGACGACCAGAGCCTGCTCCAGCTCGTCAGGGACGAGAAGCGGTCGAGGCGGCGCTCGCCGCCTCGTCGAACCCCCACGACTCCACGCTCCAGCTCCAGCAGGCGAGGATCGCGCTGCCGACCTGACGGTCAGGCCGCCGAGCGCGGCCGCCGGCGGACCAGCGCCGCGATGCCGAGCCCGATCCCGATCCCGAGCAGGGGTCCGACCACCCATCCCACCACCGCGGGGGCGGCGCTCGCCCGTCGAGTCACCGTGCGGACCTCGACCAGCGGAGAGGGCTCCGGCGACGAGAGCGAGGAGGTGTCGACGGCGGCGCCGTTGCCGATGCCGAGCCCGTCGCCCACGACGATCGCCCCGGTCATGCCCGGGTGGTAGCTGCACGCGTACGGGTAGATCCCCTGCTCGTCGAAGGTCGCCGTGAACGTGTCGCCGGAGTTCAGGTCGTCGAAGTGGCCCCAGAGGTTGCCGCCCACGTTGTGGACGAACGGGTCCTTGTTCACGAAGGTCACCGTGTCCCCGGGCTGGATCTGCAGCGTGGTCGGTGTGAAGCAGGCGTCCACCAGCTCCACGGTATCCCCCGTGTCCTGGGTGACGCCGGTGTGGCAGCCGCCACCGGCTACGGCGGGGATCGCGGGGACGATCAGCACCATCACGAACGCTGCGGTGATCACGATCGCGCCGCGGCGAGCCATTGGACGTCTCCTTTCACGCAGGGTCTCCGAACCCTCTACACCGCAGGCGCCGGTCCGGTTCTCACGCTCGTCAGGCGATCGAGCGGGCGATCTCGAGCGCCGACGCCCGGTCGAGGGACGTCTCGAGCCGGTAGGTGATGCCGTCCACCCGCCAGATCAGGACGTTGCCCCGAACGGAGAACGTGCGCGAGCCGCGTTCGGTCTCGATCACGAGCATGTGTGGAACCGGGATCCACGAGGCGGAGACGCCGTTCACCGAGGCCTCGTGCACGTCCTCGAATGCCTGCACCGTCTTGACCACCGTCTCGTCGTCGCCCTGGAACGCCATCAGCACGAGGCCCCACTCCGTGCCGGGCAGCCCGGGGTAGGTCGTGCTCGGACGCCACGCCATGAGCAGCCCCGGGTCGCCGAACAGGGTGTCGACCACGTAGGCCCCGTCGGGAGCGGGTCCGGCCGGCAACGATGGCTCGAACCCCGCGCGCGCGAAGGCCTCCCGGACGGGCATCGGATAGCCCAGCGCGTCGGGTTCCACCGGAGGAAGGGAGGCCGACGGCGTGACGCCGCGCTGGACGCGGATCTCGATCGCCCCGATCGCGAACCGAGCGGCGGCGGCGAGCGCGAGCGCGGCCAGCAGGCCGATCGTCGCGAGCACGAGCACCCGTCGACGGCTCCAGAGCGCGCGCCCCGGGAACGCGGGCCCGGCCCCGGCCGCGCGCTCGTTCTCCAGCCGAGCGGTGACCGCGCTTCGCATCGACGGGGCAGGGGGATATGCGATCTCGCGGCCCAGGGCGAGGACCGCGGCCGCCACTTGCTCGTTCGTCATCGGTCGGTCACCCATCCGTCGACCCCTCCAGTTGGTGGCGGAGCTTGCTCAGGGCGCGCGAGAGTCGCGACTTCACGGTCCCCGGCCGGATCGCCAACGCTCGGGCGGTCTCGGCCTCCGAGAGCTCGAGCAGGTAGCGATACGTGACGACCAGCCGCTCCGGCTCCGAGAGACGGTCGATCGCCCCGAGCAGCGCCTCCCGTTCCTCGCGCCCCAGGGCCGCGGCCTCGGGGGACGGGGCCGCGTCCCCCGGGCCGCGGTCCCGCGCGAGCCGAACCGTCAGTCGCTCGCGCCGGCCCACCGACCGTCGCCGGTTCTTAGCCTCGTTCGACACGATGCGAAGGACCCACGGCCGGAACGCCTCGCCGGCCCGGAAACGGCCCAGCGCGTAGAACGCCTTCACGAACGCCTCCTGGGCGGCGTCCTCTGCCTCGGCGGAGCTTCGCGTGATCAGCCATGCGGTGCGGAACGCCATCTCCCGGTACCGCTCCACGAGCTCGCCGTAGGCATGAACGTCGCCGTCGCTCGCGAGCCGGGCGAGCTCGACGTCCTCCAGTGGACGGCCCCCCACTCGGTCGGTCATCCGCTCTACACCGGGCGGACGCCGCCGGTTCGGCGGGCCCTGTGGCTACCTACCGGCCTTCCCGTTGCCGAACGTCTGCTCCGCGAACTCGGTGATCCCGGAGAGCAGGTTCGTGAACTCCATCGGGATCACGAACTTCGTGGAGGGCGACTGGCCGATCTGCTTGAGCGCCTCCAGGTACTGCAGGCTCATCGTCTTCGCGTCGACGCCCTGGGCCGACTCGAAGATCTTCGTGAGGGCGAGCGCGAACCCCTCCGCCCGCAGGATCGCCGCCTGCCGGTCACCCTCGGCGTTCAGGATCGCGGACTGCTTGTTGCCCTCGGCAACGGTGATCGCGGCCTGCTTCGCCCCCTCTGCCTCGGTCACGACCGCCCGGCGCGTGCGCTCGGCCGACATCTGTCGTGTCATCGCGTCCTGGACCTGTGGGGGCGGGATGATCTCGCGGATCTCGACGTTGGTGACCTTCACGCCCCAGCGTTCGGTCACCTCGTCGAGTTTGACGCGGAGGATCTCGTTCATCGCTTCGCGCTTGGCCAGCACGTCGTCCAGCGACATGTCGCCGACGACCGAACGCAAGGTGGTCGCGGCGATGTTCTGGGCCGCGCCGGCGAAGTTGCCGACCTCGACCACCGACATCCGGGCGTCCACCACCCGGTAGAACACGATGAAGTCGATCGAGATCGTCGCGTTGTCCTCGGTGATCGCGGCCTGGTGGGGGATCTCCAGATACAGCTCGCGCAGGTCGACCCAGACGCCCCTGTCCACGAACGGGATCAGCAGGACCAGCCCGGGCCCCTTGGCGCCGATCGCGCGGCCGAGGCGGAACACCATGAGCCGCTGGTACTCACGGACGATCTTGACCGCCAGCGGGACGATCAGGATGAGCAGCAGGACCACGACGCCGATACCGATCGCCAACGGGATCACGCTCGTCTCCCTCCCGGTTGCCCTTCGATGGTCGCCGCTGCCGGCGCCTCCGTGGGTTCGACCTTGAGCTTCAATCCTTCCATCTGGACGACCCGGACGCGGTCGCCCTTGCGGGGGGTGCCGCGGACGGCCTCCGCCGTCCAGTGCTCCGATGCGACCTGGACGACCCCGGTGGGATGGAGGTCTTGCAGGACGATGCCCTCCAGCCCGATCAGTTGCTCGTCCCTGGTGGTGGACGTGCGGTGTCGCAGCCGAATCGCCGCCCGGACGACGATCAGGAAGAAGACCGCGGCGAAGATCGCCACGGGCACGATCACGAGCGGGGAGACCGAGACGCCCGGCACCGAGGTGTCGAACAGGAACAGGCCGCCGAGGACCAGGCAGATCACGCCGGCGATCGCGGGCAGCCCGACGCCCGGGTGGAGCAGCTCGAGCACGAAGAACACGAGCGACGCCACGAGGAGCACCACCCCGATCAGCTGGACCGGCAACATCCCGAGCGCGACCAGCGAGGCGACGAACATCAGGACGCCGAGGGTCCCGACGATCCCGCCCGGGATGAAGAACTCCGCCACGATGAAGGCGAGCCCGAGCCAGAAGAAGACGAAGGCCAGGTTCGGGTCCAGCAAGGAGTGGAAGAAGCCGGCGAGGAACCCCATCGGGTCCTCGGTCACCGTGGCGCCCGTCAGCTCGAGCGTGACGGGCTCGCCGGAGACCTCGACCGTCATGCCGCTCACGTCCGCGAGGAGCGTGGGCACATCGGGCGCGATGAGGTCGATTACCTCGAGCCGCAACGCCTCCTCGGCCGAGGCGCTCTCGGCGGCCCGGACCGCCGATTCGGCCCACTCAGCGTTCCGATCCCGGGCCTCCGCGATGCTCACGATGTACTTCGCGGCGTCGTTCACGGCCTTGTCGGACGCCACCGCGCCGGACAGACCCACCGGTTGCGCCGCGCCCACGTTGGTGGCCGGCGCCATCGCAGCCACGTTCGTCGACAGCAGGATGAACGTCCCGGCTGAGGCCGCCCGGGCGCCCTCGGGCGAGACGTAGCCGATCACCGGGACCTCGGCGTTCAGGATCGCCTGGGTGATCTGCCGCATCGACGAGTCGAGCCCACCCGGCGTATCGAGCGTGAGGAGCACGGCGGCGGCGCCGTCGTCGGCGGCCTCGGCGATGCCGCCCTCCACGTGGTCGGCGACGAAGGGGTCCACGACGCCGTCGATCCGCAGCTCGACGACGACGGGAGAACCGGACTGCGCAACGGCGCCGCCGGCCCCCAACACCACGCAGGCCGTCGCCAGGGAAGCGAGCACCGCTGCGCGTCGGTGGGTCATCACGTCACCGACTCCATCATCGCACCGGCGATCGGATGGCGCGTACCCGGTACCCGACCGAACGGACGACCGGCGGGGGGTGATCGTCCGTGGCGACGTCCTCGTCCGGGCCTTCTGCCGGATCGGTTGGGGTGGGCGGGCGCTGGACCTCGGCCAAGGATGACCAGCATTTCTCGGCGAACGGGCGCTGACCGCTCGTCCGGTTCGATCCCGGAGCCGACCGGCGCGCGACGTCGAAATGTCCGACCGCATGGCATGATGACGAAGACCCACCGTCAAGCTCGGAGCGGTGCGGCGGGCGTATACCTGGAAGGAGCTCGGGTGACCACTCGGCCCGACGGTCCGCTCCTCGCCCGCGAGGAGCAACAACTCGTGGAGGGACTCCTTGGGGGGAACGAGGACGCGGTGCGTGCGCTCTACGCCCGGTACGGCCGTCCGATCTTCACGCTCGGCCTGCGGCTGCTGGGGAGCGCGGAGGCGGCCGAGGAGTTGACGCAGGACGTCTTCCTCGCGGCGTGGCGCAAGGCGGCACGGTTCGACCCGGCTCGCGGCCGCCTGTCCACGTGGCTCATGACGATCGCGCACAACCTGGCCGTGGACCGGCTCCGCCGAGAGACCGGCGTCACGCGCCCGCACCTCGTCCTGGTCGACGAGGTGCCCGAGCTCGAGTGGGTGGACGAGGAGGAGCCGCTGATCGAACGCGACGCGGCGATCCGCGCCCTCGAGTCGCTCTCGGACGCCGAGAAGCGGCTCCTCGCGCGCGCGTATTTCGGCGGGCTCACGGCGCGTGAGATCGCCGAGGCCGACGGCATCCCGCTCGGCACCGTCAAGACGCGTCTTCGCACCGCGCTCATCAAGGTCCGGCGGGCGAACCAGGACAAGGAGCGGCCGTGACCTGCCTCGAGGTGCGCGAGCTCCTGCCCGAGCACGCGATCGGCGTGCTGGGCGAGCCCGAGCGCGAGCGCATCCAGCGTCACCTCCAGACGTGCGCCGGGTGCCGCAAGGAGGCGGGAGACCTGGGGCAGGCCGCGTCGACGCTCGCGTTCGCGCTCCCACCGGTACGGGTGCCCGAGGGCATCGGCGAGCAGGTCGTCGCCCGGGTGCGACGCGCTGCGGGCGCCCCCCGTACCCGGCGCCGAGCCCGGACGGCGACGGCCGGGCTGCTCGCCGCGGCGATCGTGTTCGCGAGCCTCGGCTGGGGCGCCGTGATGGCCGGTCGCGCCGAACGGTTCGCCGACCGCGCGGCGCAAGCCCAACGCGAGCAGGCGATCGCGATCGAGCACTTCCAGCAGGTGCTCGGCAACGTGATCCCCGGCGGAGCCCCGTCCGACAACGAGACGCACATCGGTCAGCTCGCGCCGGTCGCGGCGTCGGGGACGGGAGGCGGGTTCGCCCTCCAGCTCGTCTCGCCGCAGATCCTCGACTTCGTGATGGTGAGAGTGAACGGGCTCGACGACCCGTCCGCGCTTCCGATGCGCGTGCAGCTCGTGAACGACCGGGGTCGGGTCCTGCGCGCCGGGCGCATCGACGCGCTGGACGAGGACGGTGGCGCCGAGGTCTATCACCAGTTCAGGACGCAGGGCCTCGGCGGCTTCACCACCGTGAACGTCGTGGACTCGGGCGGCCGTCTGGTCCTGACCGGCACGGTCGACCAGTCGGCCTAGCGTTCCGCGATCAGCGGAGCTCGAGCTCCTGCGTGAACGAGCCCGCGAAGCTCATCTCCACGGATCCTTCCGGGAGGCCCGGGATCCCCTCGAGGGTCATCGACATGTCGAACCGCCCGCGGCTCTGCGTCTTCAGCAGCTCCCAAGCATCGAGGTCGACGAAGCTGGTCTGGGTGAACGTGCCCCCACCGACATAGGCGATCGAACCTTCATCCAGCTGCTCCAGTCCGGTCGCGCCGGTCGCGCCGGCGATCTCGGGGCCCAGGACGTCGACCAGCGCGGCAAGATCCAGCGTCGCGTCGATCGGGACCGTCATCTGGGTCTCGATCACGGCGGCCTCCCGACCGTTCACGGTCTCGTTGCGCACGTAGGTGCTCGTCGCCGAGAAGTCGATCGTCCCCTCGCCGAACGGGAAGTCCTGGGAGAACTCCTTGTCCCAGGTATCGCCCACCGACACGGCGCCGCCGTCGTCGGGCAGGAGCGGGGTGAGCTGTCCCATCCCGGGGAACCCGAACCCCTGCGTCTGGCCGGCGCCGCCGAGCGAGAGCCCGCTCGCGGACAGGATCCGGCCGTCCGCCGCGATCCGGATCTCGATCGGGGATGCAGACGTCGACGGCACCTCGGTCCCGTTCACCGTCCCGCTCGTGTCCGAGACCGTGACCTCGATCGTGGCCGTCCCGGCGTCGTCGACCGAGACCACCTTCCAGCCGATCACCTGCGTGACATCCATCGACAGGGGCTCGTCGCCGAACAGCTCTGACGACATGTTCGCGTCCATCGTCTGGTGGACGTCGTAGGTCCGCTCCTGGCCCTGCGCGAAGGACAACGCGAGCGGCTGCGCATCGGCGGTGTCGCTCCGCGTGATCGCGAACGCGACCAGGCCGGCAACGACGACCAGCACCACCGCGACCGCGAGGGCGATGGTGCCTCGGCGCCGCGTGGGCCCCTCCGGCTCGGGCGTGGGCGGCGGAGCGGGCATCGGGACCTGCGGGGTCGAGATCTGGCTCATCGGGGGATCCCTCCTGCACGGCTGGGGCCCCCATTCTCCCACATCGGAACCGCGCTACTTCCCGAGCGCCTGCGCGAGGAACATGAGCGACCGAGGGTAGCGGTAGCCGATCGCCATGTGCCCGGCGTCGAAGAGCTCCAACGTGTGTTCGACGCCGATCGCCTCGAGCTCCTTGGAGACCGCAACCGCGCCGTTGTCCAGGAACCACTCGTCCCTGGTGCCGCCGTCGAGCCAGATCGCGCGCATCGAACGCAGCTGGTCCGCGAACCTCGGAACCATCCTGACCGGGTCCTTGTCCAGCCATCGTTGCCACACGTCGTCGATCAGCCTGCCCGTGGCCACGTCGAACGGGAGGCGGACCGTCCCGTCGTCGTCGGCCGAGTAGCAGGCGGCCATGCACCAGTCGTTCAGGAGCACCTGGTCCTCCTCCTTCGAGAACGCGGGGCGCGCGCGGAAGTCCTCCCAGAAGCGATCGTACGAACCCCCGTACTTGTCCCGGAGCGCGCGAACGGTCTTCGCGAACTCCGGGAGGTAGCAGGCCTCGAACAGGGCGTCCCCCGCGTGCGACGCGAGCGCCGAGAACACGTCGGGCCGCAGCATCGGCGTCACCAGCGCGCCGTAGCCGCCGCTCGACTTGCCCTGGATGCCGCGGTGGTCGCGGTCGCGGATCGTCCGGTAGCGGTCGTCGACGAACGCCACGACCTCGTCGCACAGGAAGTCCTGGTACCGGCCGGTCGCCGGCGAGTTGAGGAACTGGCTGCCGCCGATCGACGTCCAGCAGTCGACGAAGGCGACCAGCGTCGGCGGCGCCTCGCCCGAGCCGAACAGCGCGTCGATATTCTCGGGGTAGCTGGGCCTGAACGCCTCGCGGTTGCGCCACATGTCGAGCTGACCCGTCAGGCCCTGGATCACGTAGACGCAGGGGAACCGGCGCTCGGGGTCATCGTCGTATCCCGGCGGGACGTAGACCCAGAGCGGTCGGACGTTGGGGTCCCCGAGCGCGTTGCCGCGCAAGACCTCGCTCTCGATCTCGAGCTCGTCGATCCTGCCGTTGAATTCGCGGCTCCACGGTTGCACGGTGGCCTCCTTCGTGTCGGGTGTGTGGGCAACCGAACCCTCTTATCATGGCCGGACATGCCCGAGGTGTCCGACGTCGTCGGGATCGGCCTCGCGGGTGGTCGGGGGATGCGTGCCCGCCCGCTGACGCTCAAGGCGCCCGGCTACCTGCGTTCGAAGGCGGCGATGTCGTTCCTCGGTCGCCGGCTGATCCGCTGGGTGCTGCACATCTTGTCGAGCGAAGGCATCAAGGACTACTACGTCATCGCACACGGCAAGGAGAACCGCTACCAGATCAAGGTGATGATCGGGTACGGCGAGGGCTTCGGCGTCGACGTCACCTACTCCCCGGTCAAGTACGACGCCCTGTCGACGGGCAGCGCCGACTCGGCGCTGCGGATGCTCGAGTACTGGGACATCTCCCAGACCGCGCTGGTGTTCCCGACCGATACGATCATCGACTTCGACCTCGAGCCGATGCTCGAGGCTCACCGACGGACGGGCGCGATCGCGACGATCGCCGCCATGGTGCGCGAACCCGACGAGGTCGCGGAGAAGTACGGCGTCCTCGTCGCCGACGATGAGGATCGCGTCGAGGTCTTCGTCGAGAAGCCGAGCCTGGATGAGCTGCGCGAGTACTTCCACGCCTCGAACGAGGAGGAGTTCCGCCGCCTGCCGCTCATGACGAACGCGGGCTTCTACCTGATCGACACGGCCGGGATCCGGGAGATCGCGGCCCATCCGGAGGTCGAGCGTATCCGCTCGAGCCGCCTGGACTTCGGCAAAGATCTCCTGCCGTGGCTCGTGGGCAACGGGTTCCCGGTGCACGTGTTCCCGGTGCGCCGGATCGGCGATCTCGGCAACGTCCGTGACTACCTGGAGACGATGATCGACGCGCTGCGGGGAGATTTCGAGTCGGTGGACCGGCTGCTCGGGCCTCCGTTCGACGCCGAGCGCAACGTCTGGATCTCCCCCGAGTCGCTCGCGATGCGCGACTCGACGAGCGGGAGGACGCTGGCCGAGAAGATCGCGGACGGGGCGGTGCGGATCGGGCCGGCGGCCAGGATCGGCAGGTTCTGCGAGATCCACCCCGGCGTCCGCATCTCCCATTCCAACCTCGACGACGACGTCGAGGTCCAGCGCGACGCCTCGATCGAGCGTTCGCAGATCCGCGACGGTGCGGTCATCGGCCCATCGGCGCGCCTGTTCGAGGCGGTGGTCGGCTCGATGTCCGAGGTCAGGTCCGAGCCCTTCAACCCCACCTCGATCGAGCGCTTCGTGGCGCTCGGGGACGAGGTGGTGGTCTACCCCGGCGTGCATCTGGCGGACGAGGTCTCGGTGTACCCGCGGCTGAAGCTGCCGTTCGGGGTCAGCGTCCCCGCGGGCACCGAGATCGCGGGACCCGCGGACGTGCTGCGTCACCTCTAGCGATGCGGGGCTGACGGATGCGGATCGGCCTGGCGCTCCCGCACTACGACTTCTCGATCCCGGGGGTATCGCCCATCCGGTTCGAGGCGCTCGCGGAGGTTGCCGTCCGGGCCGAGCGGCTCGGGTTCGACAGCGTGTGGATGTCGGATCACCTGTTCGCGTCGCTGCGTCGCTACGGCGGTGGGGACGAGCGGTACGGGTCGCTCGAGCCGCTCTCGACGCTGGCGGCGCTCGCGCCGCTGACCGAACGGGTGCGGCTGGGAACGCTGGTGCTGTCGGCGGGGTTCCGTCACCCTGCGATCGTCGCGAAGACGGTCACGGCGATCGATCGCCTCTCGGGCGGGCGCGTCGAGCTGGGGATGGGAGCCGGATGGTTCGCCGACGAGTACACGTCGTTCGGGTACGGGTTCGGATCGGTCGGTGAGCGGTTCGCGGTGCTCGAGGAGGCCGTGGGCTATCTCGATGCGCTGTTCGGCGACGAGCCGGCGTCGTTCGAGGGGAAGCGGTTCGCGCTCCACGGCGCGTACAACCACCCCAGGCCGGTGCAGGAACCGCGGCCGCCGCTGCTCGTCGGCGGCAAGGGTGGTCCGCGGATGCTGCGGCTCGCCGCGCGGTTCGCCGACGGCTGGAACACGGTCTGGCGGTGGACGCCCGAGGCGTACGGGGAGCGGGTGGCCGCCGCGCGCCAAGCGTGCGAGCGCGAGGACCGCGATCCAGCGACGCTCCGGCTGTCACTCGGCCTGTTCACGGTCGTCGGCGAGGACGAGGCGGACCTCGCCCGTCGATACGAGTTGATGCGAGAACGGCTACCGCTGGGCGTCGTCGACGCGGTGCCGCTCGAGGGTTTGCGACGTGACGGGCTGGTCGGCACCCCCGCCGACGTGCTCGAACGCCTCGAGCGGTTCGCCGCGCTCGGCGTGGGCGAGCTCGTCGTGGGTCCCGCGCCGGTCTGGTTCGCGCTGCCGGATCCCTCGATGCTCGACCTGCTGGCCGACCGCGTGCTCCCGGCGGCCAAGGAGCTGTGATGGACGCGCTCGAGGCGGCGACCGAGGTGCTGCGGGAGGAGGGGCAGCCCCTGCACTGGACGAAGATCCAGGACCTGGCGCTGCGTCGCGGGTACCTCGACCCGTTCGAGATCCCCGACGTCCGAAAGACGCTGCTCGCGGCGCTCGCCGACGGCGTACGATCGGGCGTGCTCGAGAAGCAGGGCACGGGCGTCTACGCGGCGGTCGTTCCCGACCGATGAGCTGACGCTCGCGGTCCCGGGAGCTGGTCGCGGCGCTCGCGCAGGTCGAGATGAAGACCGATCAGCGTCGGTAGGCGATCCTGGAGAATCGTTCGAGCTTCTCGAACCGGTGCTCCGCCTCGATCATCCGGACGGTGCCCGACCGGTTGCGCATCACCATCGAGAACGTGGTCGCGCCGTCGGGCCAGTACTTGACGCCGCGCAGCAGCGACCCGTCGGTGATCCCGGTGGCCGCGAAGAACACGTCCTGCCCGGCGACGAGGTCGTCGGTCGTGAGGACGCGTTCGATGTCGTACCCCGTGTCGAGCAGCCGTCGCCGCTCGTCGTCGTCGCGCGGGAACAGTCGCCCCTGTATCGCTCCACCGAGGCACTTCAACGCCGCGGCGGCGACGACGCCCTCGGGCGTTCCGCCGATCCCGAGCAGGAGATCGAGTCCCGAGGTGCGGGTCGTGGCGGCCGCGATCGCGCCGGCCACGTCGCCGTCGGTGATCAGGTGGACGCGCGCGCCGACCTCGCGGACGCGGGCGATCATCTCGGCGTGGCGTTCGCGGTCCAAGATCACGACGCCGATCTCTTCGGGACGGATCCCCTTGGCCTTGGCGACCAGGCGAACGTTCTCCTCGGGCGAGGCGGCGACGTCGATCGCGTCGGCCGCCTCCGGGCCGGTCGCGACCTTCTCCATGTAGACCGCCGCGCCGGGGAAGAACATCGAACCGCGTTCGGCGAGCGCGATCACCGAGAGCGCGTTCGGCTGTCCGACGGCGGTCAGGCGCGTCCCGTCGATCGGGTCGACGGCGACGTCGCACGCCGGCCCCTCGCCGGTCCCGACCGACTCGCCGTTGTAGAGCATCGGGGCCTCGTCCTTCTCGCCCTCCCCGATCACCACGACGCCGTCCATCGAGACCGAGTCGATCATCAGGCGCATCGCGTCGACCGCGGCCTGATCGGCCGCGACCTTGTCGCCACGGCCCACCCATCTGCCTGCGGCGAGCGCCGCGGCCTCGGTGACCCGGACGAGCTCCAGTGCGATGTTGCGGTCCGGACGGTCCTCCATCGCGCGATCCTCCCGGTCGAGCGGCCTTTCCCGTTCGTCTCTCGCTGGGGCTGTCGAGCCATCCTACGTGCGCGCCCGCCGCTCGCGCGCGGGCGGAACGAGGAGTCGTTCCTCGCACCATTCGAGCGTGCGTCGCAGCGTCGTTTCGACCGGTGTGTAGCGCAGGCCGAGCTCGCGCGCGGCCCTCGAGCCGTCGTACCGGTGGCCGTGGAGTAACGTCCGAACGGCCTCGGGGCACAGGGTCGCGTCGCGACGGAGGGCCCTCGCACCCAGCCAGGCGATCTCGCCGCCCACCGCCGCGACCCAGCCCGGCGCGAACCGCACTTTGCGGGGGAGCCCCCAGATCCGGTCGAGCAGGTCGACCGCCTCGCGCGTCGTCAGGCTCGCCCCCGACAACAGGTACCGCTCGCCGGGCGTCCCGCGCGTCTCGGCCAGTACGTGGCCCCTCGCGCAGTCCTCGATGTCGACGAGCGAGATCGTCGTGTCGACGAGCACGGGGAGCCGCCCGTTCACGACCTCGAGCAGCAGGCGCGCCGAGCCGGTCGCTCGCCCGGGTCCCTGGACGGAGGAGGGGTTCACCGACACCACCGGGAC
>DAIOFZ010000011.1:0-30248 GCA_036745475.1 Actinomycetota bacterium | reverse complement strand
CGAACAGCCCGAAGATCGCGCCGCCGAACAGCACGTAGTGGAAGTGCGCGACGATGTAGTAGGTGTCGGTCTGCTGGTAGTCCGAAGGCACGACGGCGTGCGTGACGCCCGACAGCCCGCCGATCACGAACATCGCGATGAACCCGATCGAGAACAGCATCGGCGTCGCGAAACGCAGGTCGCCGTTCCACAGCGTCCCGAGCCAGTTGAAGATCTTCACGCCCGTCGGGATCGCGATGATCATCGTCGAGACCGCGAACGCGGTGTTCGCCACCGGTCCCAGGCCGACCGCGAACATGTGGTGCGCCCACACGCCGAACCCGATGAACCCGATCGCGATCCCGCTGAACACGACGAACTGGTAGCCGAACAGCGGCTTGCGCGCGAACACCGGCAGGATCTCGGACACGATGCCCATCGCCGGCAGGACCAGGATGTAGACCTCCGGATGTCCGAACAACCAGAACAGGTGCTGCCAGAGCACCGGGCTGCCGCCCGCGGCGACGTCGAAGAAGTGCGTCCCGAACATCCGGTCGAACAGCAGCTCGACCAGCCCGATCGTGATCACCGGCAGGCTGAAGGCGAGCAGCAGCTGCACGACCAGCCCCATCCAGACGAACACCGGCATCCGGAACAGCGTCATGCCGGGCGCCCGCATGTTCAGGATCGTCACGGCGAGGTTGATGGCCGAGACCGTCGACGCGATCCCGGTGATGAGCAGCCCGATCGCGTAGAACGTCATCCCCCGTGTAGGGTCGAGCACGGAGTTCGGCGCGTAGCCGAACCACCCCCCGTTCGGCGCGCCGCCCAGGAACCAGCTCGAGTAGATGAACAACCCGGCGAACAGGAACGCCCAGTAGCTGAAGGCGTTCAGGCGGGGGAACACCACGTCGCGAGCGCCGATCATGAGGGGCAGCAGGTAGTTGAAGAACGCCGCCGACAGCGGCATCACCACGAGGAAGACCATCGTGATGCCGTGCATCGTGAACAGCTCGTTGTAGACGGCGGGCTCGAGGATGGTCTGGTCTGGGCGCGCGAGCTGCGCGCGGATCAGCAACGCCTCGGTGCCGCCGATCAGGAAGAACGCGAACGCCGTGATGCCGTACAGGATCCCGATCTTCTTGTGGTCCACGGTCGTGAACCAGCTCCAGAACCCCGTCGTCGCGTGCGGTCGCCGGAGGAGCCCACCGGGCCTCTCCGCGGGGACGCTCACGCTCGCCATGCGGCCCTCACCTCACTCCAGCGTCTTCAGGAACGCGACGACCTGATCGATCTCGTCGGACGACAGACCGTAATCGGGCATGAACGATCCCGCCTCGATCGCGCGCGGGTTCTCGATCCAGCGTCGCAGGTTCGCGTCGGTCGTGGCCAGCGTGCAGCCCCGGAAGCAGTCGCGGCTCATCAGGTGGGTCAGGTTGGGCCCGCCGTTGGCGAGCACGGGCTGGCCGTTCGCGGTCTCGAGCCCGGCCACCGCGTGGCAGGCGATGCACGTCTCCAGGAAGACCCGTTTCCCGGCCTCGGCCGGACCCGACACGTCGGGTGACGCCGGCGCCTTCTGATCGGCCATCCATCGGTCGAAGTCCTCCGGCGTGTGCGCGACGACCCGGAACTTCATGTACGCGTGGGACAGGCCGCAGAACTCCTTGCACTGCCCGTCGTAGACGCCGGGCTCGTCGGCCTGGATCGTCAGGTGGTTCGTCAGGTCCGGCACGACGTCTTGGGTGCCCGCGAGCTCGGGCACCCAGAAGGAATGGATCACCGCGCCGCCGATCCCGGCCGGAGGCTGACCGTCCGGCGGGCCCGTCTGACACGCGTTCGGCGCGGGCGGGCCGCCCTGGCTCGGGACGGGAGTCCCGTAGCCGAACCCCACCGCACACAGGGTCAGGTAGACGGGTCGCCCCGTCGGGATGTGCAACTCGTTCGCGGTCAGGATCTGCTGGCCCGGGTAGTCGAACTCCCACCACCACTGGTGCGCGAGCACGTTCACCTCGAGCACGTCGCCCGTCGGCTTGGCCGCGAGGTCCCAGATCGTCGCGATCGTGGGCACCGCCACGCCGGCGAGGATCAGCGTCGGCAGGATCGTCCACGCGATCTCGAGCCGGGTGTTGCCGTGGACCTGCGCGGGGATGCGTGGGGTTTGGTTCCTCCGGTGGCGGTATCGGAAGACGAACAGGACCAGCAGACCCTCGACGACGACGAAGATCGCGACCGCCACCCAGAACACCGGGACGAACAGGTCATAGGACTTCTGCGCGTACGGACCCTTGGGCTCCAGTGCCGATTGGGTGGCGTTCGGCGCACAGGCCGCGGCCACGAGCGCCAGGGCCACCAGGCCCAGGACCACGACCGTTCTCCTGCGCACCTTGCCGGTATCCCTCCGCGTGGACCTCAGACGGGCACCGAGGCCCGGCGCACTGTAGCACCCTCCCCCGGCTCGCGGACGCACGGCTCCGCGCTCCGAAGTTACCCACGATCAGTCACGCTGTACCTCAGATCGGCGGGCTGAAATCGTCGATCGCGCGGAAGACGGGGCCGAGCATCCGGGTCCACAGGTTCGTCGCGACCAGCACCCCGATCGCGATCATCACGACGCCGGAGACCCCGGCGATCCACTGGTAGTTGCGCTTGACGAACGCCAGGGTGCCCATCAGCTTGCGGACCCCCACCCCTACGAGCAGGAACGGGAGGCCGAGCCCCATGGAGTAGACGAACAGGAGGAGGGCGCCGCGGAGCGAGCCGCCCTGCGAGCCCGCGATCGCCAGCACGCCCGCGAGGACCGGGCCGATGCACGGCGTCCACCCCGCGCCGAACGCGACGCCAAGCGGGAACGCCCACGCGCGGCCGGGCTTGGCCCGTTCGAGCAGCGGACGGCGCTCGAGGAACAGGGATGGCGACCCGAGCCGCAGCGCGTACAAGAGCATCAGGACCCCGAACGCGATGATGATCGCGCCCGAGATCCGGATGCCCGCCGTCGACCGCAGCAACCGCGTCATCGCGCCGGTGAAGGCGCCGAGCGCCGAGAACACCGCGGCGAACCCGGCGATGAACAGCAGGATCGGCACCACCGGCTGGCGTTCCTCGCGCGCCTCGCCGCCGGCCACGAACGAGAGGTAGCCGGGCACCAGCGGGAACACGCACGGCGACGCGAACGAGATCACCCCCGCGGCGAACGCGAGCCCCGGGGCCCACCACGACCCCAGGCCGTCCTGGACCCAGTCGACGAGCACCCCGGTCACCGAGCCAGTCTAGGGTCGGCGCCCGAGCAGGGGGCTCGGCGGCCGCGGCGCGGTGGGTTGCGGTCCCACGCCCGGTCCTGCGATAGTGAGCCACGGCCTTTGTGAATCGATTCACAAGCTGTGAGCGGGTACGCGACCGCGCGGGGATGCCGGGGCGCGCGACTATAATCCGACTCGGTCCAGGCACGAACGAGGCCCGGCGAACGAAGACGCGGGGAACGAGAGGACGGTCGTGGCGACGGAGGCCGCATGAAGGTCCCGAAGGTGCTCGTCAGGGCGAAGGAACGCGCGGAGCCGCTCGTCAAAAACTTCGAATGGACCTGGACCACCGCGGTCCTGTTCTCCCTCGGGTTCTCCTTCTTCAGCGTCATCACGATGGCGGTCATCCCCTCGTTCTGGCTCTACTTCGCGGAGCAGAAGCTCGGCTGGGGAGGCCTGTCCGGGACCTCGGACTGGCACCCGCTCGCCCGGGACTTCGTCGCGGCGAACCTCGCGGTCGGTCCATTCGTGACCGTGGTCGTGATCGGGGCGATCATGCAGAACTGGCGGCGCAAGCTCCGGGGCGGCACCGCCGATCGTCCCACCGGCGGGTACCGGTGAGGAGGAGCTAGGCGATGCCGTTCACCAAGACCGAGGTCGACGTCCACACCGACTACGTCGTCGAGACCGTCGACCCCGACTGGCTCGCGAAGGGCGTCAAGTCGCCCAAGCACCTGATGCTCGACCCCGACAACTGCATCCTGTGCCGAGCGTGCGAAGACGTCTGCCCGTGGAACTGCATCTACATGATGTCGACCGACATCGTCCAGGACGCGGAGGACGGCGCTGTCGGGGCCGAGGTCGGGTCCGCCTACTCGGTGTTCGTCGTCGACGACAACGCGTGCACGCGCTGCTCGGTGTGCGTCGACCGGTGCCCGACCGACACGCTGTACTATGCGCGGCTGCCGGAGGCCTCGCGGGGGCAGCGCACGATGGCCTCGGTGCCAGAGTCACAGCGCGCCGAGGCCGGCTAGGCCGGGGGAAGGGATGAAGGGGACGACGTGGCGAAGCTGAAGCTGCCGACGCCCGGCGAAGCCCTCGACCGCGTCCGCGACACCGAAGTCTGGAGATCGATCTTCCGCCCCGGGTCGATCTTCCGTCGCGGCTACCGAGACACCTCTCGCGACCGCGCCCTCGCCACGATGAACAACGTGCTCTATCACCTGCACCCGGTGAAGATGAAGCGGCACGGACTGAAGCTCACCTACACGTTCTGCCTGGGTGGCCTCTCGTTCTTCCTGTTCATCCTGCTCACGATCACGGGGATCTATCTGATGTTCTTCTATCGCCCCGCCGCCGAGCTCGGTTCGGCCGCGGCCTACACGGACATGCAGAACATCCGGACGTCGGTGTTCTTCGGCGACCTGGTCCGCAACCTGCACCGATGGGGCGCGCACCTGATGGTCTTCAGCGTGACCCTGCACATGGCCCGGGTCTTCTACACCGGCTCGTACAAGCCGCCCCGAGAGTTCAACTGGGTGGTGGGTGTGCTGCTGCTGTTCCTCACGCTGGGACTGTCGTTCACCGGCTACCTCCTGCCGTGGGACCAGCTGGCGGTGTGGGCGGTCACGGTCGGGACATCGCTCGCCGGCTACTCGCCGCTGATCGCGAAGCAGGCCAACTTCCTGCTGCTCGGTGGGGTGATCGTGGGTCCGGACACCCTGCTCCGGTGGTACGTCTTGCACGTGCTCGCTCTGCCGTTCGTCCTGGTGATCTTCCTCTCGGTCCACTTCTGGCGGATCCGCAAGGACGGCGGCATCTCGGGACCGCTCTAGCGGAGAAGGGGACATGGCTCGAGACGACACGTCGCTGGACCAGGAGACCTTCGACCGCGTCCTGGCGGAGGAGGTCGCCAAGGGCGCCGACCGCCGCGTGGCCGAGGGCCGCGCGAGGGCCGCCGCCCTCCGGGCGGCGCGCGCGAAGTCCGGCGAGGGGCCCGCCGCGACACCCGCGACCGCGCCGGCCGCGGGCGACGGAGGGGCACCGCAACCCGCAGCGGCGCCCGCGGCCGCTGCCCCCGCCGCTGCTGCCCCCTCGACTGCTGCGCCCGCCGGCGGGGCCGCACCTGCGGCCGTCGGCGTCGCGGCGCCGGCGGCAGCCGTCGCGGCGACGCTCACCGCGCCCGAGCGACAGGCGCCCGCGCCCACCGGCAACGTCCCGGAACCGAAGCGAGGGGCGCCTGAGAAGCACCGGCTGCTGGCGCTCGTCCCGCCCGAAGGGATCCAGCGCGTCGAGCGCGAGCAGGGCGACCGCATCAACGTGTGGCCCCACCTGCTGATCGAGGAGTTCGTCGCGATGATGCTCGTCCTCGGGGCGCTCACGATCTTCTCGACGTTCGTCAACGCCCCGCTCCGGGAGCTCGCGAACCCGAACCTGACCCCGAACCCGTCGAAGGCGCCGTGGTACTTCCTCGGCCTGCAGGAGCTGCTCCGCTACTTCCACCCGATGGTCGCCGGCGTGCTGTTCGCGCCGACGCTCGTGCTGCTCGCCCTGGCGGTCGCGCCGTTCGTGGACCGGAACCCGAGCACCAAGCCCGGCGATCGCAAGATCGCGATCACGCTGTTCACGATGCTCCTGATGTTCGGGGCGGTGCTGACGATCATCGGCTCGTTCTTCCGGGGCACCGGCTACAACTGGGTCTGGCCTTGGGCGCAGGGGGTCTTCTTCGAGCTATGACGCCCCTCCTCGCCATCTCGAGCGGCACCCTCGCGGTCATCGTCGTGATCGTGGTCATCGATCTGTTCGCGATCTTCTTCGGGCTGTCGTTCGCCCGGTCCAGGCGGGCACAGCGGCAAGCGGACGCAGCGGCCGGCGCCGCGATCCTGGGCGAACCGTCCGCCCCCGCGCCCAAGCCCGTGAGCCGGCGCGAGTTCTTCCGCCGCTCGCTCGTCGGGTCGCTGCTGGTGTTCGGCGCGGAGTTCGGGGGCGCGACGATCGCGTTCCTGTGGCCGAACCTGCGGGGCGGGTTCGGTTCGCTGATCAACGCCGGCAAGCTGGACGACATCCTCGCCTACATCGAGGACAACGACGTGCCGTTCTACTCGGGCACCGGTCGCTTCTACATCGTCAAGTACAACGGCAAGCCCGAGGGGGACGTCGACTACGCGACCGAGGGCGTCACGGCCCAGGGGATCATGCCGCTGTACCAGCGGTGCGTGCACCTGGGGTGCCGGGTCCCGTTCTGCCAGCAGTCGCAGTGGTTCGAATGCCCGTGCCACGGCTCGAAGTACAACACCGCCGGCGAGTACAAGCTCGGCCCCGCGCCGCACGGGATGGATCGGTTCAAGGTCACGGTCACCGACACCGGCGACGTCATGGTCGACACCGCCGAGATCATCCTGGGCCCTCCCCGGGGGATCGACACGATCCACAAGCCTCTGGCTGGCCCGTTCTGCGTGGCGGTGCAGTGATGCTCGGGCTGTCCCAGGCCCAGGGCGTCATCCTGGCGGTCGGCGGCGCCATCTTCCTCGCGATCGCCGGCGGCGTGCTCGTCCTCCGCGGCCGCCAGCGGCGGGAGGCCGACATACCGAACGCGATGCGCCCGGGTCCCTCCGATCCCGATCTCGAGACCCCGCTGCTCCAGAAGCTGCAGGGATGGGGCGTGGTGACGGTCTTGTTCTTCGTGATCTGGGTGCCGGCCGTCTGGCTCCTCGAACCCGAGCAGAACCTCGACCAGGAGCAGGACCTGATCAGCGACGCGATCACGCGCGGCGCGCACGCCGTCCAGCTCTACTCCGAGGACAACCAGGCCGGCGTGGGCTGCGTGCAGTGCCACGGCCCCAGGTTGCAGGGGTCCCTCATCCCCAACACGCTGACCCCGGACGACCCCTACGACGTCCAGCCGACGCCGAACCTGACCACGGTCTGCGGCGGGCCGTTCACCGGCCACCCACTGATCTACGGCTTGGACGACATCTACACCACGATCGAACAGGGGCGAGGTCTGATGCCGTCGTGGAGCATCCGGTTCGCGGGCGCGCTCGGCGATCAGCAGATCAACGACATCGTGAACTACATCGTCAGCATCCAGGACAAGGACGAGGTGACGTTCAGCGAGAACGTGTGCACGAACCCGGAGGCCGTGACCAAGGCGATCGATCAGTTCCTGGACGGCGACCCCACCAAGAAACCCAACCCGACGACCAACATCGAGTTCTGATGCTCGGCCAAGGCTGTCTCGGGTTCGAGATCGGGTGCGAGACGATGCTGAAGGGCGGGCTCGCCGTGGTCATGGCGTTCGTGCTCTTCGTGGGCAGCGTGCTGATCGTGCTCGCGGCGGTGTTCGGCCGGCGGATGGGGTACCTGGTGCTCGCGGTCTCGTTCTTCGGCTGGATGATCCTCCTGTCCTCGCTGTGGACGTTCGGCTTCTACTCGCAGGGGCTCGACACGCCCGTGAACCTCGGTCCTCGCGGGGCGGAGCCGGCGTGGGTCGTCGAGGCGGCCGGGACCGATCCCGAGGCGGTGGACCCGGCCTTCGCGTCCTACCCGGGCGACGACCGATGGCGCGAACCCGGCACGAACGACGCGGACACGGAGTCGGTCCAGTCGGTGACGGCGGCGACGCAGGGGTTCCTCGCCGAGCACGCGAACGAGGATCTCGGCAAGAACCAGCACGAGCCCGGCGCCCTCACGACGACGGACTTCACGGTCCAGAACGTCGAGTTCTACGCGACCGACGACGGGGTCTCGCTCTCGGCCGCGCACGCGTTCTTCATCGACGGCGGCCCGATCCTGACGGTCTACCTCCGCCACGACTCCGGCAGCGTCAACCGGTATTCATGGATGTTCCTGATCGGTTCGACGGTACTGTTCGGCGCCCACCTGCCCTTCCTGGACCGGGCGGAGCGCAAGCGCAAGGAGATCTTGACGGGCGGGACGGCCCCGCCGTGGTACGGACCCGCCTAGGAGGAGCGATGCTTGCTCAAGAGGCGCCGCTGATCGAGCAGGGAGCCGTGCAGTTCATCCTGTTCGGCGTGACCGTGATCGTGATCTTCATCGCGCTCTGGATCACGATCGCGAAGTAGCGGCCCGACCCATCGGTCGTCGGCCGCGCCCCTCACGCCCCTTGACCTCCGCGAGCGCGGCCTTGCGCTGCTCGTAGTAGGTCAGGATCTGAAGCTCGACCGCCAGGTCCACCTTGCGTACCGAAACCCCCTCGGGCACGACCAGGGCCGCGGGCGCGAAGTTCAGGATCGACCGGACGCCCGCCCGGACCATCGCGTCGGCGACGGCCTGCGCCGAAGGTGCGGGCGTGCAGATCACGCCGATCAACGCCTCGTGTTCGCCCGCGATCGCCGGCAGGTCCTCGACCGGTCGGATGCGGAGCCCGGCGACCTCCTCCCCGATCTTCGCCGGGTCGTTGTCGACGAGCGCCGTCGGCCGGAACCCGCGCTCGGCGAACCCGCGATAGTTCGCGAGCGCATGCCCTAGGTTCCCGATGCCCACGATCACGATGGGCCAGTGCTGGGTCAGCCCGAGTTCGCGGCGGATCTGATGCACGAGGTAGGCGACGTCGTACCCGACTCCCCGGGTGCCGTACGAGCCGAGGTGCGACAGGTCCTTGCGCACCTTCGCCGAGTTCACCCCGGTGAGCTCGGCGAGCGCCTCCGAGGACACGGTCGGGCTCCCGGACTCCGCGAGTTCGACCAGGGCGCGGAGATAGACGGGGAGCCGTCCGACGGTCGCCTCCGGGATCGATCGCTCGGTCACGGCGGAGGATGATAGTGCATTCGTGAACGGCTCTTCACGAATGCACTAAGTCAGGACGGCATCCCCCAGGCGGCCCGCGTCGACGCGGATCTCGAAGAGCTCGCGCCCATCCACGAGCACGACGGGGATCCTGATCCCGTACTCGAGCTCGAGCGCGTCGTCGCCGGTCACGTCGACCTCGCGGTACTCGAACGGCGTCCGCGCCCGCACCGCCATGATCACCTCGCGCGCCTCGTCGCACAGTCCGCATCCCGGTCGCGCGAACATCAGGACCTCGGGCACACACCGCATGCTAACGAGGCCGGGCTGGGGAGGGAGCCGCGGGCCCGCGTGTGGTAGGAAACAGCCCGTGGAAGAGGACGATCGTCACGATCTCGAGCTGCACAGGCTGGTGTCGGCTCGCGAGCGGCCGGCCTTCGACGAGCTGTACCGGCGGTACGGTCGATCGGCCTACGGCGTGGCGCTGCGCGTGACGTCGCAGGATCTGATCGCCCAGGAGGTCGTCCAGGACGCCTTTCTCGCGCTGTGGCGAGCGCCCGAGGCGTTCGACCCCGCGCGGGGGGCGTTCCGGTCCTTCTTCCTGTCCCTGGTCCATCACCGGGCCGTCGATGCCGTCCGCCGTGAGGAGCGCCTCAAGCGCCGGACCGAGCGTGCGGCGAACCTCGAGCCCGCGACCGGCGAAGACCCTGCGGAGGACGTCGTCGAGGACGCGTACCTGCGCGTTCGGCGCAAGGAGGTTCGCGCCGCGCTCACGACCCTTCCTCAGGCGCAGCAGCAGGTGCTCGAGATGGCGTATTTCGAGGGCAAGACGCAGGTGCGGATCGCCGAGGAGCTCGGCATCCCGATCGGAACCGTGAAGACGAGGACGCTGGCGGCCATGCGGAAGCTGCGCGAAGCCCTGCGAGAGGAGGAGGGGTCGTGACCGAGGATCACGAGCGCATCGACGAGCTCCTGGCCGGCTACGTGCTGCTCTCGCTCTCGGGCGATGAGGCGGCCGAGGCCGACCGGATCCTCGTCGACCACGTGCCCTCGTGCGCGACGTGCCGGGCCACCCTCTCCGAGTTCCAGGCCGTATCGGGCGATCTCGCGCTCGCCGCGCCCCCCGTCGATCCGCCCGACACCCTCCTGCCCCGCCTTCATCACGCGATGGACGAGGTCCCGCTCGCCGGCCGAACGCCTCGTCGCGGCGCGCTGATCGCGGTCGCGGCCTCGGCCGTGGCGCTGGTCGCGATGGGCGGCCTCTCGCTCGTGCTCGGGAGCCGTCTCTCGAACGCAGAGACGCGCACGGGCACCGCGCTCGAGATCCTCTCGGCGATGCGGTCGCCGGGCGCTTCGCCCGTGAACGTGTCGCCACAGGGTCAGACGCCACCGGACAGCGGGATGGTCGAGGTCTCCGCGCCCGACATCCGCAGCCTGTACATCGCCGCGGAGTTCTGTCCCGAGCCCGCCCCCGGCCACGCGTACCAGCTGTGGCTCGGCAGCGACGGCGAGTGGACGCCGGTGGGCGAGATGTTCCGGCCGGACGACGGGGTCCTGTTGGTGGAGGTCGAAGGGGTTGACGTCGCCCGGTACGACGAGATCTGGATCACCGAGGAGGCGGTCGCTCAACCTCCGACCCGCCCGAGCACCGACGGACCCAGCTGGTTCGGGTCGCTCACGTAACGGACCTGCCGGGCGGATCACCTCGACGCGGGATGCGTCAGCTCGTCGGTGCGATCGAGTCGCCGCGCGGCGCGCAGGAACCCGAGGAACATCACGCAGATGCCCACGAAGAGCGAGAGCGAGAACGGGACGAGATAACCCAGCGCGGCGAACGCGGATCCGAAACCCGCGATGATCGTCGCGCCGAACGCGATCACGAGCGTGCCCCAGAACCGGTCCTGGAGCTCGGGCCGGCCGCGCATGCGCCAGGCCGACCACAGGGTCCCGCCGAGCAGGAGTAGGTACGCGGGGATCGCGACGACCTGGGGCAGCCGATGGGCCGCGGTACCGTCGCCGAAGACCTCCTTGCCCGAGGGCAGGTCCCGCGCGAGGGCCGCCGTGTGGATCTCCGCGGTGCGAACGACCGCGACCGTGTAGGCGGTGATGAAGGCGAGCAGCACGTACAGGGTCCATCGGACGCCGCGGCCATGGAACAGCAGTTCGAGCTCGCCCGCCGCGAGGAACGGGACGTTCAGCACGGCGCCGAGCACCCAGTAAACGCGGAACTCCCCCGAGGTCCATCCGTTCGCGACCCCGAGCGCTACGGCGAGGGACGCCCCCGCGTACATCAGGAGCGCGAGCGCCCAGACCAGCTCGTGCGGCCGACGGCTGCCGGCGTACCGACGCACGAGCGCGGCGGCGAACAGCACGGCGACGAGTGCCGCCGCGAGAGGGAACACCCACATGGGCCGCAGCATAGCCGTGGCGGAAGGGACCACTGTTAGCATCCCGGCGTGCCCGACGATCGTCCCCCCATCATCTGCTCGACGATCTCGGTCTTCTCCAAGCCGATCGATGTCGCGTTCCCGTTGTTCGCGAGGACCGGCTTCGACGGGATCGAGCTGATGGTCATGAACGATCCCGACACCCAGGACGCGTCGCGCGTCCGAGCGCTCTCCGAGGATCACGCGCTCCCCGTCCTGGCGATCCACGCGCCGTTCCTCCTGATGTCCCGAAGGGTCTGGGGCCGCGACCCTGTCCAGAAGATCGATCGGGCGATCGAGCTCGCCCTTGGCGTGGGCGCGCCGCTGGTCGTCGTGCATCCGCCCTATCGATGGCAGTCGGCCTATCGGTGCTGGCTCGACGAGCGGCTCCCCGCCGTCGTGACCGACCGCGGCGTGCGGGTCGCCGTCGAGAACATGTTCCCGTTGCGGCTCCGCGGGCGGAGCGTGGCTCGGTTCCACGCGCGGCAATCGCTCGAGGTGCTCGAGGGGTTCCCGGACGTGACACTGGACACGAGCCACCTTGCGGTCTCGGGCATCGACCCCGTCGAGGCCGCGGCCCGGCTCGGCGACCGGCTCGCCCACGTCCACCTGTCGAACAACGCGGGCAAGGGCTGGGACTCCCACCTGCCCCTTGACGAGGGCGTCCTGGACCTCGGCCGGTTCCTCGGGGCGCTCGCGGCGGGCGGGTTCCGCGGGGCGATCTCACTCGAGATCGACCTCCGCGACCACCTCGACGACGACCAGGCCCTGCGCCGCATCCTTTCGCGTAACCGCGAGCTCTGCGAGGCGGGGCTCACGCTCCCTGCCTGACGGCCACCCTCGGTGCGGGTGCTAGCCTCCGGCGATGCGCCGCTTCACGCTGATCACGATCGTCGTGCTCTTCGCGTTGATCATCGGCGCGGCCGTCTACCAGATCGCGCTCGCGAACCGCGACCAGGCTCCCTTCCCGGGGCCCGTCGAGGGGACGCCCTTCCCGAGCATCGCACCGTCGCCCTGAGCGTCACGCCGGCGCGAACTGTGCGAGGTAGGTCTCGATGATGCGTTGGACCGCTTCTCCCCGGGAGCCCGTCAGCAGGTCGGTGCCGTGGTCGTCGGCCGGGACGATCTCGGGGGCCGCTTTCGGCGGCGGGGCGATCTCGTAGAGCTGCTCGGCCGACGCCGCGGCGGCCGCGTCGCCGACACCCGCGATGAACAGCTTGTTCGCGTCCACGCGTTGGAGCAGAGCGGCGTCGGCGTCGAGCCCCTCGATCGATGTCGGTGCCGAGAGGGTCACCACCACGGCCACCTCCGTCCCCTCCTCCCCGGCCGCGACCAGTGAGGCCGTGCCGCCCATGCTCGCGCCCACGAGCGCGACGGTCGTTGCCCCCTGGGATCGGATGAAGTCGATCGCCCCCAGCACGTCCTGCCAGATCGCCGAGATCTGGAGGTCGCCCTGCGAGCACCCGCCGTCGTCGCCCGGGCAGTACCCCCGGAAGTCGTACGTGAGGACGAGGTACCCCTGGTCGGCGAGTCGGTTCGCGAACGCGAACCACGAGCGCTGATCCGCGGGTCGCATGTGCGAGAGCACGACGCCCGTCGAGCCGTCACCGAACAGACGGCCCTCCAGCGTGACGCCGTCGCGCGACTCGAACTTGACCGCCCGCGAACCCGAGAGATCGGCAGGCGGCGGGTCACCGCACGCCCCGAGCGCAATCGCGCCCAGCAGCACGATCGCCATCGGACGGGCCCGGACCGGGACCGCCACGCGCACCGACCGGCCTCCTTAGCGGCCCTGTTGACGGCGCTGCCAGCGGGTCTTCTTCAGCAGCTTCTTGTGCTTCTTCTTCCGCATCTTCTTGCGGCGCTTCTTGACCAACGACGGCACGCAGCGATCTCCTATTCCGATCCGAACAGGTTCCGGAGGTCCACGCGCTTGGCGCGGAAAGACGCATCCAGACGGACGGACCCCAGTCTAAGCGCCTTGGGACCCTCTGCCACGGGCGAGATGAGCCGGAGCACCCCGTCGTCCGGCGCGTGCTCCAGGTAGCCGATCCCCGGATAGGCGCCCGCGCCGTCGGACAGTCCGACCAGGAGCCGGTCGAGGTCGGCGGGTTCGAACAGCGGTGGGAGCGCGGGCATGAAGACGGTGGGCTTGACCCGGAAGCGATGGAGCTCGCCCGTGAAGTATCGGCGCATCGATCGCTCTCGGTTCTCGGCTCGCAGGTCCACCGTCGTCGGGACGACCCTCGGATGGACCCCGAGCGGCACCACCTCGGTCGCGAAGAACCGCTGGATCACGCCCAGCAGCGGCAGCAGCTCCTCCCCGCGCTGCAGCCCTACGACCAGGTCGGGCCGGAGCGCTTCTACCTTGTGGTACTTGAGCGTCTGCCCGGTGATCCCGGACACGAGCCCCGACGAGTCGACGGCGATGAAATCGGCCCCGAGCTGCTTGGCCTGTTCGTGGAGGGCGGCCACGCCGCCGACCACCGGCAGGAGGTGACCCTGCGGCGAGGTCGAGCCGACGAAGTACAGCGCGTCGGGCGTCGCGAACGGTTCCGGCTCGAGATCCTCGGGGCTCCGAACGACCTTGAGCGAGATCGTCGCCGGTGGCCCCACGGTCTTCTGTCCGACGTCAGCGTCCAGGAGCGCCGCGGGCCGGCCCGCCGCGAGCGCAGCCGCCAGGAGCTCCCGCGACAGGGTGGTCTTCCCGGTATCCATGCCGCCGATCAGGAGCACCGTGTGCTTCGTTCGCACCGCCTGGTCGACGAGCGCCTCGTGCTCGTTCACATCCGCCTCCGGGTTCTCCCACCCGGAGGCCGGTCGCACGCGTGCGTGCGTCTATCCGGCCGGGGAGACCTCCCGCCCGGACAGCCGTCTCTCGGTGGTCTCGATGGTCGTCATGGAGCCCGCGGCTCCGCTCACGCGTTCGAACCGTGCCTCTGGAGTGGGTGTGATCGTCAAGTTGGCGTTCATCCTATCCGGCTCAGCACCGTACGCGCGCGCCGGGCTCTCGGGGCGGATGCCATACGCCGTGCGGTCAGGCGAGGCGGGCGGCGATCGCCTGGAAGCAGGGCCAGTAGGCCTGCGGGGCGACGTTGTCGTCCATCACGATCACGGTGCGGGTCCGGCCCTGGGCCTGTGCGACGAGAAGGGCGGGGTCGTTCACGTCGGCGATCGAAACCGTGTCGACGCCGCGCTCGATCGCTGCTCCCGCGAACCCGTGGTCGGCGAACACCAGATCGGGGGTCAGGTCGTCCAGCATCCGGTTCATCGCGTCCCCGCTGTGGGTGTGCCGAGCGCTGGCCTTGTCGGTCAGCATCGCGACGCCGTCCAGGTACCGGATCTGCCACGGACGGGGGCGGTCGACCTGTTGCCACATGATCCCGTCGGCGGGTTCGACGATCCTCGCACCGCCGGCGCGAAGCAGCCGCCCGACCTCGATGTACAGGTGCGCGAGGCCCACCGGGTGGCCCGTCGCCAGGATCACGCGATCGCGGCGCCGGATCGCCTCGGCGAACCGGTCGCCGGCCTCGCCGCACGCGATCAAGACACATTCGGGGTCGACCGGGACGGGGCCGATGGTGGCGTTCGGATCGGGCTCGAACCCGGCGGCCCGGCCTACGAGCTCGAGGATCTCGTGCGGCTCGAGCGTGTGGAGCCCGGTCATCCCGAACTGCTTGTCGGGATCGCCCTCGTGGAGCAGCCGGATGTTGCCCAGCACGTTGTCGAGGGGATGGCTGAGCTCGGGTCCGGCCACGGCCCCCGAACGCAGGCCCTCGAGCAGCTCCGCGTGCCCGACCGCGCCGGGCGTCCAGCGGTCGTCCAGTGCCGGCAGGCGAGCGGCGTGCGATCGGATAGCGTCCATCGATCCCATCGTACGAGGAGCGGGGCGATGACCCGAGACGAGGCCTGAAGTGGAGCTGCGAGGTTCGGTCGTGGTCGTCACCGGAGCGTCATCGGGCTTCGGCGAGCTCGCCGCGCTCAGGTTCGGCCGCGCGGGCGCCCGCGTCGTTCTCGCCGCACGACGGCTCGAGCGCCTCGAGGCGCTCGCAGAGCGGATCGCGTCGGAGGGCGGCCGGGCCGCACTCGCGGTCCGGTGCGACGTAACGGAGGTCGAGGAGCTGACCGCCCTCCGCGACCGCGTGGCGACGACGTTCGGGCGGTGCGACGTCCTGGTCAACAACGCGGGCATCCGCGGCGGCGGGCCGTTCGAGACCACGGACATCGAGTACCTGAATCGGGTGATCGACGTGAACCTGCGGGGCGTCGTCCTCGGCACCAAGCTCTTCCTCCCGATGATGCTCGAACGTCGGCGCGGTCACATCGTGAACGTGGCGTCGCTCGCCGGACGGTTCGCAACGCCCGGGAGCGCGATCTACGGCGCGACCAAACACGCGGTCGTCGCGTTCGGCGAGGCGCTGTACCACGAGCTCGGCCCGAAGGGGATCCTGGTCACGAGCGTGAACCCCGGCTTCTCGCCCACCGAGGGGTTCCCGGTCACCGGTCCTTCGTTCGTCCGGCTGGATCCCGACAACGTCGCCCGGCTCATCGTCGAGGTCGTTCGCAAGGACGTCGCGCCCGAGATCTCCATCCCGCGTTCGTTGGCCGCGCTCCAGGTTTTCCGCGTCCTGACCCCACCCCTGTACCGCTGGGGCGTCGGCACCATCTTCCGGCGCTACCGATCCACCGGCTCTCGCGACGATTGAGCCCTCGCCAGACCGTCACCCTGCGCGCTTGACCCAGAACCTCCACCACGGGTGCCTCGGGGGCGCCGACCTGGTTCGCCGACGCTCTCGTGCTCGATCGCTTCGCGCATGTCACGCTGATGCTCTCGGACGTCGGGGTTGTGCCTAGGGGCGAAGACCGAAGAACGGGAAGCACGTCCGCTTGACTTCGTCGATCATCCGTTGGGTCCCTTCGTCGAGCGCATCCCCGTCGAGGGGTGGTTCGGAGAACGTGGCCGGGACCGGCCCACGCACGTCGAACTCGACCTCCTCGATCCACGACTCGGGGAGATCGTCCGGGAGCTCGGCGCCGCACATCTCCGCGAAATAGAGCGTCCAGGCACGAGGCACGACCGTCGCCCACTGGTACCCCCCACCTCCGGTCGAGAGCCATCGCCCGCCCGTCACCTCGTGGGCGAGGGCGTGCAGCTCGGCCGCGGTGGCGCGGTACGCGGCGGTCGAGAGCCGGAGTTGGGCCAGCGGATCGGTGCGATGCGTGTCGCAGCCGAGCTGGGTCACCAGGACCTTCGGCGCGAAGGCGCGAACGATCGGGGGCACGATCTCCCGGAACGCCGTCAGCCAGCCGCTGTCCGCGACGCCGGGATCGAAGGGGACGTTGACCTTCGTCCCCTCCGCGCCCTCCGCGCCGCGCTCGGTCACGAACCCGGTGCCGGGGAAGAGCGTCCCGCCCGATTGGTGGAGCGAGATCGTGAGCACCCTCGGCTCGTCGTAGAAGATCGCCTGCACCCCGTCGCCGTGATGCACATCCACATCGACATAAGCGATCGGGTGCACGCCTTGCTCGAGGAGCCAGGCGATCGCGACCGCAGGATCGTCGTAGACACAGAACCCCGATGCACGCGACGGCATCGCGTGGTGGAGGCCGCCGGCCGCGTTGAACGCGTGCAAGACCGCTCCGTCGACGACGGCCCGGGCGGCCGAGAGCGACGCACCGGCGACGAGCGAGCCCGCCTCGTGCATGTTCGGAAAGATCGGGTTATCCCCCGGCCCGTATCCGAACCGACGCCAGTCGCCCGGCTCGCCGTGGCCGGCCCGCCGTGTGGCGTCGATGAAGGCCTCCGAGTGCACCAGTGCAAGCTCCGAGTCCTCGGCGGCATGACACGCGAGCGTCGACACCTCCGGACGGTCGAGGAGGCCGCAGGCCTGGATCAACGACCACGTGTACAGGACCCGCTCTGGCCGGAGCGGATGCTCGGGACCGTGGTCGTAGATGCGCGCCCCGGGGCACAGGACGAGCCCGGCGCTGCCGGTCACGCGTGACGGAGCGACGAGATCGCCGCGGCCGTCCGCTCCACGACCAGATCGCACTCCGCATCCGAGATCACGAACGGCGGCCCGAGCATCAGGAGGTCGCCGTCCACCCCGTTGACGTGTCCCGTGCTCGAGTAGAGCAGGAGCCCCGCGTCGCGCGCGACGCCGACGACCTCCTCCGTCACGCGCCGCGTCCGCGGGAACGGCGCTCCGGTCGTTCGGTCGGCGACGAGCTCGATCCCGATCATCAGGCCGATGCCCCGGACGTCGCCCACCGCGGGATCGGGCTCGAGCGCGACGGTGAGCGCCTTCAGGAGCCGCTCCCCCTGACGCGTGCTTGCCTCGACCAGGCCGTCCTCCATCAGACGGCGCAGCATCGCATGCGCCACGGCGGCACCGACCCCGTTGTGCGACCACGTGAACCCATGGACGAACCCCGTCTCGCGCACGGTCTCGAGCACCTCACCCGAACACGCGGCGAACCCGAACGGGAAGTACCCGCTGGTCGACCCCTTGCCCGCCGTCAGCAGGTCGGGCCGGACACCCCAGTGGTCGACCCCGAACCATCGTCCGGTCCGGCCGAACCCTGTCATGACCTCGTCGGCGATCAGGAGCACCCCGTGCCGGGTGCACACCTCGGCGATCGCCGGCCAGTAGTCGTCGGTGGGGACCGCGGCGCCGAGGGTCGCGCCCGAAACGGGTTCGGCGACGAACGCAGCGACGTTCCCGGGACCGGCCTCGAGGATCACCGACTCGAGCGCGGCCGCGTGCGCGACGCCGCACGCGTTCGGATGTTCGGGCATGGTGCAGCGATACTCGTACGCCGCCTCGACGTGTCGGAACCGCCCGAGCCAGGGGGCGTACGGCCGTCGAAGTCCTTCCTTGCCCCCGACATCGAGGGCGCCGAGCGTGTTCCCGTGGTACGAGGGCCGCCGGCCGATCACGAGCGTGCGCCCTTCCTCGCCCCGAGCGAGGTGGAATGCGCGGACGAGCTTGAGGGCAGTCTCGACCGCCTCGCTCCCGCCCGAGACCGGGTAGATCCGAGGCTCGTGCAGCGGCAGGACCGGCGCGACCGCAGCGGCGTAGGACTCGAGGGCCTCGGTCGTGAACGCCGTCCCATGGACGTAGGAGGTCCGCGCGGACTGCTCGGCCATCGCATCGACCAGCGACCGGTCGCCGTGGCCGACGTTCACGACGATCGCTCCGCCGGCGCCGTCGAGGTAGCGCTTGCCCTCGGCGTCCTCGATCCACACGCCATCGGCGTGCACGGCTCGGGGCAGGGGTCGAGACAGGACGCGGTGGAACACGTGGCTCATGCCGGCGGATCAGGTGCGCCCGCGGGCTGCTCGGGCTCACCTGCGCTTGTGTCCTGGCCCTCGATCGGGGGTGGTTCGCCTTCGGGCGCATCGGTCGGTGGGGCCTGGCCGAGGAGCGACTTGATAGGTCGCGCGCGCTCCTCGCGACCCCGCCGGATGTCCTCGACCCAGTCGGGCTCGGGCTCCCCGCGCAGATCGGGCAGGTCTCCTTCGCCGTGGGAACCCTGGGAGTCGACCATCGTTAGGACCTGTACATGCCGTGCGGGTCGAGCTGCGTGCGGATCAACCGCAGCTCGTCCTCGGTCGGCGCCGGGGTCTCGCCGAGGGACCCGGACAGGCGCGGATCCCATCCCATGTTCGCGCGGACGTCGTCGATCGTCACGCCGGGGTGCACCGTGAGCAGCGTCATCTCCCCGGTCTCCTCGTCGAAGCCGAACGTCGCGAGATCGGTCACCACGCTGGTGGGCCCGCTCCCGAACCACCCGCGCGCGCGATCGTGCGCCGGATCGCCCGAGTGCCCGGGCGAGGTCCGGAAGTCGAGCTCCTGGACGAACGAGCGCTTCGCCTGGCGCATGATGACCAGGATCCTGCGCGCGTGGATCGCGATCTCGCACGCGCCGCCGGAGCCGGGGAGCCGGACCTTCGGCGCGGCGTAGTCACCGATCACGGTGGTGTTCAGGTTCCCGAACCGGTCGATCTGCGCACCGCCGAGGAAGGCTGCGTCGATCAGACCTGCCTGGAGGTAGAAGGCGAACAGCTCGAACATCGACGTCACCGCCGTCGAACCGGAGACGAGCGTCGGGTCGCCGATCGAGAGCGGGAGCCGTTCGGGGCGCGCGCCGAACACACCCGCCTCGTACACCAGCTGCAGCTCGGGGGACACCGTGCGCTGCGCGAGGTTGCAGACGATGTTCGGCAGCCCGACGCCGACGAAGCAGACCCGCTCGCCCGCGAGGGTGCGCGCGCTCGCGGCGATCATCATCTCGTTCTTCGTGTAGCCGTCCTCACTCACCGGAGCGCCCCGCCGATCACGAGTAGTCACCGTAGTTCACCTGCCCGGACAGGCGCTCCTCGGCGCGCAGTCCCTCCCACCGATCGCCCATCCGGGCCAGGTACTCGGCGTGACCCTCGAGACCGTGGACCCACTCCTTCAACCAGCGTTCGAGCGCCTCCGGGTCCTTGGAGATCCGCTCCCACTCGAGGTAGAAGGCGTTGTCGCGATCGTAGTAGCCCTGGGCGTAGCTCGGGTGGCAGGCGAACGGCTGCTCGACCACGGCGTCGACCACGACCCCGGGGATGAGGGTCCGGTTCGGGTCGCGACGGACGACCGCCTCGTCCACGATCTCCTCGCACACCACGATCACGCGGTCGGCGGCGAACGCGGCCTCCTTCTGACATCCGAGCAACCCCCAGATCTGCGTGTCGCCCGTGACCGTGGCCCGCTGCGCGTGCACGATCGTGACGTCGGGCCGCAGCGGCGGCACCACGTAGACCTCGGTCCCGTCCTCGTACGGCGACCGCATCGGCTTGATGTTCGGGTTCACCGAGGGGATGTCGCTCTCGTAGTAGGAGCGGATGGGGAAGAACGGGAGGTTCGAGGCGCCCGCGACGTATCGGCACACCATCCCGAAGTGCGAGTACTCCTCGATCTCCAGCGGTTCGGGGTCGGCCTGCTCGATCCGGCGCCGAACGGCGTGCAGCGATCCGACCCCGGGGTTGCCGAGCCACGAGAAGATCAGCTTGCGGGCGACGCCGGCGCCGATCATCTGGTCGTAGATCACATCCGGCGTCATCCGCGCGAGGGTCAGGTCGCGCTTGCGTTGACGGATGATCTCGTGTCCGGCCGCGAAACAGATCAGGTGGGTGAACCCCTCGATCGCCACGGTGTCGCCGTCGCGGACCAGCTCCCCGACCGCGTCGGCCATCGTCGCCTGCTTGTTCGTCCCCGCCCGCCCGCTCGTCCCCGGCCGCCCGCTCGTCCCCGCCCGCCCGCTCGACCCCGCCCGCCCGGTCACTCGGGGCTCCAGCCGTCCTTCGGGCCGCGCAGGACGCAGAACTCGTTGCCCTCGGGGTCGAGCATCACGGTCCAGAAGCTCCCGCCCTCCTCGACGTAGCGAAGCTCGCTGGCGCCGAGCTCTGAGACGCGGGCCTTCTCGTCCGCCATCGACGTCTCCGGCCGGAGGTCCAGGTGGAGCCGGTTCTTCACGGACTTGCCCTCGGGAACGACTTGGAACAGGATCGGCCAGCCCTCCTGCTGTGGGTCGCGGATCAGCGCGTCCTCGTCGTCGACCTCGGCCACCTCGTAACCGAGGACCCCGGCCCAGAACCCGGCAACCACCTCGGGCGAGCGGCAGTCCCACGTCAAGGTGTCGACCGACAGGGCCATCGAACGCCCGGCCGGCTAGCCGCCCACGACGTCGGCCACGGCGTCGTCGAAGACCTGGAGGGCGGTCTCGGCCTGATCGGGTCGGAACACCAGCGGGGGCGACATCCGGATCACCGAGTCCCCGGCGCCCAGGACCAGGAGCCCGCGTCGGAACGCGGCCTGCTCGACCGCATGCATCGTTTCGGGCTCGGCGAACTCGATCCCGATCATCAGGCCGCGTCCCCGGACGTCCACGATCTCGGGCCGGCGGGCCTGGATGTCGCGCAGACCCTTCAGCAGGAGCTCGCCGACGTCGCGCGCATTGTCGAGCAGTCCGCCCTCGATCAACTGGAGCGTGGCGAGCGCGGCGGCACACGCGACCGGGTTGCCGCCGTAGGTCGAGCCGTGCGCGCCCCCGTCCCACGTCATCAGGCGCTCTCGGGCCACGATCGCCCCGAGCGGCATCCCGCTCGCGATCCCCTTGCCCGCCAACAGGACGTCGGGCTCGACGCCCTCGTGCTCGATCGCCCACATCTTGCCGGTGCGGCCCATCCCCGACTGCACCTCGTCGGCCACGAGCACGATCCCGTGTCGGTCGCAGAGCTCGCGGAGGTACGCGAACCAGCCCTGCGGCGGGAAGACGTACCCCCCCTCCCCCAGGACGGGTTCGACCACGATGGCCGCCACCTCGTCGGGCGGGATCAGCCGAGCGAACACGACCTGCTCCAGGTGCTCGAAGTCACCGAAGTGCGTGTGGACCACGCCGGGCAACAACGGGCCGAACCCCGCGTGGTACTTGGCCTTGCTGGCCGTGAGCGAGACGCTGCCGTAGGACCGTCCGTGGAACGATCCGATCATCGCGACCGCGTACTGACGTCGGGTCGAGTAGCGCGCGAGCTTGATCGCGCCCTCGACGGCCTCGGTGCCCGAGTTCGTGAGGAAGCTGCGGGCGCCGCCGGAGAACGGGGCGATCCGATCGAGCTCCTCGCACACATCGGAGTAGATCGGCAGGTAGAAGTCGCTGGCCGAGTAGTGCAGCAACTGCTCGGCCTGGGCACCGATCGCCCCGACCACCTTGGGGTGCGCGTGCCCCGTCGAGGTCACGGCGATGCCCGCGTTCACGTCCAGGAAGCGGTTGCCGTCCACGTCCTCGATCACCGAGCCGCGCCCGCGCTTGGGGACGAAGTCGTACGCACGCGGCAGCGACGGGCTCGTGACCTTGTGGTCCCGTTCGATCCGCGCGCGCGCCTGGGGCCCGGGGATCTCGGTGACGAGCGCGGGCGCCTCGGCGTCCGCCAGGTCCTCTGGCCGGGGGACTACCGCTCCCGCATTCGGGCTCGCTCCTTCGGCCCCCCGGGCCCCCAGCGTGTCGGCCGTGCTCACTCCTCGATCACCGTGCGCGACTGCTCCCGCAGGTACTGCTGCACGTAGTAGGGGCCGCCGCCGGCCTTGCCGCTGGTGCCGGAACCCTTCCAGCCGCCGAACGGCTGGACGCCGGGCCAGGCGCCCGTGGTCGCTCCCGCCCGCCGGTTCACGTACACGACGCCGGCCTCGATCGAGCTCAGCCACCGGTCGATCTGGGCGCGGTCCTCGCTGTAGAAGCCGGCCGTTAGGCCGTACTCCGTGTCGTTGGCCAGACGGATCGCCTCGTCGAGGTCGTCGTAGGGCGCGACCGCGACGAACGGCACGAACAGCTCTTTCTTCCAGATCCACGAGTCGAGCGGGACCTCGGCGATCGTGGGCTGGACGAACGTCCCCTTCGCGAGCTCCCCCTCGGTGAGCCGCTCGCCGCCGGTGACCACCGTGCCGTTCTTCTTCGCCTCGTTCGACGCCTCCTCGAACGTCGCGACCGCGCCCTCGTCGATCACCGGGCCGAGGTAGACGTCTCGGTCGAGCGGGTCACCGATCTTGACGTTCTCGGTCTTCTCCCTGAGGCGTCGGACGAACTCGTCGTACACGCTCCGGTGCACATACACACGTGAGTTGGCCGAGCACTTCTGCCCGCCGAACCCGAACGCCGACCGCAGCACCCCGTCGGTCGCCTTGTCCACGTCGGCCTTATCGGTCACGATCGTCGGGTTCTTACCGCCCATCTCGCAGATCACGGGCTTGGGGAAGTCCTTGGCGAACCCCTTGTAGATCCCCATCCCGACCTCGTACGAACCAGTGAAGGTGATCCCCGCCACGTCGGGGTGGTTGACGATCTCGTCGCCGACCACGCTGCCCGGACCCGAGAGGAAGTGGAAGGCGCCCTTCGGGACGCCGGCCGCCATGTAGGCCTCGTACAGCTTCAGCCCGGTGAACACGCCCATGTGCGCGGGCTTGAACACCACGGTGTTGCCCGCGACCAGCGCCGCGGACGACGGGCCCGCCGCGAGCGCCATCGGGAAGTTGAACGGGCTGATCACGCCCCACACGCCGTACGGGCGAAGGACGTCGTAGTACTCACCCGGCGAGCCGAGCGACTGCATCGGCCTGCGGAAACCCTCGTTCTGCTCGACCTCGTTGGCGTTCCACCGCAGCAGGTCCGCGGACTCCTCCACGTCGCCGAGCGCCTCGAGCCGGTTCTTGCCGACCTCCATCGCCATCAGCGCCGACAGCTCGTTTCGCTGATCGGACATGATGTCGGCGGCCTTGCGGATGATCGCGACCCGCTCCTGCCAGGGCCGGTCCGCCCAGTCGTGGAACGCGGCCTTGGCGGCCGCAACGGCGTCGCGGACGTCCTCGCGCGTGCCCGAGGCGAACTCGCCGATCAGCGTGCCGTCGATCGGCGAATGGGCGGCCTTGTACCCGGAGCCTTCGCGTGCCTGGCCGTTCACGAAGAGCGGATGCCGCTGCCCGAGCCAGGACCGGGCGACCTCGATGCCCCGGTCGTAGGCCTCGTGCAGGTCGTCGTTGTCGGCCGTCATCGTCGCGTAGGTGATGCGGAACCCTTCCTCTGCCATGGAGAGCCTCCTGTGCGGCGGAAAAACGGGGAGTGACCTGGTGGATCTGGTCTTCAATCGTAGCCGCCGGAGCCCGTTTCCCCCAAGTCGGAAGCCTGCGGGGAAGTGCCCGACCGATACCGAGATTCGGCGCCCGGCCGGGCGTATCATCGGCCTCCCTTGAGGCTCGTGACCTTCGACCGGCGGGGGCACCGGCGACTGGGAGCGCTCCGGGAAGGGAACGTCGTGGATCTGCCGAGCCTGCTCGGCCACCCCGCGTTCCCCGAGACGATGGAGCGGCTCGTCAGGAGCAACGGGGGAACGGTGCTCGATGCCGCCCGGGCAGCCCTCGAGCGCGACGAGGCAGACGCCTTCGTCGTCGAGCGGCCACGTCTGCTCGCGGCGCTCCTGCCGACCGCGCTCCGCTCGACGGACGCCGTCGAGGGTGGGCGGCCGGCGTTCGGGCCGGACGAGGAGATCCCCTGGCCCACCGGCGCGGGATGGCTCGAGTTCCACCCGAAGATCGCGGCGGTCCTGCGGCGCAGGGTGGACGACGCGATCACGCCCGAACAGACGCCCTCGGTCGTCTTCGGGTACACGCTCGTGGGGGACTGGCTCGCACGGCGCGCGAACGGCGATCCGATGCCGACCCCGCGCGGCGTCCCGCTCTCGATCGGCCCGTGCGTGGTGACGGCCGACGAGCTCGATCCGCAGACCGCGTTCGTCACGGTCAGGATCGACGGCGAGGAGTGGGTCAAGGGGAACCTGAACGGCACGGCGCTCGGCCTGCTCCGCGACGTCGCCCGGGCGTCGAAGCGGGAGCGGCTGGAGCCCGGCGAGACGTTCGCCTCGGGACCGTTCGAGATCCCTGGGTTCGAGCAGCGTGTGTGGCCCGGCGCCGAGGTGGAACTCGAGGCTGAGGGGATCGGGATCCTGCGGAACCGGCTCGGGCAGATGTAGACGCGGTGGCCGACGAGACCTACTTCTTCGAGCTCTTGCGTTCGGCCCCACGCTCGGCGGCCTGACGTTTCTCCGCCGCCTTCTTCTTCCGCTCGCGTTCGTGCGCCCAGCGCACCCTCGCTCGATCTCCTCGGCCCATGTCCTTCTCCCTCAGTCCTCGTCCTCGTCGCCGCCCTGCGCGAGCTCCGCGCTCCGATGCCGGGCGGCGTCGATCGCGTTCAGGAAGGCAGCGCGGACGCCCGCCTCCTCGAGGTGGCGGATCGCGGCGATCGTCGTCCCACCCGGCGAGGTCACCATCTCACGCAGCACGACCGGATGCTTGCCGGTGTCGCGGAGCATCTTCGCGGACCCCAGCATCGTCTGGATGATGAGCTCGGTCGCGACGTCCCTCGACAGGCCGAGCAGGATGCAGGCCTCGATCATCGCCTCGGCGAGCAGGAAGAAGTAGGCGGGGCCGCTGCCGCTGGTGGCCGTGATGGCGTCGAGGTGGACCTCCTTCAGCCGGATCACCCTGCCGACGTACCCGAGGAGCTCCTCGGCCACCTCGAGGTGCCGGTCCTCGGCGTTCGAGCCCGCGGCCACGACCGACATCGCCTCGTCCACGAGGACGGCCACGTTCGACATCACCCGGACGACGCGGACGCCATCGGGCAGGTGCTTCTCGACGAACGAGGTCCGGATCCCGGCGGCGAAGCTCACGACCAGGTGCTCGTGGGTCACATGCTCGCGGATCTGGGACAACAGGACCTCCATGTCCTGCGGCTTCACCGTGAGGACCAGGACGTCGGCCCAGGCGACCGCGTCCGGGTTGGAGAGCGTCGACGCGATCCCGTAGGTTGCCGCGAGCTCGCGCGAGCGCTCTTCGCGGCGGCTCGTGACCATGAGCTCGTCCGCGCTCCGGCCGCCGGAGCGGATCAGCCCGGACACGAAGGCCTCGCCCATCCGGCCGCCGCCGAGGAAGGCCACCTTGCGATCGCGGGTGGCGCTCATCCGTCAGCTCCCCGGGCCCGGGCGGACTCCATCGCCGCCGGCCCGGCCGTGGCGGGGTCCGGGTCCACGATCGGGCTCGGTGCCGGTGAGATGCCCGAGCGCAGCAGCTCGAGGAACTCGAGGATCCGTGCGTCGCGCCGCCCGGGGACGTGAGGCTGACGGTGGACCAGCCCGGGGTCCAGCTCCTCGCTGCCGAGGGCGTCCTGGAACCGTTCGGCGGCCCAGTCCAGCATCGAGGCGATCATCTCCACGTCGACGTCGTCCCGGATCTCGCGGCGACGCACCCCGAACTCGACGAACTCGAGCGTGCCGTAGGGATCCTCGCTCCGCATGAGCCGATCGATCGGGCGCCGGAGCCCGAGCCCGGTGTCGTACCGCCCGATCATCGCGACGCGGTTGGCAACCCATTGCTCGGTGAGGAACTCTTCGGTTCGGCGGAGCCAGAAGTCCAGGACTGACCAGAACCCGGCGTCCACGACCTCCGCGGGGGCATCGAGCCAGGCCGGGAGCTGCCCGACCGCCTCCCGATACGCCGCGAGGAACAGCCCTTCCTTGTTCCCGAAGTGCAGGAACACGGTCCCCTTGGCGATGCCGACCTCGGCCGCGATGTCCTCCACGTGCGCACCGCGGTAGCCGTGTTCGGCGAACTGCCGCATCGCGACGTCCACGATCTGCCCGCGTCGGGTGTGGTTCTCGGCTCCCTGTCCGGCGGTCATGACCTGGGAACGGTAGCCGCGCACCGCCGGGCGAACAAGGCCCGCGTCGCGTGGGGATCTGAGCGTCGCCCGGATCGGAGGTGGAAAAGGAAAGAACCCGAGGGACCTCCGGCTCGCCGAAAGCCGAAGCTTCCAGCCACCGTTGGCCCCTCGGGCTCAGGTGCTCCGAGCAACCTCTCGCAACCGTCTTGGTTTCCTGGCCGTAGCACCCTTTCGTTGGGCTTTGGGGCCTCCCGAGCCTCCCCACCCGCACAGCTAGTTAGCTGTCCCAACCGTACGAGCAGGTGCGCCCAGTCGGCCTTACGGCTTTCCCAGGGGTCCCGGCCTCGGTTCCCTGATTCGGCCGCTCCGGCTGCTCGGAGCGAGCGAAATGTACCGGCGGCGCGGAGGCCGGTCAACCCGACGAACGCGCAGGTCACGGTACATATGCCCAGGTAGATCGGGTGAGGGAAAGAGTGACAAGAACATGTCCCGAACGCGAACGTCCCCGACACATCGTTCGGAACCCTTGCGGTGCAGAGCGTTCCACGGTGCGCTTCGACGCAGGTGTCGACGGGAGCCGTGGCGCGGACGAGCCAACACTCGATGCGACCCCGACCGGTTCGAGCGCGCCACGGCGTCGCCGCTCTCGTTCAGGCGTGGAGGCGGCCGTCGAGCAGCTCGCGGTACACCGAGCGCATTCCGGCCGCGGTCGCGTCCCAGGAGAAGCGGAGCGAGCGAGCGACGCCGGCCTCGCCCATCCGCCGGCGCTCGCTCGGATCGCCGAGGACGGCGAGGATCCGCTCCGCATGGTCGCCGGGGTCGTGGCCTTCGACGAGGTGCCCCGTGACGCCGTCCTCGACGACGTACCGCAGACCGCCGACCGCCGACGCCACCACGGGGGTCGAACAGGCCTGCGCCTCGAGGGCCACGAGCCCGAACGATTCCGACCTCGAGGGGACCAGGACCGCCTCGGCCGACGCGTAGAAGTCCGCCAGCCGCGATTGCGGTTGGGGCGGGAACAGGATCACGCGCTCCCCCACGCCGAGAGCCGACGCGAGATCCATCAGGCGGGCCACCTCGGCGCCGTGGTCGGTGCCGCTCGGGCCGCCGACGATCGCGAGCACGACGTCACGCGTCCCGGCCGGGTCGCGGGCGATCGCCTCGGCGACCGCCCTGACGGCGACGTCGGGGCCCTTGTGCGCCTGCAGGCGCCCCACGAACAGCAGCAGCCGCGGATCCGCGAGGTGGAGCCGCGCCTTGGCCCGGCTCCGATCTCGAGGGAAGAACAGGCCGTGATCGACGCCCGGGGGGACGATGCGGATGCGGTCGGGTTCGGCCCGGTACAGACCGACGAGCTGTGCCGCCTCGACCGGCGTGGCCGCGACGAGCCTGTCCGCGTCCGCGATCACCAGCTCCTCGCCCGACAGACGGTCAGGAGGCTCGGGTCGCTCGCCGCGCGACAGGGAGTAGTTCTTCACCTTGCCCAGGGTGTGGAACGAAGCCACCAAAGGGACGCCCCAGATCTCGCGGGCGCTGCGCCCCACCCAGCCCGAGAGCCAGTAATGCGTGTGGACGAGGTCGTAGTCCGACCCCTCGGCCCGAGCCCGCCGGAGCACACCCCCGAGGAACTCAGGGAGGAATCGCGGGAGCTCGTCCTTCGGCACCGGGGCGCTCGGCCCGGCCTGCACGTTGATGAGCCGGGAGCCGTTCCCGAGCTCCTCGACCTCGGGACGACGCCCGTCTCGTGTGCGGGTGAAGACGTCGACCTGCAGGCCGCCCGCGGACAGGCGCTCGGCCGCCGCCCGGATGAAGACGTTCATCCCGCCGGAGTCCCCCGAACCTGGCTGGTCCAGCGGGGACGTGTGCAGACTGACCACGGCGATCCTCGGCGCCTCGCCGGCCGCCGGGCGCGCGTCCGCCCCACGCTCGATGGTGCCTCGACCGTTCCCCATGCAGGAATCGTACGGGAGGGGCTCCGAAACGAAGGCGCTCAGCCGGACCGGCGGCGCAACCGGAACCCGACTTCCAACCGGCCGACGGGCCGGCCGCCGCCGAGCACGGGAGGCGCCGCCACGGACGCCAGCCGGGCGAGCTGTCCCTCGTCCAGGACGCCGAGCAGGTCGAGCGTCCGGACCAACGCGGGGGCGGCGGCGCGGTCGCTTCCGTCGTCGATCCGCACGGCGACCCCGATGCCGGCGTCGAGGAGGGCCGCACAGTGCAGGCCCTCCGCCCCCACCTTGCAGACGAGGCCGGGGACGGTCTCCATCAGCCGTGTGTCCGAACGGCCGCGCCCCGCGACGAGGTACGGGGCCGACCGCATCGCCGCGACCGCCCGGGCGGCCGGCTCGCCGAGCCGGCCGAGCCGCTCGGGCCTCGCGAGCCGTGCGAACAGCGTCGCCATGCCGCGAAGCGGCAGCCCGTGAACGGGTGCGCCGCAACCATCGACCCCGATCGCAGGTCGTTGGATGCCGGTGGCCGACCGCACCGCGCGCACGATCTCGCGCTGGAGCGGATGGGACGGTTCGAGATAGCTCGCGAGCTCGGCGCCCGAGCGTTCGCACGCGACCAGCATGCCGGCGTGCTTGCCGGAGCAGTTGTGGGTGATCCGTCGGGGACCGGCGGCCGACCGACGCGCCTCCGGTTCCATCGGCAGGTCCGGGGGGCACCCCAGATCGCGTTCGGACAACCCGCCGGTCCGCAGGAGTCGCCGGACGACGCGGACGTGGACGGGCTCTCCGTTGTGCGATGCGCACATGACGGCGACCAGGTCGTCCGGGAGCGGCTCGGCGATCCTGCGCAGGGACACGGCCGCCTGCAGGGGTTTCATCGACGAACGTGAGAACACGAGACGATCCGGGTCGCCGAGCGAGGCGAGCACACGGCCTCGCGGATCGCACACGACCGCATGGCCGAGGTGCACGCTCTCGACGAGGCCCGAACGCACGACCCGGACGAGCGGTGCGGCGGTCGGCACACGTTGCTCCTATGTCAAGCCGCCACCGCGGTCAAGCGGTCGGTCGGCTGGTTCATCGATGTCATCGTCTTGAACACCACCCGGGTGATGTGGCGTTTCAGGGCGCGGATTGCCTCGGTCTTGGTCTTGCCCTCGGCCCGCTTCTTCGCGAGGTAGTCCTTCGCGGGATCGTGGATCCGGATCTGCGTGACGGCGATGCGGTGGACGGCCGCGTTCAGCTGTCGGTTCCCTCGCCGGTTGAACCGCTGCCGGTGCCGCGCTCCCGAGGATGCCGGGATCGGTGCGGTGCCCGCGTAGCGGGCGAAGTGCCCCTCGGAGGGGAAGCGGGCGACCTGGGCGGCCTCGGCCACGATCTTGGCCGCGGTGAGCGAGGCGCACCCGGGGATCTCGAGCAACGCCAGCGCGTGGGTCTTCACGAGAGCACCGATCTGGCGCTCGAGCTCGTTCGCCCGCACGGTGATCTCCCGGCACCGAGCGAGCAGATCCAGGCAGATCTCGACCTCGACGGTGGGCTCGACGGTCTCGAGCGCTCGGACGAGACGGTCCAGGGTCTTGAACCGACCCAGGGTTCGCAGGGCCGGTGCGAGGTCCGGGTCGATGTCGTGCAGGAGCCAGCGCAGCTTGCAGATCCGGTCC
>DAIOFZ010000010.1:0-30625 GCA_036745475.1 Actinomycetota bacterium | reverse complement strand
CCCGCGACCCGAGCGACAACTCGCTCGTCCGCCTCGACGTGTTCCTGCACGTCCTCGTCCTCGGTCTTGGGATCAGTTGCGGCCGCAACCGGGCTCACCCGCCGAGAAGCCCGGAGCACGGGCACCAGCACCACCGCACCCAGCAGCCCGCACGCGCCACCGATCGCGTACACGGCCCGCGGGCCGAGCGCGGCGACCGCGGGCCCGCCCAGGACGAAGCCGATCGACAACGCGATGTCGATCATCGCCTCCGACGCCCCCACCACGCGGCTCCGCACGGCATCCGGCGTCCGGCGCTGCTGGATGCTCCGGTCGGCGATCATGATCACGGCGTCCGCGGCGCCGCACAGCACCAGCAGCGCGAGGATCGGCGGGAACCACTGCGAGAGCGCGATGCCCGCCGTCGTGGCGCCCATCACGATCGTGCCGATGATCAATGCCCGCGCCTCGTTGCGCTCGTGCAGCTTCCGGCCCGCGAGCGACCCCAGCACGGAGCCGGCGCCGAACGCGCCGATCATCAAACCGTAGCCGGTCGAGCCCGAGCCGAACAGCTCGGCGAGCGGTACGTCGGCCACCATCGCCAGCCCGATCCCGAAGACGAGCGCCACCCACGCGAGGACGATCGTGCGAAGCACGCGATCACGCGCGATGAACACGAACCCCGCGCGGAACCCGCGGTGCTCGTCGTCGTGCTCGGTCTTCTCCTCCGCGAATCGTCCGCGGACGGTGGCGATGATCACCGCCGACACGGCGAACGAGAAGGCGTTCAGGCCGAACACCATTCCCGGCCCGATCGCCGCGAGCAGCACGCCGCCCATGGCGGGCCCGAGCATGATGCCCGCGTTCCCGCCGATCTGGATCAGGCCGTTCGCCCAGGCCAGGTCGTCCTTGCCGACCAGGTTCGGGATCGCCGCGGCGGAGGCCGACCAGAACGGCGCTTCCACGACCGCGGCCACGAACCCCAACGCGAGGAGCAGCGCCGGCTCGTGCACGAAGGCCAGCGCGAGGAAGCACGCCGCCCCCGCGAGATCGGACGCGATCATCAGGCGCTTGCGATCGAAGCGGTCGCCCAGCATCCCGCCGAGCGGCGCGAACACACCGGACACGCCGAACGTCAACAGCAGGGACGCCGAGAGCCACGTAGCCGAGCCGGTCCGCTCGTACACGGTGAAGTTCAGCGCGGCGAAGGCGGCCGCGCCGCCCGTGATCGAGATCAGGCGTGCGAGCGCGAGCCTTCGAACGGCGCTGCGTGCTTGGGTGTTGGAACGCATCGGACGACTCCTGTGACTCGGTGGGATCGAGGTACGGTGGTTCGGGCGTCCCGCCGCAGGGGCGGGGGTCGCGACCGCTAGACGGCCGCGATGAAAGACGGGATGAGACCCGTCTTCCTGCTCCCGAACGACACCTGGAGTCGCCTCATGACCTGCGAGTGTAGCAGCGCGAACCTTGCGGCGGAAGCACTTGTGATGAACGTCACATGGGCTCGCAACGTTGCGATGGATCAGTCCGGCAAGACGATGGACCGCGCTGCGCGGCCGCCGATCGCCGAGGTGATCTCGTCGATCACGGCCTGGCCAGCCGGGCTGTCGAGCGTGAGACCCATCAACGCCGTTCCGCCTCGAGAGGCTCGGCCGACGTCCATCGTGGCGATGTTGACCTCGTGCTCGCCGAGGATCGTGCCGACCTTGCCGATCACGCCGGGGCGATCCTCGTACTCGAAGAACAGCATGTTGGTGGCGGGCGCCATCTCGATGTCGTAACCGTTCACGTGCATCACTCGCTGGTCGTTCCGCTTGCCGACCAACGTGCCCGCGACCGAGACCTCGCCCTGGTCGGTCTCGGCGGTCACCGCGACGAGGTTCACGTAGTCGCTCGAGACCGACGAGCGCGTCTCGCTGATCGCGATCCCGCGTTCGCGAGCGATGATCGGCGCGTTCACGAAGGACACGGGCTCGTGGACCACGCCCTGGAGCACGCCCTTCACCACCGCGAGCGTGAGCACCCGGGTGTCCGCCTCCCCGATCCTGCCGAGGTACTGGGCCTGGACGGTCCGGACGGCGCCCTCGGCCAGACCGGTGAGGAGCGCGCCGAGACGTTCGGCGAGCGGGAGGAAGGGCCGAACGATCTCGGCGACCTCCGCCGCGGCCGAGACGTTCACGGCGTACGGGACGAACTCGCCGTTCAGCGCGAGACGCACCATCTCGGCCACCGAGGTGCCGGCCTTGTCTTGCGCTTCGGCGGTGGAGGCCCCCAGGTGCGGGGTGGTCACCACCTGCTCGAAGCCGAACAAGGGCGAGTCCTCCGGAGGCTCGTGCTCGAACACGTCCAGCGCGGCCCCGGCGATCCGGCCGTCCTCGAGCGCCTTGGCGAGCGCCTGCTCGTCGACGATGCCGCCGCGCGAGGTGTTCACCAGGCGGGCGCCCTCTTTGACAAGCTCGAGCTCGCGCTCGCCGATCAGGCCCTCGGTCTCCGGCGAGCGCGGGAGGTGGATCGTGACGAAGTCCGACTGCACGAGCAGCGCCTCGAGGCTCGGCATCAGCTCGATGCCCATCTCCTTCGCGCGACCCCGCGGCACGTACGGGTCGTAGGCGATCACGCGCATCCCGAACGCGACGCTGCGCTGTGCGACGAGCGCGCCGATGCGTCCGAGCCCGACGATCCCGAGCGTCTTACCTTGGAGCTCTACGCCCTGCCACTTCGAGCGGTCCCAGTGGCCGTGCTTCAGGTCGTCGTGCGCCTGCGGGATGTTCCGGGCCTGCGCGAGCAGGAGCGCGATCGTGTGTTCGGCCGCCGAGACGATGTTCGACGAGGGGGCGTTCACCACTATCACGCCTCGTCGGCTCGCGGCGTCGACGTCGACGTTGTCGAGCCCGATCCCCGCGCGGGCGACGACCTTGAGGTTGTCGCCCGCCTCGATCACGTCCGAGGTGACCTGCGTCTGCGACCGCACGACGAGCGCGTCGTAGGCCGCGATCGCCTCGGGAAGACCACCGGCCGCGAGCTCGGGTCGCACGTCGACCTCGAAGTCCTTGCGCAGGAGATCGAGGCCCGCGTCCGACAGTTTCTCCGTGACGAGGACCCTCATGGCGCGCCCACCTTCAGGACCCGCCAACCCTCATGACCCGCCCGCCCGCACGGCCGCGCTCGCTTCCCTACGTCAGGTGCCGAAGGCGTCCTGGAAGACGCCCTCGGCCGCGGCAACCGCCGCGCCGCGCTTGACCGGATGGCCGAGCCGTTCGAGCGTCATCTCGAGCGCCGCCAGGCCGCGAATGATGTCGAGCTCGCTGAAGTAGCCGAAGTGCCCGATGCGGAAGACCGTGCCCTTGAGCGGGCCCTGCCCCGGCGCGATCACGCAGCCGAAGTCGGACCGCATCCGCTGGCTGATCGTGTCGGCGTCGGCGGCCTCGGGAGCGCGGATCGCGGTGACGGTCCAGTTGTCGTCCAGACCCTCGCCGAACAGGTCGAGCCCGAGCGCCTGCGCGCCGTCCTTGACCGCGCGCGAGAGCGTGCGGTGACGTTCGAGCGCGACATCGACGCCGTCCTGGAAGTACAGCTCCAGCGCGGCGTGCAGGCCCTGCATCACGCTGATCGCGGGTGTCCATGGGTTCTCGGGCTCCGGCTTGTCCGCGTAGTCCTTGTAGATCGACCAGTCGAAGTAGAACCGGTGCATCGTGGCCGCACGCTGCTTCGCCCACGCGCGCTCCGAGATCGCGACGAAGGCGATCCCGGGCGAAGCCGACAGTGCCTTCTGCGATCCGCCGACCGCAACGTCGATCCTCCAGTCGTCGAACGCGAACGGAACCGCGCCGAGGCTCGAGACCACGTCGACCACGACGAGCGCGCCGGCATCGTTCGCGACCCGGGCGAGCTCGCGGATCGGCTGGATCACGCCCGTCGAGGTCTCCGAATGCGTGAGCAGTACGGCCTTGACCGGATGCTCTGCCAGCGCCGCCGCGACCTCCTCGGGCACGACCCGGCGGCCCCACTCGTACTCGACCGTGCGGACGACCAGGCCGTGAGCCTCCGCGAGCCTGGTCCAGCGCTCGGAGAAGAACCCGGCGAGCGGCACCAGCACCTCGTCGCCGGGAGAGAACACGTTCTGGATCGCCGATTCGAGCCCGCCGGTCCCCGACGAGGTCATCAGCAGCACGTCGGCGGTCTCGGTCCGGTAGAGCTCCTTCAGACGGTCGGTCACGTCGCGCATCAGCCTGCCGAACCCTGGACCGCGGTGGTAGACGAGCGGGCTGCCCTGCGCCAGCAGCACCTCGGGCGGGATCGGGGTCGGGCCCGGAGCCAGGATGATCTCGGGACGGTCCATCTCGACGTGCTCCTGTTGTGCTCTCTGGTCGCGTTCTTTGGTCGCCGTGCGGGGGGTCCGGCTCCGTGCGTGCGCGGCCATCTCGGGCGCGTCGGCTCAGCGTATCATCGTGTGTCTCGCCGCCAGGTTTCCGGCGGCGTTCGTGCTGTCATGGCGACCCTGCGATTCCTGCTGAAGCGGTTCTTCGCCCAGCGCCTGCTGGGTCTGGCGATCGTGGTCACGCTGGGCTTCACGATCGGGGTGCTGGTCGCCGGGCCGATCTACGCGGACGCCGCCCGCGAGGCGATCCTGTCCTCCGCGGTCTCGACGGCGCCCGTCACCGTGAAGAACGTCCGGTTCCTGACCTACGGCGACCCCGCGTACGATCACGAGACGGCAGACGCGACCCTCGATGACGAGGTCTCGAGTCTGCCGGTCGGCCGGACCGTGCCGCAGGGACGCGGGACCGTTCGGCTGGTCGGGGACGATCCCAACGCCCCGCTCTCGCTCACGGTGCTCTTCCGCGACGGCGCGACCGACCACCTACCGTTCCGGGGCCAGCCTCCGCAGGGGCCGGGCGAGATCGCGCTCCCCGGTGGGATCGCCCGGCTGCTCGGCGTGGACCTCGGCGAGACGGTGACCGCGATCGGTCCCACCGGCGAGCAGGCCGAGCTCACGCTCGTTGGCCGGTTCGACCAGCCCGACCGCGACGACCCCTTCTGGTTCGGCGACCAGACGCCGTTCCCGCCGCCGGACTCGACCGAGCTCTCCCCCGGGCTCATGGACCGCGCCGGCTACCTGGAGGTGGCGCCGGCGCTCGGCGTGACGAGCGAGTACGTGTGGGACGTCTACCTCGACCTGGTCGGCGTCCCGTTCGTTCGAGCCGAGCGGATCCCGCAGGAGATCGAACGGATCTCCGACGAGCTCCGCGCGACGCCCGAGTTCACGCAGCTGCAGGTGAGCACTGGGCTGGACACGCTGATCACGCTCGTACGGCAACGGGTCGGGGATCTCCGCGTCCCGATCTTCCTGGTCGTGTTCCAGATCGGCGCGGTCACGCTCGCGATCCTCGCGGGCGTCGGCTCGCTGGTGCTGTCGAGACAGTCGTTCGAGCTGGCCGTCCTTCGCAGCCGCGGGTTCTCCGGAGGGAAGCTGCTCGCCGCGCAGGGTGTCCAGGCCGTGTTCACGGCGATCGTCGCCTACCCGCTCGGCCTTCTGCTGGGCTTGGCCCTGGCCACGCTCGCCTCGAACGCGAACGGCCCGTCCCTGCCGGGCGTGCTGTTCCCCGTGGGGCTGTCGACGTTCGCGCTCGTGCTGGGTGCGATCGGGGCCTTCATCGGCGCGATCACGCTTCTGCTGCTCTCGCTGCCGCACGTCCGGCGGACGATCCTGGAGGAGCGACGCCTGCTCTCGCGCGAGGACCGTCCGCTGATCTCGCGCGTACCGGTCGAGCTGTTCGTGCTCCCGGTCGCGCTGTTCACGTTCGTCGAGCTGCGAGGGACGGCGGTGCAGTCGACGAGCGCCAGGGACCAGCTCGACCCACTGGTGCTCCTGACCCCGACGCTGCTGATCTTCGCGCTCTCGTTCCTCGCCCTCCGACTCCTGCTCTGGGTCCTCCGCCGGCTCGATCGCCCGGTCGCGCGCTCCAGGAGCCTGCCGACCTACCTCGCGACCCGACGGCTCAGTCGCTCCCCCGGCACGAGCTTCGCGACCTCGCTCCTGCTGGTGCTCGCGGTCGGCTTGCTCATCGTCTCGACCTCCTACCGAGCGATCGTGCTGCGCAACCACGAGGACACCGCGCACCAGCAGGTCGGCGCCGACTGGAACGTCCAGATCGCCGTCCCCGATGACCCGCTGATCGCCGCGAGTTCGGTCCCGACGAACGCCGTCGCGGTGATCCGGAGCCAGCCCGTGTTCGAGCTCCCGGGCTCGTTCACGCTCTCGCCATCGGTGATCGCGGTCGATCCCGAGCGCTTCGCCACCGGTGGATGGTGGCGATCGGACTACTCGACGACGCCGCTCGACACGTGGCTCCGCGACATCGAGGTGCCGGACCCAGCGGTTCCGGTCTCGCGCGAGTCGTTCACGGCGACGGTCACGGCCGGCGCGCCCGCCGAGGGCCTCCGGCTCCAGGTGACCTACGAGACCGACGACGACCACGTACGGACCGCCTCGGCCGGGACGATCGTGCAGGGCACGGAGACGTACGAGGCCGCGCTGGACGGCGCCGAGGCCATCCTGTCGATCACCTTGTTCGAGGAAGGAACGGCCGAGGTCCCCGACTCCTTCGCGCTCGAGCTGCGCGACGTCGCCGCCGGCGAACCAATCGCCCTCGATACCTGGACACCGCTTGGGTGGCGCGGCAGCGACGGCACGGTGACCCCCTCGGGGTCGGGCATCTCGGTCACGATCGCCACGGGGGCGGGACACGTCGTGGGTGGCATCGCGCCCCCGATCGGCCCGCTGCCGGCGCTGGTCTCGCCCGAGATCTCGCGGTCGCAGGGCTCGCCCTTCGTCGCCACGATCGGCGGACAGCGGCTCGATTTCCAGCAGGTTGCGCTTGCGCAGGCGTTCCCCTCGGTGCTCGGCGACTTCGTGGTCGTCTCGACGCCCGCGCTCCTGCGTGCGGCGGTGCGGATCCCCGAACCGGGGCTCGCGCTGAACCAGGTGTGGGCGATGGGCAAGGACGATCCCCGACCGGCCCTGCGGCAGGCCGGGATGATCCCCGGCGCGACGCAGGCGGCGGGCCCGATCATCGGCGCGCTCGCGCAACTGCCGCAGTCGCTCGCGGTCGGGATGAACTTCGCGACGGCCGTCGGCGGGCTCGGGCTCGGCGTGCTCGGCGTGGCGATCGGGTTGTACTTCGCGCAGCGGCGGCGCGAGTTCGAGTTCGCCTCGCTCCGCGCGATGGGGACCGAACCCAAGCAGGTGAGCCGCGTCTTGCTTCTCGAGCAGGGGCTGATGATCACGTTCGCGATCCTCGCCGGCGCGGGGATCGGGTTCGGCGTCCTCCGGCTGCTGATGCCGTACGTCGGCCGAAGCATCGGGTCGGCGTTCCCGCCCCCGATCCTCGTGTTCGATTGGCCGGCGCTCGCGGTCTCGTTGAGCGCCATCGTGGCCGCGTCCGCGATCGGGTTGCTCGCGGCGCTCCGCGCGCTGCTCCGCTCATCGGTGACGTCGGTGCTGCGGGGTGAGGCGGAATGAGCCAGGCGGGCGGACCGACCGGCCGGCGGATCGAGACCGAGCTGCGACGGGGACCGGAGCCGATCGGCACGTTCCGCGATGCGCTCGTGCGGTTCCGGCACGTGTTCAAGATCTATCGCGTCGCCGACACCGGTGTCGTCGCGCTCGGCGGCGTCGACTTCGACGTGGGCGAGGGCGAGTTCCTGGCCGTCGTGGGCCCAAGCGGCTCAGGCAAGTCGACGATCCTGAACATGATCGGCGGCCTGGACCGCGCGACCGCGGGCTCGGTCGAGGTCGAGGGTCGCGACCTGGGACGGCTCGACGAGGACGAGCTCACCGCGTACCGGCGCGACCGCGTGGGCTTCGTGTGGCAGGGAACCGCGCGCAACCTGGTCCCGTACCTGAGCGTGGTCGAGAACGTCAGGCTCCCCTCGACCGCGAGCGGCGTGAAGATCCCCGCCGCGCGCCGGACGCCCCGCGAGCTCCTCGAGGTCGTGGGACTCCCCCACCGCGCGAACCACAGACCTGGCCAGCTCTCGGGCGGCGAACAGCAGCGCGTCGCGGTCGCCGTCGCGTTGTCGAACCTGCCGATGATCCTGCTCGCGGACGAGCCGACGGCGGAGCTCGACAGCGCATCCGCCGCCCTCGTTCTGGATGCCTTCCAGAGCGTGAACCACGAGTTCGGCGTCACGATCGTGATGGTCACCCACGACCTGCTGGCTGCGAAACGGGCGCACCGCCAGCTGAGGCTCCGCGACGGCCAGCTGCTCGTCGAGGGAAGGCCGATGGAGCCTCTCGGCACCGACGGCAGGGCTCGACTTCCCGACGAGGCGATCGACGCGCTCAGCGGGGTGGACCTGGAGGTCGAGGTCCGCGACGGCGAGGTCCGGATCCGGCGCAGGGGCGAGGGGGGACTCGGCGGTGAGTGAGCGCTGGCGGCCACCGGGTTCCGAGGGCGCCCGGGCCACCGCCCCACCCCGCGCGCCGGACGGTCGCGAGACGTTGCTCTCGGCGAAGGACATCGTCCGCACGTACCGGGGGGGGAACGGTGTCCAGGCCGTCCGCGGCGCATCGATCTCGCTCGCCGCGAAGGACTTCGTGGCGCTGATGGGGCCGTCGGGTTCGGGCAAGACGACGTTCCTCGGGGTGCTGTCGGGCCTGGACGCGCCGGACTCGGGCGAGGTCCGGTGGAAGGACCGGCCGATCCGCGAGCTCTCGTTCGACGAGCAGATCGCGCTCCGTCGGAGCGGGATGGGCTTCGTGTTCCAGAGCTTCGGGCTGCTGCCGACGCTCTCGGCCATGGAGAACGTGGAGCTCCCGCTTCGCGTCTCGGGGGTCGAGCTCGACGAGTCCAGGGCCCGGGCGGAGACGTGGCTCGGGCGCCTCGGGCTCGGCGACCGGATGCACAACCGGACGTTCGAGCTGTCCGCCGGGCAGCAGCAGCGGGTCGCCGTGGCGCGAGCCTTGATCGGCGAGCCCGAGGTGGTGCTCGCCGACGAGCCGATCGCGGAGGTCGACACCGAGAACGCCGACCTGATCCTCGAAGCCTTGTGGGAGGTGATCCGGCGCGGCGGCGCGGTGCTCGCCGCGACCCACAACCCCGAGGTGTTGCGCTACTCGGGCCGCGTGATCCTGTTCCGCGACGGGAAGATCGAGGCCGAGGGCAGGCCGGAGGAGATCGCGACCCGCCTCACCGTCGACTGACGCTCGACCCGGTTCCACCCGGTGCGCGAGTTCGACGACGTCTGGGGCTCGATGCCTAGAGCTTGAAGCCGTGGAACGCGTCCTCGGCCTCGCATGGCCGGAGCTCCTCGGCCGACAGCTCGAGCCCCGGCGCCCCTCGGCGCAGGAGCCGGTCGAGCCACGAGCGCTTGCCCATACGCCAGGCCACCGCTCGAGCGAGTGAATCCTTCCGAGCGTCGTGCCTCTTCTGCTGCTGGTTCAGGTCGCAGGGCATGTGCGTGATGTTCGGCTGCATCATGTCGCCGGCTCCTTGGGCGGGTGCAGCCCGCGGAGGTCGAACTCGGGATCGGCGAGCAGGTCGCGTTCGGGGTGCGCCTTTGCGGCGATCACCGGCATCGAACGCCGGACGTCGAACTTCCGGTTCATGCTGAACGTCGACAGGAGCCGGCCGTCCTTCAGCAGGAACGCCGAGAAGCTCCGGTCCTCGATGCTGCCACGCACGACCATATCGTCCCACTCGATCGCGAAACCCGCCATCTGGATCTCGGCGTCGTACTGGTCCGACCAGAACCAATGCGCATCGTCGAACACCGCCGGTGGGCGCAGCAGGTTCCTGGCGACGTGCTCCCCCATCTTTAGGGCGTTGTCGAAGTGCTCGACCCGGATCGACCCGAACACGGGGTGATCGTGCCGGGCGACGTCGCCGATCGCCCAGATGCCCTCGACACTCGTCGACAGGGTGGCGTCGACCGGGATGCCGTTGTCGACCGGTACGCCTCCGTCGGCGACCTCGGTGACGGGCTCGACGCCGACGCCGACGATGGCGAAGTCCCCCTCGATCCGACGCCCCTCCTTGGTGATCATCGCCTCGAACCGACCGTCGCCCTCGAACCGTTCCGCGCCGTCATGGAAGATCATCTCGACCCCGTGATCGCGGTGCAGGGACTCGATCGCGCCGCCGAGCGTCGGCCCGAGCACCCGCTCCAGCGGCGTGCCGAAGAACTCCACGACCGTGACGTCCAGGCCGAGCTGTCGGAGCGAGGCGGCCACCTCCGCCCCGATGAAGCCCATCCCGACCATGACGGCCTTCGAGCCCTCCCTCGCGGCCTGCTTGATCGCATCGGCGTCCGGCGCGTAGCGGAGGTCGAACACACCGGGAAGGCCGAGGGCGTCGATCTTCGGCCTGCGGTTGCGAGCCCCGGTGGCGATCACGACCTGGTCGAAAGGTACCCGCTCGCCGCCCTCGAGCTCGACGACGCGGTCGGTGACGTTCACGCGTTGGGCCTTCGCGCCGAAGCGCGCGTCGATCGCGTGGTCGGCGTACCACTCGGGCGGCCGTACGAAGTGGTGATCGGACTCGCCGCGCAGGTACTCCTTGGAGAGCGGCGGCCGCTCGTACGGGGCCATCGGCTCGGCGCCGATCAGGACCAGATCCCCGTCGAACCCCTCCTCACGGAGCTTGGCGGCGGCCGTCGCGCCCGCGACACCAGCCCCGACGACGACGAAGGCGGTCACTCCTGGTCGACCAGGACCTTCAGCTCGCCGTCTTCTTCCTTCGTCTCGAACACGCCCACGGGGTCGACGGCGGGGCCGCCGACCGCCTCTCCGGTCGTGACGTCGAACTGGCTCCCGTGGCAGGGGCACTCGATGATCGTGCCGTCGAGCTCGCCTTCCGCGAGCGAGCACTGCATGTGGGTGCACGTGTCGTCGAACGCGTGCAGGTCGCCCTCGACGTTCGCGACGGCCACCTGGCGCTCGCCCACGCCGAACGCGGTCACCTCGCCCTCGGGCACCTCGCCCGCCGAACCGACCTTCACCCACTCCGCCATGCTCGGGCTCCTCCTTCGTCCATGATCGTCCCGGCGTGGCGTCACGCGCGGAACGGCTCCGGCGGAGCGTACCCTACCCATCGCCGAGCTCACCCACGCCGTCGCGCGAGGATGTCCGGGGTCAGGTACCCGATGATCGCGACCAGGTACAAGGCCGCGAGGATCAGGAAGCCGTCTCGGAAGTCGATCGGCGCGAGTGCCGGGATCAACGCGCCGCCGACCCATGCGAGCTGGAACAGGATCTCGTACCGGACGAACACCCTCCCGTAAGCACCGCCCGGCGCGAGCCGCTGCATCAGGGTCTGGAACGCGAGCCGCCCGAGCTCCGACGACGCCCCCACGACGACGGCGAATAGGATCAGAACCACCAGCTCGAACGCCAAGAACGAGAGCGTGGCGCCGACCCCCGCCCCGATGAGGCACCCGATGACGACGGCCTCTTCCCGCAGGTTGGCCGGCAGCCGCGGCGCGATCACGTCGCCCAGGAACGCGCCGGCCGTCGCCGCGCCGGCGAGCACCGGGAACCACCACGTCGGTTCGCCGCTGCGCCACAGCGCGAACGCGAGCGCGAACAGCAGGAAGCCGCTCGCGGCTCGGAGCCCGGCCGCGCCGATCGCGGGGGCGGTGAGCTGGGGGATCGCGCCATGCTTGGAGACCTCGGCCTGCCCGCCCTTCACGTGTGGATGCGGCAATCGGAGGTTCAGCAGCGCCGTGATGCCGTAGACGACGGCCGCTCCGTACAGGACGCCCTCGGCGCCGCCGAGCTCCAGGAGCCCGAACGCGGGGCCGGCCGCCAGCAAGGCTCCGCCCGCCGCGATGCGACCGAGGCGGGCGTTCGCGCGCACGAGCCCCTCGTTCGGTCCCGCGTACGCGACGGCGAGCCCGTTCTTCGTGATCGCGTGGACCTTGGACAGGACCAGCAGCAGGAACGCGGCGGGGAACTGCAGAAGTGTGCCGAACCTGGGGGCCGCGTATAGGCAGACGACGGCTCGGCCGATCGCAGCGCCGAACGAGATCGCGCGCCTCGGGCCCGCGCGATCGAGCAGCGGCACGAGGAACGGCCCCGCGACCGCGAGCGGCGCCATCGTGAGCGCGAGATACCCGGCGACCTTGACCTCGACGTCGGCCTCGCCGACCGGGATGTTGAAGAACACCGATCCGGCGAGCGCGATCGCCACCATCGCATCGCCGGCCACGCTGCCGAGGTGCGCGAGCCCGTACGTGTCGAGCGGGTCGTCCGAACGCCACATGCGCCCGAGCGGCCGGAACAGCGCCTCGACCATCGCGACCAGCCCGATCAGGATGAGCTGCCACCATGGGTAGCGTTTCGGCGCCCTCCGGTCCACCCTCACCGGCTGCCGGATCAGGACCCAGACAGGCGCTCGAGGAGCAGTTCGCGCACGGCCTTGGGGTTGGCCGACCCACCGGACTTCTGCATCACCTGACCGAGGACGGCGTTGAGGGCCCCCTCCTTGCCACCGCGGAACTGCTCGACGGGACCGGGGTTCTCGGCGATCGCCTCGTCGGCGCCGGCCTCGAGCGCCGAGGCGTCGACCACCTGCCGCAGGCCGCGGCGCTCCACGATCGCCCCGGCCGCGTCGCCGGTCTCGAACGCCTCCTCGAGCACCTGCTTCGCACCGGTCGCCGAGATCGTCTGGTCGCCGACGAGCGCGACCAGGTCGGCCACGTGCTGCGGGGTGACCCTGGCGGCGGCGAGCTCGATCCTCGCCGAGTTGACGAGTCCCGCGAGGTCCTGAGTGATCCAGTTCGCGGCGGATGGCGGATCGGCCCCGAGCGCGGTCGTCGCCTCGAAGAACCTCGCCGCCGGGGGCGATCCCACAAGGATCCGGGCCTGCTCGGGTCTGAGACCGAGCTCGTCCACGTACCGGTCGCGGCGCGCGGCCGGGAGCTCGGGCAGCTCGGCCTCCAGCACCTTCACCCAGGCGGTATCGGGTTCGAGCGGCGTCAGATCGGGCTCGGGAAAGTACCGGTAGTCGAACGCCTCTTCCTTCGAACGCAGCGAGTGCGTCGCGCCGGTCTCCTCGTCGAAGTGACGCGTCTCCTGGACGAGCGGCTCGCCGCGTTCGAGCGCGGTCCGCTGCCGTTCCTCCTCGTGCCGCAGCGCGCGTTCGAGCGAGCGCACCGAGTTGAGGTTCTTGATCTCGACCTTGGTGCCGAGCTCGGTCTCCCCCGCGCGCCGGGTGGAGATGTTGGCGTCGCAGCGGAGCGAGCCTTCCTCCATCCGCACGTCCGAGACGTCGAGCGCCTCGAGCGTTGCGCGGAGCTCGATGAGGTAGGCGCGCGCCTCCTCCGCCGAGCGCAGGTCGGGCTCGGAGACGCACTCGACCAACGGCACGCCGGCGCGGTTGTAGTCGACGAGGGCGTACTCGGCCTGCCCGATCCGGCCACCGGCGCCCACGTGCGTCGTCTTGCCCGTGTCCTCCTCCATGTGCACGCGCGTCACGCCGATCGTCCGCCGCCGGCCGTCCACCTCGATCTCGAGCCGCCCGCCGACGCACACCGGCAGGTCGTACTGGCTGATCTGATAATCCTTCGGCATGTCGGGATAGAAGTAGTTCTTGCGGTGGAACAGCGAATCCGGCGCGATCGTCGACCCGAGCGCCAGGCCGATCCGCACGATCGACTCGATCGCCTTCTCGTTGGGCACCGGGAGCGACCCCGGCAGACCGAGGCACACCGGGCAGACGTTCGAGTTCGGTCGGGCGCCGAACGCGTTTCGGCAGCCGCAGAACATCTTCGAGTCGGTCGAGAGCTCGATGTGGCACTCGAGCCCGATCACGGTTTCGAACGTGTCCGCCATGACGCGCCAAGCCTATCGGAGCCGCCCGTCGCGTCCGGTCGCGAGGCGCTCGAGCGGTCACACGACGCGGTCGGGCGGCGATGCAGCGCGTAACCGCCAAACATCCGAACGACAGTGACACCGATGGCGGGCGGCCCGTATCGTGGTCCGCATGTCCGCTCCGATCGAGCAACCGACCGCTCGGGGGAGCGCCTCCCCCGCCGCGATCTGGACCGCGCTGTCCCTCGTCTACGTGGCGTGGAGCACGACGTTCGTCGCCATCCGGGTCGTCAACGAGACGCTGCCGCCGTTGCTCGGGGGCGGCCTCCGCTTCCTGATCGCGGGCGGCCTGCTGCTTCCGGTCGCGCTCCGGTTCGGCGATCGCCGCGGCGACCGTCCGCGCGCGGAGCACTGGCGGGGTGCGGCCGTGGTGGCGGCGCTGATGATGTTCGGCGGCAACGGCGGCATCGTCTGGGCCGAACGCACGATCCCCTCGGGGATGGCCGGCCTGGCGATCGCCACGGTCCCGCTGTGGATGGCGGCGATCGACCGCGTGGTCCTCGGGCACCGGCAGCCGCGCGTCGTCGTGATCGGCCTCGCCGTGGGGTTCGTCGGGGCCGCGCTGCTCGTCGGCGGGAACGCGCTGGAGGGCGAGATCGACATGGGCGGGCTCGTGCTCGCGCTCGCGGCCGCCGCCAGCTGGGCAGCGGGTTCGATCTACCAGCGTCACGTCGTGCTGCCCCACCGCCCCCTCGTGGCCGCGGGGATGCAGATGCTGGTCGCGGCCGGGTTGTTCTTCGTGGTCGGCGGGCTCGTCGGCGAGTTCGGCGATCTCGACCCTGGATCCACCTCACACGCATCGTGGATCGCGCTCGGCTACCTGGTGGTGGTCGGGTCGTGGATCGGCTTCACGTGCTACCTGTGGCTGCTCCGCAACGCCCGGACATCGCTCGTCGCGACCTACGCCTACGTGACGCCGATCGGCGCCGTCATCGTGGGCGCGGTGATCCTGGACGAGACGTTCACGGCGAGCACGTTGCTCGCCGGCGTCCTCATCGTGGCCGCGGTGGCCCTGATCGTGTCGGCCGGGAGCGCCGCGGGCGATACCTCAGGCGGCGATCAGCGCGGGTCGGGCATCGAACCCGAGCGCAGCCTCGAGGGCGTTCGCGACCCGTAGCAGCGTGGGTTCGGCCAGGACCGGCGCGGTGAGTTGGAGGCCGACCGGCAGGCCGGCCGCGTCGACGCCGCTCGGGATCGAGATCGCCGGCATGCCGGAGAGGTTCGCGGGGATCGTGAACACGTCGCTCAGGTACATCGCGAGAGGATCGTCGATCTTCGCGCCGATCGGGAAGGCCGTCGTCGGCGACGTCGGCGAGACGAGCACGTCGAACGCCCCGAACGCGGCCTCGTAGTCGCGGATGATCAGCGTCCTGACCTTCTGCGCCTGGCCGTAGTACGCCTCGTAGTAACCGGCCGACAAGGCGTACGTGCCGAGCATGATCCGCCGCTTGACCTCCGCACCGAACCCGGCGCCCCGCGTCCTTGTCATCATCTCGACCGAGTCCGCGCCGTCGACGCGCAGTCCGTAGCGGACGCCGTCGTAGCGCGCGAGGTTCGACGACGCCTCCGACGGTGCGATCAGGTAGTAGGCCGAGAGCGCGTACTCCGCGTGCGGCAGCGACGCCTCCCCAATCTGAGCCCCGAGGCCCGCGAGCTCGTCGACCGCGTGCCGGACACTGTCGCGCACGCCCGGCTCCACGCCCTCGCCGAACGCCTCCTTGACCACGCCTACCCGGACGCCCGAGATCTCGACGTCGAGACCCTCGGTGTAGTCCCGCCGCGGCTCGTCCAGGCTGGTCGCGTCCATCGGGTCCTTCCCCCCGATCGCCGAGAGCAGCACGGCGGCGTCCCGGACGCTGCGCGTCAGCGTCCCGACCGTGTCGAGCGAGGACGCGAACGCGATCAGCCCGTACCGGCTGATCAGGCCGTAGGTCGGTTTGAGCCCCACCACGCCCGAGAGCGACGCCGGCTGACGCACGGAGCCCCCGGTGTCCGTCCCGAGCGCCCACACGGCCTCGCCCGCCGCGACCGCCGCCGCGCTGCCGCCGCTCGAGCCGCCCGGCACCAGGTCGAGGCCCCACGGGTTGTGGACCGGTCCGAACGCCGAGTTCTCGTTCGACGAGCCCATCGCGAACTCGTCGCAGTTCGTCTTGCCGAGCAGCACGCCCCCCTCGGCCCGCAGACGCTCCCAGGGCGTGCAGTCGTACGGCGGGACGTAGGTCTCGAGGATCCTCGAGCCGCATGTCGTGGCCACGGCCCTCGTCGACAGCACGTCCTTCAACGCGAGCGGGATCCCCGCGGTCGCCGGCGCGTCGCCCGCAGCGATGCGCGCGTCGGCCGCCCTCGCCTGCTCGCGCGCGAGCTCGTCGGTCCGCGCCAGGAACGCGCGGACACGCCCGTCGACGGCGTCGATCCGCGCGCAGCAGGAGTCGAGGATCTCGACGGCCGAGCATTCCCCCGCGCGGAGCGCGGCAGCGAGGTCGCTCGCCGTTCGATCGGACAGCTCGGTCATTCGACCTCCACGACCCTGGGAACCTTGAACCGGTCGTCCTCGACCTCGGGCGCGTTCGACAGGACCTCCTCGACCGTGAGCGACGGCGTGATCTCGTCCGGCCGGAGCACGTTCGAGCGCGGGATCGCGTACGCCGTGGCCGGCACGTCGTCGGTCGCGACCTCGCTCACCTTCGCGGCGGCCTCGAGGATCACGCCGAGCTGCTCGCGCAGTCGGGCCTTCTCGTCCACCGTGAGCTCGAGGCGCGCGAGCCGCGCGACGTGGTCGATGTCGATCTCGACCGGCATGCGTTGCAGTCTAGCGGCGGCCGGGACGGGTCCCGTGGCCGGGCACTCAGCGGAACAGGCCGAACCGCGGCTCGACCTGGTGCGCGATCGCCGCGGCCATCAGCGCGTTGCCGACGAGCCACACATCGGTGATCGGCCCGACACCACCGGGGACGGGGGTGATCGCCTCAGCCCTGGCGGCCACGCTGTCGAAGTCCAGATCCCCCACCATCCTGGTCTTGCCGGTCTCGTCGTCCTTGACCGCGTGGATCCCGACGTCGACCGCCACCACGCCCTCCTTGACCATCGAGCCGTCGACGATCCCACGGACGCCGGCGGCCACGATCAGGATGTCCGCCTGCCGCGTGTACGCCTCGAGCGGCCTGGTCCGGCTGTGGCACGCGATCACGGTGGCGTCGCGCTGGAGACCGAGCATCTGCGCCGGCTTGCCCACGCTGTTCGAACGCCCGATCACCACCAGCGTCCGGCCCGAGTAGAAGCTCTCGTGCCCCCCGCCGTTCGTGTCCGCGAAGTGGTCGAGGAGGTAGAAGCACGAGGCCGGGGTGGACGGCAGGAAGCGGGGCCGGCCCTGCGTCAGCAGCCCGGCGTTCATCGGATGCACGGCCTCGATGTCCTTGCGAGGGTCGACGGCGCTGTTCATCTCGGCCTCGGGGATGTGCGACGGCAGCGGGTGCAGCACGAGGATGCCGGTGATCCGCGGGTCGGCGTTCAGCTTGCCCAAGGTCGCGATGACGTCGGCGAGCTCGATGTCCCCGGGCAGGCGCTCGCACACGTACCGGTATTCGAGGCTCTCGGCCAACCGCTTCACGTGCTTCTCGTAGGCCTGGGCGTCGAACGACTCGCCGATCAGCACGGTTGCAAGGCCCGGGCGAACCTCCGACAACCGCAGCACCTGGAGCTCGTCGGCGATGCTCCGCCGGAGCTGCTCGGCGATCGCGTTCCCGTCGATCACGACGGCCGTCACGAAGGCTCCTTCCACGCGGGGACGCGGGCAATCGTGCCACAGGTAAGCGGCCGCTCGTCTACGTGCGGCCCAGTCGCTGGAGGAACGCGCGCTCGTCGATCGTCTCGATGCCGAGCTCCTCGGCCCGCGCGGCCTTCGTGCCCGGGCTCTCGCCCACGACGACGAAGTCCGTCTTCTTCGACACGCTCGAGCTCACGCGCGCGCCGGCCGCCTCGGCCGCCGCCGCTGCCTCGTCCCGCGACAGGCCCTCGAGGCCGCCCGTGAGGACGATCGTCTTCCCGGCGAGCGGCTGCTTTCCTCTGGGCTTCTTCGGCGCCTCGTCCCTCATCCGGACGCCGGCCGCTCGAAGCTTCTCGATCAGCTTTCGGTTCGCCTCATCGGCGAACCACGCATGGACGCTGCGAGCGATCTCGGGGCCGATCTCCTCGACGTCGTCGATATCCTGCTCGGAGGCCTCCAGCAGCCCGTCGATCGACCCGAACGCGCTCGCCAAGACCTGCGCGACGTGGGTCCCTACATGCGGGATGTTCAGCGCCGTGAGGAGCCGCCAGATCGGCCGGTCCTTGCCAGCCTCGATGGACGACAGCAGGTTCGAGATCGACTTGTCGGCGAACCCCGCCAGCTGTGCCAGGTCGTCCGCGGTGAGCGAGAACACGTCGCCCGGGTCGATCACCAGGCCGAGGTCGATCAGCGCGATCCCGGTCTTGTAGCCGAGGCCCTCGATGTCAAGGCCGCCGCGCGAGGCGAAGCTGAACAGCCGCTCGATGTTCTGCGACGGGCACTCGCGCTTGTTCGGGCAGCGCCAGTATGCCTCGCCCTGCTTGCGCACCAGCGGGGTCCCGCACGACGGACAGGTCGTGGGGAACGTCCAGCGCCGCGTACCCTTCTTGCGCTTGGAGAGCACGGGCCCGACGACCTCCGGGATCACGTCCCCCGCGCGCCGAACGATCACCGTGTCCCTCTCGCGAACGTCCTTGCGCCGGACCTCGTCCTCGTTGTGCAGGGTCGCGGTCGAGATCGTCACGCCGGAAACCTGCACGGGCTCCAGGAACGCGAACGGCGTCACGATGCCGGTCCGGCCCGTGTGCACGCCGATCTCGCGCAGCAACGTCGTGCGCTCTTCGGGGGGGAACTTGTACGCGATGGCCCACCGCGGCGCGTGGCTGGTCGCGCCGAGCTCCTGTTGAAGCGCGGTCTGATCCACCTTGACCACCACGCCGTCGATCTCCCACGCCACGCTGTGGCGGTCCTGCTCCCAATGCGCCAGGTACGCCGCGATACCGTCCACGTCCTTGACGACCTCGGACGTATGGGCGACCGGGAGGCGGGCCGCCTTGCACCAAGCGAGGAACCCCGAATGCGACTCGTATCGGACACCGTCGGCGAACCCGAACGAGTGCACCAGCAACGCGAGCGGCCGGGACGCGCTCACCTTCGGGTCCTTCTGGCGAAGCGAGCCGGCGGCAGCGTTGCGTGGGTTCGCGAACGGTCGCTTCTCGGCCTCCAGCAGCTCATCGTTCAATCGTTCGAACGCCTGGACCGGCAGGTAGATCTCGCCGCGGACCTCGAGGTAGGCGGGCGGCTTCTTCACGTCAAGCCGCTGCGGGACGCTCCGAACGGTCCGGACGTTGGCCGTGATGTCCTCGCCGGTCCGCCCGTCGCCTCGCGTCGCGCCCTTGGTCAGCACGCCGTCCTCGTAGGTGAGGGCGCACGCGACGCCGTCGATCTTCAGCTCGCACGAGTACTCGGCGCCCGAGCCCACGCCGCGTTCGACGCGCGTGGCCCAGGCCTCGAGCTCCTCGCGGCTGAACGCGTTGTCGAGCGAGAGCATCGGCGTTCGGTGCTGAACCGGCGCGAACAGGTCCGTGGGCGTCGCGCCGACCCGCTGCGTGGGCGAGTCCGGCGTCACGAGCTCTGGGAACCGCTCCTCGAGCGCGCGGAGCTCCTTGATGAGGTCGTCGTACTCGGCATCGGAGACCTCGGGGTCGTCCAGGACGTGGTAGCGGTACGAGTGGAAGTTCGCCCGCTCGCGCAGCTCCTCGACGCGGAGCTCCGCGCTCGCGAGCTCCCGTTCGACCGCGGTGTCCGTCAAGCCGCGATCTCCAGGCCGCCGGCCATCCCGATCCGCTCGCCGAGAAACACGACCCCGCCGATCACCCCGGGCATCTGCTTCAGGTACGTCAGTGCCCCGTGCAGCCCGTCGTCCTTCGTCAGGATCGCCTGGACGCCCGCGGCCGCGGCGCCCGCGAGCATGCAGGACTCGGCCAGCACGGCCATCCCGTCCACCTCCGAGCGCCTCGGCCCGTGACCCAGCGTCATCGAGACCCCCAGGCCCTCCCGGTTGGGGGGGACCACGACGGCCACCGAGGAGCCCGGCCGGCGGAGGACGGTGAGCTTCTGCCGGCGTCGAGAACGGATGAAGTAGTCGCCGCCGCAGTTGACGGTCACCTCCCTCACTTCGCGCGCGAGGAACCGTCCCACGTGATCGGTGACGGCGCCCTGGAGCGAGAACATCGGTCCGACGCCCGCACGCGCGGCCGTCGAGGCGATCTCGCGCACGATCTCGGGGGCGTCGCCCGGCACCTTCACGGGGCGCTTGGACGAGCGGAACTCCGGGTTGCGGATCGAATAGGTGTGAAGGAGCTCCCAGAACGAGAGTGCGGCGGCGCGCGACTCCTCGTCGACATCGGTCGCGGCCTGGATGTGCAGCGTCATCTCCTGCACCTGGATCTCGAAGGTGCGGGACTTTCGCTTGAGCAACCTCACGGGCGCCGGCCCTCCACGTGGCGATGATATCCGGGCGCGAGGACCCCACCGGCCTGACTTGCCTCCCGCCCGCGGGTTCGCTAGCGGAGCGCGTCGACGATCCGGCCGCCGCCGAGGATCTCCGCGCCCCGGTACACGACGGCGCTCTGACCCGGCGCGACGCCGCGCTGCGGCGTCCGGAACTCGATCCGGACCGCGTCCCCGCGGGGCTCGACCACGGCCGGGACGTCGTCGCCCCGGTAGCGGATCCGAACCTCGGCCTCGAAGGGCACCGCGGACGGCGGATGGCCGGCTACCCACGACACCCGATCGGCGATCGCCCCCCTGCGCGCGAGCAGCTCTCCCGGTCCGACGACCACCTGGTTGGCCCGCGTGTCGATCTCCAGCACGTACGAGGGCTCGGGCCCCGAGACGCCGAGACCGCGCCGCTGTCCTACGGTGAAGGCCGCCGAGCCCCCGTGATGCGCGAGCACGCCCCCCTCGGTATCGACGACCTCGCCGTCGCGCATCAGGTGCGGGGCGGCGGACGCGAGGTACGCCCTCGACTCGCCGCTCGGCGCGAAGCACAGCTCCTGCGAGTCGGGCTTGCTCGCGACGGGCAGACCGTAGCGTTCGGCGGCCGCGCGCGTTTCGGCCTTCGACATCCAGCCGACCGGGAACCGCGATCTCGACAGCTCGCGCTGACCCAGCATGTGCAGCATGTACGACTGGTCCTTCGCGCGGTCCGCGCCGCGGAGCAGCCGGAGACGACCGTCGCTCCGATCCGTCCGTACGTAGTGGCCGGTCGCCACCGCGTCGATCCCGAGCTCGTCGGCCCTGCGCAGGAACGCGCCGAACTTGATCTCGCCGTTGCAGCGCGCGCACGGGTTCGGCGTACGGCCGGCCTCGTGCTCGGCCAGGAAATCCCCGATCACGGTCCGCTCGAACTCGTCCGAGAGATCGCAGATCTCGAACGGGAACCCGGCGATCCGCCCGACCTCCGCTGCATCGTTCCGCGCCGTGGGGCCGCAGCAGCCGTGCTCTACCCCGTCCAGGTGGACCAGCCGCATGTGCGAGCCGACGACCTCGTAGCCTTGCTCGAGCAGCAGGCAGGCGGCGACGGACGAGTCCACGCCACCGGACATCGCCACGAGCACGGTCCCCCTCGACATGGGTCAGATGGTACGAGGTGCATGCGCCCGCGTCGGCGCGGGTATCCTCGGGCCCAGCCAGCGGCCAACGAGGAGTCGAGGATCCCGTGCGTGTCGTCGTGCTCGTCAAGTACGTCCCCGAACCGCAGGGGATGCCCACGCTCGGGGAAGACCTCCTGCTCGTCCGCGAGGGCGTCGACGGCGCCCTGGACCCGGGCGACGAGTTCGCGGTCGAGGCCGCGCTTCGGCTCGTCGAGGCGAACGGCGGCGAGGTGTCGCTGGTCTCGATGGGGCCCGAGGTCGCGACGGGCGCGCTCCGCAGGGGGTTCTCGATGGGCGCGGGTGGCGGGGTGCTCGTGACCGATCCCGCGCTCCGGGGGGCCGACGCGCTCGGCACGGCGAGGGTCCTCGCGGCCGCCGTGGGGCGTTCACCGTTCGACCTGGTCCTCGCCGGCGTCGAATCGACCGACGGCTCCACCGGCACGGTCCCGATGACCGTGGCCGAGCTCCTCGGCGTCCCGAGCGCGACGTTCGCGCGCAGGGTCGACGTCGAGGACGGCGCGCTCCGCGTGGAGCGGCAGACGGAGGGCGGATACGACGTCGTGACGTGCCCGCTGCCCGCGCTCGTCACCGTGACCGGGAGCGCCGCCGAACCGCGATATCCCACCCTCAAGGGCATCATGGCCGCCAAGTCCAGGCCGCTGGAGCAGCTCTCGATCGCCGACCTCGGCCTCGCCGATGCCGACGTGGCCCCGTCGCAGCGTGTGACGTCGGTCTCCGAGGCGCCGGAGAAGTCGGCCGGGGTCGTGATCGAGGCGGAGGACGACGCAGCCGCCAAGATCGCCGAGCTGCTCGCCGAGGCGAAGGCCATCTGACGTGACGACGGTCTGGGTCTACGCCGAGATCACGCCCGAGGGCTCGAGCCCGTCCGCGCTCGAGTTGCTGACCAAGGCCCGGTCGATCGGCGACGAGGTCGCCGCGATCGCGCTCGGTCCGGGCGCGAGCGCCGCGGCGGTCGCCCTCGGCGAGCACGGCGCCGCCCGGGTCTACGCGAGTGACGAGCAGGTCTATGCGGACACGCTCGGCCTCCCCGCGGCGCACACGCTCCACGCGCTGATCCAGGAGCACTCGCCCGACCTCGTCCTGTTCTCGACCAGCTACGACGCGCGCGACGTCGCCGGCCGGCTCCAGGCCAAGCTCGGGTCGACGCTGATGAGCAACGTGACCGACCTGACGGGCGCGGGGTCGGCGCAGACGCAGATCTTCGGCGGCAGCCGCGTCGTGGAGGTCACGCTCGAGGGGCCCGCGCCGCGACTCGCGCTGGTTCGACCGAAGTCCTTCGCGTCCGTGCCGAACGGCGGCACCGCCGAGGTCGTGAAGGTGGACACGCCGGTCCCCGATGAGCTCACGACGGTGCGACGCATCGAACGTCACGAAGAGACCGCCTCCGGCCCCCGGCTGGACGACGCGAAGGTCGTCATCGCCGGCGGCCGAGGGCTGCAGGACTCGTCGAACTTCAAGCTCCTCGACGACCTCGCCGCCGCGATCGGGGACGCGGCCGTCGGGGCAAGCCGGGCGGTCGTCGATGCCGGATGGGTGCCCTACTCGTACCAGGTCGGCCAGACCGGGAAGACCGTCAAGCCGGAGGTGTACATCGCCGTCGGCATCAGCGGCGCCACGCAGCATGTCGTGGGGATGAAGGGGGCCAAGCGGGTCATCGCGATCAACAAGGACGGGGACGCTCCGATCTTCCGGCTCGCCGACCTCGGCGTCGTCGGCGACGCGCTCACGGTGCTCCCGAAGGTGATCGAGGAGATCCGAGCTCGCCGGAGCTGACGGAGGCCTGACGTGATCGAGGCGCGCTTCGACGACCTGGTGGCCGGCGCCGAGCGCGCGTTCCGGCTCGCCGAGCCGGTCGGCGTCATCGAGGCCCGCCGGCCCAGCGAGGTCGTCGGCGCGATCGACGCGGCGGGGTCGGCGGCCGCCAGGGGGCTCTGGGCGGGGGGGTTCGTCGCGTACGAGGCGGCTCCCGGCCTCGACCCCGAGCTCTCCGTGCACGTGCGGGCGGCCGACGATCCCTTCGCCGAGCTCCCGCTCGCCTGGTTCGCCCTGTTCGAACGCAAGGAGGACCCGCCGCGGCTCGAACCCGGCCGGGTCGACCCGTCCGGATCGGTGGGTTCACCCTGGCGCCCCAGCGTCGATCGCGCGACCTACGATGCGGCAGTCGAACGCATCCGCGAGCTGATCGCGGCCGGACACACGTACCAGGTGAACCACACGATCCGGCTCCGGGCCATGATCAGGGGGGACGAGCGCGGGTTCTACCGGGATCTCTGCCTCGCCCAGCGGGGCGGGTATGCCGCCTTCCTGGACCTCGGGCGCTTCCGCGTGCTGTCGGCGTCGCCCGAGCTGTTCTTCCGCATCGACGGCGACCGGATCACGACGAAACCGATGAAGGGGACGGCGCCCCGAGGTCGCTGGTCGGCCGAGGACGAGGAGATCGCGGCGCGCCTGGTCGCTTCGTCGAAGGAGCGCGCCGAGAACGCGATGATCGTCGACCTGCTCCGCAACGATCTGGGCCGCATCTGCCGAACGGGCTCGGTCGAGGTAGAACGGATGGTGGAGGCCGAGCGTTTCGAGACCGTGTGGCAGCTGACCTCGACGATCGAAGGCGACCTCCGACCCGAGATCACCCTGCTCGACACGTTCCGGGCCCTGTTCCCGAGCGGATCGGTCACGGGTGCCCCGAAGGTCCGCACGACGAGGATCATCGCCGACCTCGAGGACTCGGCCCGCGGGCCGTACTGCGGCGCGATCGGGTACCTCGCGCCGCCAGGATCGGGCGAGCCGCGCGCGAACTTCAACGTCGCGATCCGAACCGTCGTCCTGGACACCCAGACCCGGACGGCCGAGTACGGCGTCGGAGGAGGCATCACCCACGACTCGTCGGCGTCGGGCGAATACGAGGAGATCGTCGCGAAGGCACGAGTCCTGACCGACGCGCGACCGGCGTTCGAGCTGTACGAGAGCCTCGGGCACGAACCGCCCGACGGGTTCCGACACCTGGACGAGCACCTCGAGCGGCTCGCCGCCTCCGCCCGGTACTTCGGCTTCCGGTTCGAGCTCGAGGCGGCGTCCGCGGCGCTGAAGCGAGCGGTCATCGAGGTCACCCAGCCGAGCGTCGTCCGTCTGACGCTCGCGCGCCACGGCGCGATGTCGACCGACGTTCGGGACCTGCCGCGCGCGGAGGAACCGGTCCGGGTGGCGCTCGACGATGAGCCCGTGGATCCGTCGGATCTTTGGCTCTTCCACAAGACGACCCGCCGCGCACCCTACGACCGACGCCGCGAGCGACGGCCCGACGTGGACGACGTCGTGCTCGTCAACGATCGCAGCGAGGTGACCGAGTCGACGATCGCGAACCTCGCGGTCAGGCTGGGCGACGTCTGGGTGACGCCGCCGATCGATGCCGGGCTCCTCCCGGGAACCTACCGGAGCGTGCTGCTCCGAGAGGGCGCGCTCATCGAGCGACCCGTCACGGTGGACGAGTTCCGCGGCGCAGGGGAGCTCGCCCTGCTGAGCTCGGTCCGCGGTTGGCGACCCGCGGTGCTCGTGCCGTGAGCGACGACGTCCACACGGTCCACCTGGGCGCGTTCACCCACGACCACGCCGAGGCCATCGCGGGCGAGCTGGAGAGGTCCGGGATCGTGTGGTGGTACAAGAACCCGGGCTTCTTCAGCCAGATCTGGGAGCGGAGCGTCCGCCTGTTCGTCGACAGGAGCCGCCTCGAGGAGGCGCAGGCGATCGCGGATCGGGTCCTGGCCTCTGGTCCGCCCGGAGGCGACGGCTCCTCCTCGTCGGGCCAGACGTAGGGTTACGCGCTCCTGTCGTTTTGGGCAGGAAGCCCCCCGCGAACGCGGGGGGCTTCCCGTGGGGAAGGCGCGTACGGGGGGCTTACGCGGCCTCCATCTCCTTGCGGCTCCTGCGCTTGCCGCGAGAGATGTACGTGTGGACGGGCTCGTGCTGCCAGCACAGATCCCACCGGTTGTAGATCGACAGTTTCGTGGTGCACCCTTCGGCGGCGCAGACCCGACCTCCGGGGTAGGTACGGTTGGCCCGAGGGAGCTCGCGGATGCGGGCTCCGCGGTATGCCGAGTCGGACATCGATCGTCTCCTCGCCTCGGTTCGACCCCGCCCCGGTCCTCCCGAGGCTTCAATCCGTCCATTCGAACCAATCGGCGGGCTGGTTCGTTCCCGAGCACCCCCGTTTTCCTGCGAGCGACGTGCCCGTCAGCGGCCTTCGAGCCGCTCCAGCAGGACCTTCGTGGGGCTCGTGAGCTGCACGACACGGGCGCTGAAGCCGAGGTCCTCCCAGAACTCCATCGCGCCCCGGTTGGGGGCGAAGGTCTTGAGCTCGACCCAGCGGACCCCACGATCGGCTGCGAACCGGCCGGCCTCGTGGACCAGCTCCCTGCCCACACCCCGGCCCCGGTAGCCGGCGCGCACGACCACGCCCGAGAGCTCGAGAGCTCGCTCGTCGGAGAACCGGGAGGGGGTACGGGCCTCCCCGTACGCCATCCCGACGACCTCGCCGTCCTCGTCCTCGGCGACCAGGACCACCGTGTCGGGGTCGGCGAGGGCCTCGTTGTATTTGGCACCGACCTCGTCGTAGAAGCCCGGGCGCGGGGTGAAGACCCGCCAGTCCGCCTGCATCCGATCCAGCTCCTGGAACAGTGCGACCAGGGACGGGACGTCCTCCACCGTGGCCTGCCGAACGCGCACGCTACCTCCCCTCGAACCTCGGCCCGCGCTTGTCGAGGAAGGCACGCATGCCCTCCTCCTGGTCCCGGGTCGCGAACAGAGCCACGAACGCCTCCCGCTCGACTGCCAGGCCCTGCTCGAGGGGATCGGACGCCGCCAGCGCGCGCTTGGCCGCGGCGTAGGCCAGCGTCGGACCCTCCGCGAACTCCGTCGCATGCTCGACGGCCAGGGCGTGGACGTCCCCTTCGGCGACGCGGTCCACCAGGCCGATCTCGAGCGCCTCCGCCGCGTCCACATGCCGCCCCGTGTACACGAGATCCCGGGCCTTCGGCAGGCCGACCACCCGGGGCAGCCGCTGCGTCCCGCCCGAGCCGGGGATGATCCCGAGCCGGACCTCGGGCAGCCCGATCCGCGCGTCCTGGGCCGCGAAGCGGAAGTCGCACGACAGGGCCAGCTCGCACCCCCCGCCGAGCGCGTAGCCGTTGATGGCCGCGATCGTGATCGCAGGGATCGACTCGACGTCTCGGCAGGCCTGCTCCAGCGCGCCGACGTCGGAGGCAACCTCCTCGGGCCCGTAGTCCACCATCGCCTTGATGTCCGCGCCGGCCGCGAAGATCCGCTCGCCGCCCCACACCACCACGGCCCGAACGCTCTCGTCGGCGGTCACCTCTTTTGCGGCCGCCGACAGCTCGAGGGAGACCTCGCGCGCCAGCGCGTTGGCAGGCGGTCGGTCCAGGCGGATCGTGGCCACCGCCCCGTTCCGTCCGGTGCGTACGAACTCCCCCATGGCGAGCCTATCCTCGCAGACCGTCTATGGAACCGACCGAGCGCGAGATCGCGAACGTCCGCCGGGCCCTCAAGCGCCTGCGGGCCGAGCCCACCGGCTGGGATCCGGTGCGCAGAGGCGGCCACACGCCGGCCCGTCGCTGGATCGTGACGCTCGACGACGGCCGGACCGCGTTCGCGAAGGTGGCAACGGACGAGCTCACCGCGAGCTGGCTCCGGGACGAGCACGTCGTCTACCAGCAGCTGCAGGGGGCCTCGTTCGTGCCCGGGTACTTCGGCTACTACGACGACGGCGAGCACCCGGTGCTGGCGCTCGAGGACCTCCCCTCGGGGGCCTGGCCCCCGCCGTGGGATGCGGCCGGGATCTCGGCCCTGCTCGCGTCGCTGGATGAGATGTGGGCAACCGACGCGCCGCCGGGGACGGCACTTGCAACCGACGACGCGCGCGAGATCGCGGGCGGATGGAACGAGATCGCTCGCTCACCCGAACCCTTCCTGCGTCTCGGGCTGTGTTCCGATTCGTGCCTGTCGAAGTACATGGACACCCTCCGCTCGGTGGCGGACGAAGCCGTGTTCGAGGGCGACGCGCTGCTGCACTTCGACGTGCGGAGCGACAACGTGTGCTTCCGGCCCGACGACAGCCACGCCGTCCTGATCGACTGGAACCTCACGTCCGTGGGGAACCCGCAGATCGACGTCGTGTTCTGGCTCCCGTCGCTCGAGGCCGAAGGCGGTCCGGCGCCCGAGACCGTGCTGCCCGAGGCCGACCCTGGCCTGGTCTCGACGTGCGCGGCGTTCTTCTGCGCCCGCGCGGCCCGCCCGCCGATCCCGACCGCACCCACCGTCCGCGAGGTGCAGTTGGTCCAGGCCCGGACTGCCCTACCGTGGGCCGCCCGGGCACTCGGCCTGCCGCCACCCACCTAGCGCAACATCCGGTCAATTGCACCTGCAACTCACTGCTACAATCGCGTCGTGATGGAACGCGCTTCCGAGACCGACGTCGTCGCCGCGCTGCGGGCACGCGGACTGCGCATGACGCCCCAGCGGAGGGCCATCGTGGCCGAGATCATGCGTAGCCAGGGCCACATCTCCCCGACCACGCTCGCCAGGAAGGTCCAGGCGGACATGCCGGGCGTCAACGCGTCGACGATCTACCGGACCCTGTCGATGCTCGAGGAGATGGGGGTGCTCGCCCACGCCCATTTGGAGAGCGGCGCCGAGTATCACCGCGCCGAGGACGCCGGGCACGTGCACCTCACCTGCTCCAACTGCGGGGACGAGGACGACCTGTCGATCGGCGAGGCCGACGCGCTGACCCGGCTCATCGAGCGGCACCACGGGTTCGAGCCCGATCTCACGCACTTCGCCATCGGCGGTCTGTGCGCCGACTGCAGGGACGCCAGCGGCGCCGCGGGCTGAGTCCTACCCGCCGAACAAGGCGGGCAGCACGGCGCCCTTCCCGAGCAGGAACAGGGTCCCGATGATGAGACTCGCGGACGCCGTCAGGACCGCGACCGTGACGTAGAGGGTCCAGTTCTTCGACGCCGTCACGAAGCCGAACGCGGACCCGAACGTGATCAGGGTATTGGACGAGAGCAAACCGATCAGGAACACGACCAGGATCACGATCCCGGCGACCGGTCCGCCGGCACCCGCCGCGGTCAGGAAGATCACGACCTGGGTCGGGGTCTCGGCACCGATCCCGTGCAGCATCCCGACGCCGAACGCCGTCCCCCGGCCGTAGTTCATGAAGGCGTCGTCGGTAGGCTCGGGGTGCTTGTGATGATGGTGGCCGGGCCGTCCGTGGTGCCCGTGGTGCCATTCCGACACCGGGATGTCCTCGGCGACCGCAACCGACAGGGATGCATCCTGGGCCGCGTGTCGGTGCACCGGCTCGAGTTCGTGGGCCTCGCGCCGGCGCCTCCCACGGACCTTCCGGAACGCGCCCTGAACGCCGCTGAAGATCAGCATCCAGCGGCTCCGCATCCGGAACTCGCGCCCATGTCGCACCAGCGCGGAGAAGACGTACACGCCGAGCGCGATGAGCGTGACGCCGACGACGCGTTCCATGACGACGTCCACGCCGTCGGGGAGCTTGGCCCCCAGGACGATCGCCACGACCCCGATCACGAACACGACCAGTCCATGGCCGAGCGCATAGATCGTGCCGTACTCCAGAGCCCTGCCGCGATCGTCTTGGGAGCTGGTGATGTCCGTGATCGCCGCGATGTGGTCCCAGTCGATGCCGTGCCGGAACCCGAACAGGAATGCCGACACGACGACGCCGACACCAAGGGCCTCCGAAGCTGCGAGCATGCCCTGCGATCCTTCCCCGAATCGGAAGACTCATGAAAACACGCTGACGCACATTCTGGCAACTGCGTGTTCTTGCAACTAGTCTGGCCGCGCCGTCCGCTAGAACCGAGGCGTCTCGGTGTACGAGCCGAACACCGCCCGCAGGGCCCCCACGATCTCGCCTTCGGAGCACAGGGCTCGAGCGCACTCCACGAGCGGCTCGACGAGGTTGGCGTCCGTGGCGGCGAGCTCACCCAGGCGGTCGAGCACGGCCCGGGCGGCCGCCCCGTCGCGCCGCTCGCGGAGCTCGCGAACGCGCTGGACCTGCGAGGTCTCGACGCCACCGGAGATTTCGAGGATCTCGATCGGCTGCTCCCCCGCCTCGACGAAGTCGGTCACCCCGACCTTGACGAGGTCGCCTCGCTCGAATCGCTCCTGCTCGGCGAAGGCGGACTCGGCGATCGCCTGCTGGAACACGCCGCGCTCGATGCCGGTCAGAACCCCCTCGAGCATCGAGCCCTCGCCCATCGCGAGGATGCGCGCGAACTCGGCCTCCGCGAGCTCCTCCATCCGGTCGGTGAGGGTTTCGAGGAAGTACGAGCCGCCCAGGGGGTCGATCACGTCGGGCACGCCGGTCTCGTGCGCGATGATCTGCTGGGTGCGAAGCGCGAGCTTGGCGGCCTCCTCGGTCGGCAGGGCCAGGACCTCGTCGAGGGCATTCGTGTGGAGCGACTGCGTCCCACCGAGGACGGCGGCCAGGGCCTCGATCGCCGTCCGTACGACGTTGTTCATCGGCTGCTGCGCGGTGAGCGAGACCCCCGCCGTCTGCGTGTGGAAGCGCAGCCGCATCGAGGACTCGTCCTTCGCGCCGTAGCGGTCCCTCAGCCACCGCGCCCAGATCCTGCGCGCCGCGCGGTACTTCGCGATCTCCTCGAAGAAGTCGATGTGCGCGTTGAAGAAGAAGGACAGCCCCGGCGCGAACCGGTCGACGTCGAGCCCGCGGTCCAGGCCGAGCTCGACGTACGCGAACCCGTCGGCGAGCGTGTACGCGAGCTCCTGCCAGGCGTTCGCCCCCGCCTCGCGGATGTGGTACCCGGAGACACTGATCGGGTGCCATCGCGGGACGCGCTCGAGGCAGAACTCCATGAGGTCGCCGATCAGCCGGAGGTGGGGCCTCGGTGGGAAGATCCACTCCTTCTGCGCGATGTACTCCTTGAGGATGTCGGTCTGCAGGGTGCCGTCCAGGCGCTCCCACGGGACGCCCTGGCGCTC
>DAIOFZ010000009.1:0-30656 GCA_036745475.1 Actinomycetota bacterium | reverse complement strand
ACGCGTCGATCATCTCGACGATCCAGGACCGCGGCTACGTCCGGCTCGAGGACCGCCGGTTCTTCCCCAACGACGTCGGCGAGGTCGTGACCGACAAGCTCGTCGAGCACTTCCCCGACATCGTCAACGTGAACTTCACGGCCGAGATGGAGGAGGACCTCGACGAGATCGCCGAGGGCGACCTGCAGCGCGTGCAGGTGCTCCGTCAGTTCTACACGCCGTTCGCCGACGCGCTCGAGCGGGCGGAGGAGAAGTTCGAGCGGTATGTGGAGGAGCTCGACGAGGACTGCCCACGCTGCATCGAGGAGGGGCGCACGCCCCCCGGCCGGCTGCAGAAGCGTCTCGGGCGGTACGGCTTCTTCATCGGGTGTACCCGGTTCGCCGAGGAGGACGGCGGCTGCAAGTACATCCGCAACCTCGACGGCCAGGAGCGCCCCGAGCCGGAGATGCTCGACGAGACCTGTCCGGAGTGCGGCCGCCCGCTGCAGCGCAAGTTCGGTCGGTTCGGGCCGTTCGTGGGCTGCTCCGGCTACCCCGACTGCACGTACATCAAGAAGGACCCGCCGAAGACCACCGGCGTCACCTGTCCTCAGTGCAAGCAGGGCGAGATCGTCGAGAGGCGGACGAGGTTCGGGCTGATGTACGGGTGCGGGCGGTACCCCGATTGCGACTTCGCGGTCAACCATCCTCCGGTGCCCGACCACCCGTGTCCCGAGTGTGGTTCGCTCCTGATCCGAAGGCCGAAGAGCCTGCGCTGCTGGGGGTGCGGCGCCGAGCTCGACGACGAGTTCAACGTCACGAAGCAGGGTGATGCCGAGGCCGAGGCCGAGGCCAGGGCCGCGAAGTCGGCCGCTCGGGCCGCGCGCGCGGCGGCCAAGGCCGGCGCCAAGAAGAACAAGGCCGGCGCGAAGAAGAAGACGACGGCCAAGCGGACGGCCGCGAAGCGGAGCTCTGCCAAGCGCACCGCCGCCAAGCGCACGACGACGAAGCGCACGACGACGAAGCGAAAGGCGGCCGAGCCGGCGACGGTGGCGAGCGCGACCACCGAGGAGGAGACGGACATCGCCGCGGACCGGGCCCGCGTCGCGGCCGCGGAGGAGTAGGTGTCGACCTTCGCCGACGAGGTCGCCGCACTCCGTGGGACCAGGCCGGCGACCTTCAAGGACCTCATCACCCATCCCGCCTTCTCCAAGCTGCTGGCAGCGCAGACCGTCAGCTCGTTCGGAGACTGGGTCGGGTTCGTCGCGGTGACCGCGCTGGTCGTCAGCAAGGGCGGGGAGGCGGGCGCGTACGCGATCGCCGGCGTGATGATCGCCCGGACGCTCCCCGCGATCGTGTTTGGCCCGATCGCCGGGGCGATCGTCGACCGGGTCAACCGCAAGACCGTGATGATCACCGCGGACATCGCTCGAGGAACCCTGTACGGCCTCATGCCGTTCCTCGGCCCGCTGTGGGCGATCTTCGGCGTGTCCTTCGTGATCGAATGCTTCTCGTTGCTGTGGACGCCGGCCCGCGACGCATCGCTTCCGAACCTGGTCCCGCGGCGACAGCTGGCGAACGCCAACTCGCTCGGCCTGATCACCACGTACGCGACGCTGCCGCTCGGGGCCCTGGTGTTCACGTTCCTCTCGGGTGGCTCGGGGCTATTCCCGTACTTCCAGGACAATCCGGCGTTCCTCGCGCTGTGGCTCGACGCGTTCACGTTCGGGCTCTCGGCCTTGCTCGTCAGCAGGATCCAGATCCCGCGGCACGCGCCGACCTCGTTCGCGCGGCTCGACCTCTCGAGCGTCGGCAAGGACATCGCGGACGGGGTGCGGTTCCTGCGCGAGAACTCGCTCGCGTCGTCGATGACGCTCGGGATCGTCTCGGCCTTCAGTGCGGTGGGGGCGGTGCTCGCGCTCGGACCGATCTTCGCCAAGACATCCCTCGACGCCGGTGACCCGGGGTGGGGGATCCTCGTGACCTCGTTCGGCATCGGGATGGGTATCGGGATGGCGTCGTCGAACAAGGTCGTCGAGTTCGTCCTGCGCGAGTACGTGTTCGTCTGGTCGATCATCGCGGCGGCGGGCACCCTGCTCGTGCTGGCGGCGATGCCCGCGATCGGGCAGGCGGCGGTCGTCGCCGTGGTGCTCGGTGGCTTCTGCGGCTCGGCCTGGGTCAGCGGCTACGTCCTGCTCCAGGAGAACGTCACCGACGAGTTCCGAGGACGGACGTTCGCCGCGCTCACCGTGCTCTCGCGGTTCGGCCTGTTCCTGTCGCTCACGATCTTCCCGATCATCGCCGGGGCCATCGGTGTGCACACGTTGACGCTTGGCGAGCGCACGTTCGACCTGTCGGGGACGCGGATCTCGCTGATGATCGCGGGGGTGGGGGCGCTGCTCGCAGGCCTGCTGACCCGGAGCAGGCTCCGGCGGTTCCGGGTCGGCAAGCAGGAACGGCTCGGGTTGGTCCCCAAGCTGAAGCGACCTCCGACGAACGGCCTGTTCGTCGCCTTCGAGGGTGTCGAGGGTTCGGGCAAGGGGACGCAGATCCGCCTGGCGAAGGAGTGGTTTGAGTCCCAGGGCATCGAGGTCATGGTGACGCGGGAACCCGGAGGGACGCGCGTCGGCGAGGAGCTGCGGAGCCTGCTGCTCTCGCACGACACGGGTCACATCGAGCCGAAGACCGAGGCCCTGCTCTTCGCGGCGAGCCGGGCGCAGCACGTGGCATCGGTGATCCGGCCCGCCCTGGCCGCGGGACAGGTCGTGCTGACCGACCGCTACATCGATTCGTCCCTTGCCTACCAGGGTTCGGCGCGCGGGCTCGGCGAGCAGGACGTCCTGACGCTGAACGTGTGGGCCACACAGGGGCTGTTCCCCGACCTCGTGCTCCTGCTCCACATCGAGCCGGAGGCCGGCCTGCTGCGTTCGCTCGAGGAACCCGATCGCATCGAGCTCGAGGGTCAGGACTTCCACGCGAAGGTCTCCGACGCGTACCTTCGGATCGCCGAGGAGCACCCGGAGCGGTTCGTCGTCGTGGACGCGGACCGGACGCCGGAGCAGGTACACGAGCAGGTGGTCGAGGCGCTCGGCCGGATCTTGAAGGAGCGGGAGGAGGACCGGCGTGACTGAGGCGCTCGACGACGGGTTCCCGGTGCTCGACCGCGTCCCCGGTCAGGAGCACGCGATCGCGTTCCTACGCCAGGCCGCGGCGCGACCGCACCACGCGTACGTGCTGGCCGGCCCCGAGGGCGGTGGCAAGCAGCTCGCCGCGAGGGCCTTCGCGGCGGCGTTGCTGTGCAAGGAGGGAGGGTGCGGGACCTGCAGGGACTGCCGACTGGCGCTCGAGGATCGTCACCCGAACGAGGTCGTCGTCGAACCCGAGGGTCGCGACATCCACGTGGAGACCGTTCGCGCCGAGATCTGGCACCCCGCGTACCGCACCGCCCCCGAGCCGGGTCGAAAGGTCTTCGTGCTCCGGGAGGCCGACCGGCTGAACCCGGCCGCGGCCGACGTCCTGTTGAAGGTCCTGGAGGAGCCGCCCGCCGACGCGGTGCTGATGCTCCTGTCGGCCCGGCCCGACGAGCTGCCCGAGACCGTCCTGTCGCGGTGCCACGTGGTCTCGTTCCGCCCGCTCTCGGAGGCGTTCGTCGCGCAGACGCTGGTCGCAGAGGGGATCGATCCCGCTCGCGCCGCGCTCGCCGCCCGGCTGGCCGGAGGGAACCTCGGACGCGCCCGCCGGCTCGCGACAGGCGCGGACGGGATGTCGTTCCGCGACGCGGCCCGCGATGCGCTCGAGAACGCCTCGCGCGGACCCGCCGGTGCTCTCGACGCCGCCGACCTCGTGCTGGTCGCGGCCGAGCGCTACCGCAAGGACCTCGGTGCGCAGCTGGAAGAGGAGCTCGCGCCGTTCCTGGACGAACGGGGCCGGGCGGAGGAGGCCTACCGCGGTGCGATCCGCCGGCTCGAGGAGCGGCACAAGCGACAGGTCCGCCGGGCCGAACGCGACTACGTGGACCGCGTGTTGCTCGGGGTCTCGGCGCTGCTGCGCGATCGAGTCGCGGTCGCGGTCGGGGGCGGTCCCGACGTGCTGATGAACCCGGATCTCGCGCCCGCACCGGGGCACGTGACCTCGGCGACGAGCGCGATGGCCGCGGTCGAAGAGGCCCGCGCCGCGCTCGCCGAGGACCTGAACCTCAACCCGCGGCTCGTGCTCGAGCAGGCGTTCCTCCGTGTGGGCCGGGCCGCGTAGCGGCCGCCCGCCGCCACCGGTACCTCGCGCGCGTCCCCCCAAGGGAACGGACAGGAAACGGACAAGTGTGGTGCTGGCATCACTGTCGGAGCACGGGGCCCATGGGACGCTGTCTCCGAGGCAACAGATGACGGTCCGAGTGCTCATCGTGGACGATCAGGAGCCGTTCCGGCTGGCGGCTCGGATGGTGGTGGACGCCACCGACGGGTTCGAGGTGGTCGGCGAGGCGGAGACGGGTGAAGCCTCGGTCGAGATGGCGAGGGAGCTCGGACCCGACCTCGTGTTGATGGACGTGAACCTGCCGGGCATCAACGGGCTGGACGCCACACGCCAGATCCTGGCCGAGCGCTCGGACTCCGTGATCGTGCTTCTGCTCTCGACGTACGAGGAGGAGGAGTATGCGCCGCGGGCCGCCGAGTGCGGCGCGTCCGCGTACATCCCCAAGGCCATGTTCGGACCCGACAAGCTCGAGTCCGCATGGGCCGCGGCCAAAGACCCCGCCGCCTAGGCGATCGGGACCGCGGCGAGCATCAGCATCGAGGTCGCGGCGATCGCGACGACGAACATGGAGCTGCCGTGCCTCCTCATGGCGCGCGCTCCACCGGGATGCGTCCGCGGATCGTCGTGCCCGACCCCGGCGACGAGCTCACGTCGAGCGTGCCGCCGACCGCTTCCACGCGGTCTCGCATGTTGGTGAGCCCCGATCCCTCGACGGTTGCGGGATCGAACCCTCGGCCGTCGTCGGTGACCTCGAATGTAAGGTCGTCGTTCGACCGCCCAAGTTGGATCGTCGCGTCGTTCGCCTCCGCGTACTTCGCGATGTTCTGCAGCGCTTCGAGACAGCAGAAGTAGATGGCGGCCTCGATCTCGGGCGGGTACCGTCCCGAGCCGTTGGCGCTGAGCCGCACCGGGGTCGGCGACTTCCGTGCCTGCGCCTCGAGCGCAGCGGCCAGGCCGTGGTCCGCCAAGACGGGCGGGTAGATGCCGCGCGCGAGATCTCGAACGTTCCCCAAGGCATCGGCCGCGTCGGCCTTGAGCTCGGTCAACAACCTGGTCGTCGTGTCCGCATCGCGGGACGCGAGCTGCTCGGCCAGCCCGAGCTTGACCGACAGGGCCACGAGCTGTTGCTGGGCGCCGTCGTGGATGTCGCGTTCGAGCTTGCGCGCCCGTTCGTCTTGCGCGGTGACGATGCGCCGTCGCGACTCCTGGAGCTCCTCGATCAGGCGCACGTTGCGCACCACGAGCCCGGCCTGGCTCGCGAGATCGGTCACGAGCTGCTCGCCGTCCTTCGAGAGCGGTTCGGCGGCGGGCATCGAGACGGTGAGCGCGCCCAGGAGCTCGCCGCGATCGCGAATCGGGAACGCCCGGCGCCCCGCGAGCGGCGGGAGCTCGTGGGGTCCGGCCTCGATCGCCTCACCCAGCGGCGTCTCGCTCGGCGACGACGCCACCGGACGGATCCAGCCCCGCACGTGGATCCACACCTGCGCGACATCGGCGCCGGTCGAGGCGCGCACGATCTCGGCCATGCGAGGCAGGACGTCTTCGGTCGAGTACGCCTCCCCGAGGCGTTCGGAGAACTCGACCATCGCCTCGTACCGCGTTGCGCGCCGCCCGTACACCAGGCGCCGGGCGAGCCGCTTCACCGGACGGAACGTGAGGACGAGCACGAGGGTGAACACCGCCGCTGTGGTGAGGATCCGAGCGATGAGGAGCTCGCGATCGCCGGCGCTGCCCGTTTCGGGCGAGCCGATGAACGCGAGAGGCGAGACGAGGAGGCTGAGAAGCGAGAGCAGGAGCACGAACAAGATCACGAGGATCACGTACGCGACGGTCTTCTTCACCACGACGCCGACGTCGTAGAGCCCGAACGTGAGCACGGCGGCCGCCGTGGCGAGGGGTATCCCGATCAGGACCCCGAACCCGTCGGTGAGGATCGCGAGGACGATCGCGACCCACGACCATTCCGCGCCATGGGAACCGAGGACCGTCACGATCGCGAGCGCTGTCGTGAACGCCATCGCAACGATCACGGCGACGAGCAGCCTGAGCGGCTGACGCTGTTCGGCGGTCGATCCTCGGAAGCGAAGGACGAGGGCGAGCAGGCCGGCGAACGCCGTCGAGACCACCAGGATCAGCCCTGCGTCGTACGCGAGGTGGATCCCGGGGATCTCGGCCATCCATCGCGGCGGGAAGAGCACCAGTGGGTCGAGAACCCACACCTGCCCGAAGGTCCCCAGGAGCAGCAGCACGCCGCCGAGCGCGACGACCCACGCGACCGGGCGCCACCGGCGGGAACGCAGGCGGCCGTCGGGGAAGATCAACAGGAAGACCGGCAGCGCGATCGGGAGCACCGCGATCAGCGCAACGACGCCTGTCCACGCCCCGGCGGCCCCCCAGGGGAGATCCCCGATCCCCGACGCCCCCCCGAGCCCGAACTGTGCGTACGCGCTCCCGAACATCCACAGCGCGAGGGCGAGCGCGACCGACGAGAACAGCCAGCCGATGAGGTTGCGCGGGCTGCTGCGTGCGACGAGCGCTCCCACCGATGCGTAGGTCGCCATCGGCAGCCCGAGCAGCGCCATCGGGATGGCGTCGGACGGCGCGATCGCGAACACAAGGATCAGGGCGGCGATCCAGATCGCGAGCGTGGCGAGCCACACGCCGTGAGCAATCCCGCGTGCGGTCGAGGCCCTCATGCGGCGCATCGTGACAGTCGAGCCCGCTGGTTCCAAGGGGGGTCGCCCGCACAGGGCCCGCGCTCGAACCCCCCCGACCTCCGGGTGCTGACATCCCCCAGATGTTGTGGTGGCCGCCGGGTCGAACTGCTGGCGCCCGGCGCGTAGCGTGAGCCGCGGATGGAGGAGGCGGTGGACGATGAGGAAGATCCTGGTGGGAACGGACACCTCGGCCTCCGCAGATCTCGCGGTCGGCGAGGCCGCCCGGCTCGCGGGACAGAGCGGAGCCGAACTGCTGGTCCTGCACGTGCGGCCCGAGCCGTCGATCCGTGATGCGGTGGACCCCAAGAAGTCGGCGGATCCGGGTGGCTACCTCGCTGGCCTCGAGCGCCGGTTCCCGGCGATCACGGTCCGCGGCTGGGCGGAGTCGGGGGACCCGGCCGAGCGCCTGGTGGCGATCGCCGAACAGGAGCGCGTCGAGACGATCGTGTTGGGCAACCGGGGGACCCACGGATCGTGGTGGCGGGTGCGAGACAGCGTTCCGAACCTCGTGCTCCGGCACGCGCCGTGCTCGGTGATGATCGTGGATACCCGCGCGGCCCAGTGAGATGGAGCGCGTGAGGCCGAAGCGAGGATCGGGCCGAGCGTCAGGAAGCGTGGTCGCTCTCACGCAGGAACGCGAGCACCGCCTTCACGCGGCGGTGGACGTCGGTCTCCTCGGAGAGCCCGAGCTTGTGGAACAGGGAGTTGATGTGCTTCTCGACGGCACGCTCGGTCAGGAACAGCGACTTCGCGATCGACGCGTTGTTCTTGCCCTGTGCCATGTTCTCCAGGACCTCGCGCTCGCGGTCGGTGAGCTGCGCGAGCGGCGAGTGCGCCATCCGGTCCTTGGCCGACACGAGCGCCTCGACGACCTTGGGATCCAGGACCGAGCCCCCCTTGGCCACCTCGCCCAGGGCGCGGACCAGCTCCTCGAGGTTGGCGACGCGCTCCTTGAGCAGGTAGCCGAGCCCGGCCGCCCCGTCCTTCAGGAGCTCGTACGCGTACGCCTCCTCGGCGAACTGCGAGAGCACGACGACCCCGATGTCGGGGTGATCGGCGCGGATGCGCCGGGCCGCGTCGATGCCTTCGGTGGTGTTCGACGGGGGCATCCGGATGTCGGTGAGGACAGCCTCTGGCTTCAGCTCCTCGACCGCCGTCATGAGCTCGTCGAACGAGCTCGCGGTGCCGATCAGCTCGACCTCCTCGGAGGTCTGGAGCAGCGCCGCGGTTCCCTCCCGCACGAGGTAGTTATCCTCCGCGAAGACCACGCGCACCATGCGCGCATCGTACCGTCGTCGGAGAGGCAGGCAGCGTGAGCATCAGGGTCGTCCTCGGCGAGGACAACGTGCTCGTCCGCGAGGGCGTTCGGGCGCTCCTCGACTCCTACGACGACGTCGAGGTCGTCGGCGCGGCCGAGGACGCCCCGTCGCTCCTCACGGCCGCGGCCGAGCACGTTCCCGACGTCGTCGTCACCGACATCAAGATGCCCCCGAACTTCCAGCTCGAGGGGATCGACTGCGCGCACGCGATCCGCGAGAAGCATCCGGGGACGGGCGTCGTCGTGCTCTCGGCCCACGACGACGAGGCGTACGCGATCGCGCTCCTCGGCAAGGGCCAGAGCGGGCTCGCCTACCTGTTGAAGGACCGGATCGCGCAGGGCGACGAGCTCGTCCGCGCGATCCGCGAGGTCGCGGCGGGCGGGAGCGCGGTCGACCCGGCGATCGCCGAACGCCTGTCGGGCCGGCGCGAGACGGCCGAGCACGACCGCGAGCTCCTCGAGCTGATGTCGCAGGGTCTGGGCTACGAACGGATGGCCGAGCGGCTGGGCACCACGCAGGAGGCCGTCGACCGGCGGGTCACGGACCTGTTCACGAAGATGGCCGCGGGCGCGGGTTCGGGTGGCGCGAGCGCGGTGGACGACATGAAGCGCCTGCACGCCGCCGTCGTCGCCAAGCAGGCCGCGGCGGCCACATTGTCCTCGTATGTACCGCAGCGCGTTGCCGAGAAGCTCGCCCGGGGCGAGGTCGAGCGCGAGGAGCTCGAGGTGACGGTGCTGTTCAGCGACATCCGGGGCTTCTCGGCGATGGCCGAGCGGCTTGCGGCGAACGAGATCGCCGAGATCGTCGGGCGCCACCTCTCGGCGATGGCCGAGATCGTCGTCGAGCACCTTGGGATGATCGACAAGTTCCAGGGCGACGCGGTGATGGCCGTGTTCGGCGCGCCGGACCCGATCGACGACCACGCCGAGCGCGCGCTTCGGTGCGCGATCGCGATGCAGCGTCGCCAGGCCGAGCTCAACGCCGTGGGGTGGGGCGCCGACGCCGTCGACGGCCTGCAGATCGGGGTGGGCGTGAACACCGGTCAGGTGATCGCCGGCGCGATCGGGGGCGGCGGCCGGCTCGAGTACACGGTGATCGGCGACGCCGTGAATGTCGCCCAGCGGTTGCAGAGCGAGGCGGAGGGCGGCGAGATCGTCGCGAGCTCGACCACGGTCGCATCGGCGCCGGGCATCTGGTCCGAGCCGATCGGTTCGCGACAGGTCAAGGGCCGAGAGGAGCCCGTCGAGGTCTTCCGCGTCCTGGTGACCGAACCCGAGGTCGCTCCGTGAAGCAGCGCACGGCCGCTCGGCTCGCGTGGGGGATCCTCGCGTTCATCGCCGTCTCGGCCGTCGTCTCGATCACGCTCGCGCTCGAGAGCCAGCGGTACGACATCTTCTTCCTGGCGGTCCTCGCGATCTTCCCGGTCGTCGGGGTGGTGCTCGCCTCCCGCCGTCCGTCGAACCCGCTCGGCTGGATCATGCTCGGCATCGGCGTCGTGTGGGCGTTGCCGTCGGGCACGTACGGCGTGTACGGCTTGATCGAGGGGCGGCATCTACCGGGAGCCGGCTACGCGCTCGCCCTGGACGGTTCGACGTGGGTGTGGTTCATCGGCGGCAGCGGCTTCCTGCTGCTGTTGTTCCCCGACGGCCACCTGCCGAGTCCACGGTGGCGGTGGTTCGCATGGACGATGGGCGTGGGGATGGCGGTCCTCACGCTGTTCTTCCTCGTCTTGCCCGGAACCTTCGTCGACTACGACCTGCCGCACGTCCGGAACCCCATGGGCATCGCGGCGCTCCGCCCCTTCGAACCTCTGATCCTCGCGCTGGTCGTCACGGTGCCGCTCACGGTCGTCGGAGGCGCCGTCGCCGTGATCCGAAGGCTCCGACGTGCCAACGACGACGTGGAGCGGCATCAACTCCGCTGGCTCGCGTGGGCGAGCGGCCTGGTCGCGGTGAGCTACCTGCTGGCGTTCAGCACCGGCTGGACCGAGCAGACGGCGTTCTGGGGGGTGCTCGTCCAGTTCCTCTCGTTCTGGTCGTTCGGACTGATCCCCATCGCGATCGGCGTCGCGGTGCTCCGGTACAGGCTGTACGACATCGACGTCGTGATCCGCAAGACGGTGATCGTCGGCGTGCTCGCGGCCTTCATCGCCCTCGTCTACGTCGCCATCGTGGCGGGCGCCGGAGCCGTCGTGGGCGCACGCGGGAACGCCCTGGCGTCGGCGCTCGCGGCGGCGGTCGTGGCGATCGCGTTCCAGCCGGTCGCGCGCCGGGCTCGTCGGCTCGCGGACCACGTCGTGTACGGACACCGCGCCTCGCCGTACGAGGCGCTGTCGTCGTTCTCCGAGCGCGTCGGAGAGACCTACGCCACCGAGGACCTGCTGCCACGGATGGCGCGGATCCTCGGCGAGGCGACCGGCGCTCGGCGAGCGGACGTGTGGTTGAAGATCGGCGAACGGTTCCGACCGGCCGCTTCGTGGCCCCCGGACTCCGGATCGCTTCCCGATCGGTCGTCGCCCGAGGGGGATCTGCCGGGCCTGCCCGAGGCGGACGCGTCGTTCCCGGTCCGCTACCGTGGCGAGCTCCTGGGGGCGCTCGCACTCGCCAAGCCCGCCTCGGATCCGTTGTCCACGACCGACGAACGGCTCGCCTCGGACCTCGCCGGCCAAGCCGGGCTCGTGCTCAGCAACGCGCGCCTCACGACGGAGCTCGAGAGCAGGATCGACGAGCTCCACGAACTCCACAAGAGGTTGGTATCGGCACAGGACGACGAACGTCGCCGCCTCGAGCGCAACATCCACGACGGCGCGCAACAGCAGCTCGTCGCCCTCTCGGTCAAGCTCCGGGTCGCGGAGTCCCTCGTCGCCAAGGACCCCGAAGAGACCGGACGGATCCTCGGGCAGCTGCAGACGGAGACCACCGAGGCCCTGGAGGACCTGCGCGATCTCGCGCGGGGGATCTACCCCCCGCTGCTGGCGGACAAGGGGCTCGTGGCGGCGCTGGAGTCGCAGACGCGTCGATCCGTGGTTCCCGTCGAGGTCAATCCGGACGGTGCCGGCCGGTACCCGCAGGAGGTCGAGGCGGCCGTGTATTTCTCGGTGCTGGAGGCCCTCCAGAACGTGGCGAAGCACGCGAACGCATCACGCGCGGAGGTTCGGCTGTTCCAGTCCGACGCGGCGCTTGAGTTCGAGGTCGACGACGACGGGGCCGGGTTCGATCCGGCTGCCTCGGGGTACGGGACGGGGCTCCAGGGCATCGCCGACCGTCTCGCAGCCTTGGACGGACGCATCGAGATCCGCTCGCGCCCCGGCGGCGGAACGGTGGTGGCCGGCACGATCCCGCTCGGGAGCGGCCCGGCGCGCGACGGCGTCCCGACGCCGACCGTGGAACGGGACGAGGCGTGATGGACAGGCCGGCGCGCTCGAGGCCCTCCCGGTGGCCGTGGGTCGCGCTCGGCGTGTTCTTCTCGCTCGCGATCACGGGCATGATCGGAGTCGCGGTCAACGGGGAATCGCTCGCCGAACAGATCCCCAACGTGATCGCCTTCACGCTCTTCGGCATCGTGGGCGCGCTCCTGCTCAGCCGGCTGCCCGGCAATCGGGTCGGTGGTCTCCTGCTGTTCGGGGCGGCGGTCACCGCGGGGAGCTTCGCCGCCGGGGAGCTCATGACCTACCTCGTTCGCGGGGGCAACACGGATGGCCCGGCCGGGGTGGCGATGGGGCTCGTGTCGTCGCTGGGATGGCTCGTCGGCATCTTCCCGGTGATCCTCTTCCTGCCGCTGCTGTTCCCGGATGGACATCTGCCGTCCCGCCGCTGGCTGCCATTCGCCTGGCTGTGCGCGGCGGTGCTCGTGTTCCTGGGCGTGTTGTTGCTCTTCGGTCAGGACACCCTGGCCGGGTCATCGGAAGACGCCGTCATCGCGAACCCCTTCTTCATGCCGGGCCTCGCGGGTCTCGAGATCCCCGACGTGGTGTTCGCCGTGTCGCTCATCGGACTGCTCCTGGGCAGCGTCGTCTCCCTGGTGCTCCGGTTCCGTCGGTCGACCGGTATCGAGCGGCAGCAGATCAAGTGGGTCGCGCTCGCGATCGCCTTCCTGGCGAGCTCCTTCATCCTGTCGACGATCGCCTCGGCGATCGGGTTGAACGAAGAGCTGATCGACTCGATCGTGAGCGGGATCGCGTTCATCACCTTGCCCGTCGCCGTGGCGGTCGCCGTCCTGCAGTACCACCTGTACGACCTCGACGTCGTCGTGAAGAAGGCGCTCGTCGCTGGCGCGCTCGTCCTGCTCGTGATCGCGGCCTACGCGGCCGTCGTCGGACTCCTCGGCGTGATCACCTCCGGCAACGAGAGCTCCGGCTCGGTGTTCATCGTCGCGCTGCTGCTGGGTCTCGCGTTCCGGCCGGTGACGCGGTTCGCGCGGCGGATCGCCGATCGCGTCGTCTACGGCAGGCGGGCGACCCCGTACGAGGTGCTGACCGAGTTCTCCGAACGGGTCGGCGAATCGTACGCGACGGAGGACGTCCTCGGTCGCATGGCGCAGATCCTCGGACAGGCCACTGGCGCCGGCTCGGCCAGGGTGTGGCTCCGCCTGGGCCCGGAGCTACGTCCGGCAGCCTCGTGGCCAACAGATGCCAAGCCCGTGGCGGCCGCCTTCGTCGCGAGCGAGGCCCTTCCGACGATCGAGGGCGAGACGGTCGTCGAGGTTCGGGACCGGGGTGAGCTCCTCGGGGCGCTCTCGGTCGCGATGCCGCCCAGCGATCCGATGAACCCGTCGAAGGAGCGCCTCGTTCGCGATCTCGCGTCGCAGGCAGGCCTCGTCCTTCGCAACGTCCGGCTCGTCGAGGAGCTGCGAGGGTCGCAGCGCCGACTCGTCAGGGCACAGGACCAGGAGCGCCGCAGGCTCGAACGCAACATCCACGACGGAGCGCAGCAGCAGCTGGTCGCGCTGTCCGTGAAGACCCGCCTCGCGCGCGATCTGACGGCACGCGATCCGGCCCGGGCGGCGGAGATGCTCACGCAGATCGACACCGAGATCCAGTCGGCCGTGGATGACCTCCGCGACCTGGCGCGTGGCATCTACCCTCCGCTCCTCATCGACGAGGGACTCGGCGCGGCGTTGGACGCCCAGGCGCGGCGTTCGCCCGTGCCGACCACGGTCCGGGCCGACGGCCTGCGGCGTTACGCGCCCGAGGTGGAGGCGGCCGTCTACTTCTCGTGCCTCGAGGCCCTTCAGAACGTGGCCAAGTACGCGGAGGCGAGCTCGGCAACGGTGATCCTCGCGCAGTCGAACGGACACCTGACGTTCGAGGTCATGGACGACGGCCGCGGGTTCGACCCGACGGCCGAGCGCACCGGCACCGGCCTGCAGGGGATCGCCGACCGGCTCGGGGCGCTCCACGGCGAGGTCACGATCCGCTCCGAACCCGGTGCGGGCACGCGTGTCCGAGGGCGGATCGAGGTGGGCGCATGAGGCGAGCGTTCCGGATCGTCGCAGGTGTGCTCGGTGTCGCCGCCATCGGGTTCAGCCTGCCGTTCTCGATCACGTCGTTCATCGACGACGCCGAGTCGATCCACCGGCTCCACTTCCTCGCCGGCGTCGTCGCGTCCGGGCTCCTGCTGGGGGGATCGCTGCTCGTCTGCGCCTGGAGGCCCGAGTGGATCGGGCCCTTCTGGGTCGCGGTCGCCACCGGCGTCGCGAGCACGATCGCCGGACTGATCTCAGGGGACTTCATCTCCGGCGGTTGGTTCACGGCTCCGATCTCGCTGGCGATCTTGATCGCGCTCCACCCCGCGCGTTCCTCGCTCCTCCGGATCGATGGGGTCGACGTGGCAACGGCGTTCCTGGGGTTGGTCGCACTCGTGCCCGCGGTCGCATCTGCGTTGACGCAGGCCGAGCTGCAGCGCAACGGCATCACGTCCGACCCGCATGTCGAGCTCCACCACTACAGCGGGATGGCGTCGTACGCGTTGTCGCTGCCGCTGGCCGCGCTCGCGGCAGCGCTGCGCCTGCCCGGTCGTCGGATCGCCGTGTGGATCGTGGGCGTGACGGGCGCCGGGCTCGGGCTGGCCTCGTTGCTGCTCTCGGACTACGTTGGCGCGTTCGATCCCCTGTGGGCCTGGCTCGCGCTCGCGTGGGGGGTCGTGTTCGTGGTCGCGGGGCAGCCGCGTCGGGTGTCGGCGTGACCGTGGAACGGGGCAGGCCGAAGAGCATCTGGCGCAGGATCGAGCGGTGGATGGTCGGCCTCGTGATGGCGGTGATCGCGTTCGTGCTGGAGACGATGGTGCTGCGCGGCATCCGCAAGGCCGGCAGGTCCGAGCCGAGCACCGAGGAGCTGCGCACCACGCTCACGTCCAAGGGCGGTGAGGTCGACCTGACCGACGCGCGCTAGCCGCGTTTGCGGATCAGGTCCACCAGCAGCGCGAGGAGCAGACCGGCGGAGATCACGCCGAAGGCCGCCGGCACCCACCTGGCCACCCGGTCCGAGGAGACGGCGGTGAGCGCCGAGGCCAGGATCGCCGCGCCTGCGGTCAGCGAGATCGCCAGGCGGCGGCCCGCCCGGCGGATCGTCGTCTCGAGCGAAGCCGCGCGGAAATTCACCTCGAGCTTCTGTCCGGGGCGGGCGCCGATCAGGCGTTCGATCGCCTCGACCACCTTCTCGAAACGGACCTTGAACCGCTGGGCCTGGTAGAAGAGCGTCTTCGGGTCGAGCTTGGCTCCCATCCCGCGCACGAGGTTGCGCATCAGGAACTTGCCCGCGACGTCGAACGGGTCGACGTCCGGATCCAGGGTCGCGGCCGCGAGCTGCATCTGCGCGAGCGCCTTGGCCGTCAGCGTGAGCGATGCCGGGAGGGCCACGTCGTGCCGGAGCGCGATCTCCGTCATCTCCTGCAGGACCGGCCCGAGCTGGATCTCCTTCAGCGAGACGCCGCGGTTGCGGGCCATCAGCGCGCCGAGCTCCTCCTGGAACGCCTCGACGTCGAGGTCGGTTCGGTTGATCGCGCCGGTCAGCATGAGCGTGATGTCGGTCAGGAACCCGACGTCCTGCTGCCAGAACGCCATCAGGAGCAGCATCATGTGCTCGCGCAGGTCGGGTCCGACCTCGCCGATCATGCCGAGGTCGAGGAAGTACAGCGTCTCCTCCTCGGGCTGCCACATCAGATTCCCGGGGTGCGGGTCGGCGTGGAAGAAGCCGTCGACGAGGATCTGCTTGTAGAAGGACTCGAGCAGCTGCCGTGCGGCCTCCCTGCGCGCAGGTCCCTCGGGCGCGGAGGTGGCCGGCCCGCCGCCGATGTCCTGCATCACCAGGAGCCGTGAGGTCGAGTAGTCCGCGTGCACCACCGGAACCCGGAGCCGCGTGAAGTCCTCGATCACCGATCCCAGCCGCTCGATGTTCTCGGCTTCGCGCCGGAAGTCGAGCTCCCGGTGCAGCGACTCGGACAGGTGCTCGAACACGGCCTGCATGTCCACGACCTGCTTGAGGCCGGGACGATCGGCCACTTTCTCGGCGAAGACCTCGAGGAGCGCGAGGTCCTGTTCGATCTGCTCCTTCGCGTCGGGACGCTGCACCTTGACCACGGCCCTCGTGTGGTCGGCGAGCGTGGCGCGGTGCACCTGCGCGATCGTGCCGGCCGCAAGCGGCTGCGCGTCGATCGTCTCGAACACGTCCTCCCAAGGGACACCGAGCTCCTGCTCCATCACGCGGACGACCTGTGCTTCGGTCAGGGGCGGCACGTTGTCCTGGAGCGTCGCGAGCTCCTCGATGAACTCGGGCGGCATCAGGTCCGGGCGCGTCGACAGGATCTGACCGATCTTCGCGAACGTCGGACCCAGCTCCTCGAGCGAGCTCCGCAGCCGCTTGGCCTGCCGCCGGCGACCGACGGCGCCCTCGGTGTCGGGCCGGCCGAACAGCTCCTTCAGTCCGTGCTTTGCGAAGACCGTGGCGATCTTCGTCCCGCGCGACATCAGGCGCGGCTCGGTCGGGGTCTCGACCGCGCTCGAGCGGATCGTCGTCGACGGCCGCGTCACCGTCATGACGTCACCGTCGGCCGTCGTATTCACGATGATCACGGTGCAACGCGCGTTGTGGCTGATCCGGTTCGGGACGTTGCCGAGCAGGAACTCCTTGCGGCCCGCCATCCCGGCGTTGCCGACGACCAGGACGTCGATGTCGTGGTCCTCCGTCGCGTGCACGATCGCGAGAGCCGGATCGTCGTCGATCACCACGTGGGCGAAGCCGCGCGCGCCCGCGATCGTGGTCGCGTAGGTCTGGAGCTCGTCGGCGGCGGCGCGCGCCCTCGTGACCTCGGCCGTCCCGTGTTCGGTATCCGCCGGGTGAAGCGGGATCACCACCTGCACGACGTGGAGCTCCGCCGAGTAGGCGTCAGCGAACGCGGCCGCCCACAGCACCGCGCGCTCGGCGGTCTCGGAGCGGTCAGTGCCGACCATCACGCGAGCGACGCCCGGTGCTCCGCCGCTCCCGTTGCCTCCTGCCATGACGCCGCATCATCTCAGACGCGACTCGGAGCGCGGAACCGTTGCCGCCGCCACGCCCTTCGGGTGCCAGCAACCGCGGGTGCTTCGTAGACTCTCTGCCGTTCGCCGGAGTAGCTCAGTCAGGCAGAGCAACCGCCTCGTAAGTGGTAGGTCAGGGGTTCGAATCCCCTCTCCGGCTCCAGCTGCGCCCGGCAACGTTGGCGGGATCACGAGCCCCTCTTGCTAGAATCGCCGCCGTGCTCGGCCAGGTGAGCGTCGACCCCACCGTCACCCCCGTCCTCAACAACGGCGGCTGGGTCTTCAATGCTGCCGAGCTGCTCGCGCTTCTGGGGTTCCTGCTCACGGTCGCGATCGTCTTCGGATACATGCGCCTCGCCCCTCGGTTCCAGACGGATGAGCAGACGAGGCGATCGATTCGGGTCCCGAGGATGCAGCCTGGGCGGGAGGTACGCCGGCCCGTGAAAGTGATCGGCACGCCGATCATCGTGCAGCCGCCCGTGATCGCGCCCGCCGTCGCCGCCGGACCTGCGGCGGTCGCGCCACCCGCCGTCGCCGCTCCGGTCCCCGCCGCGGCGGCCCCGCCCGCCGCTCCGGCGGCAACGGCCGCTGAAGCCGCCCCGGCCTCCCCATCTGCGGAAGCCGCCCCATCCGCGGAAGCCGCCCCGGCGGCCCCGGCCGCGGAAGCCGCCCCGGCGGCCCCGGCCGCGGAAGCCGCCCCATCCGCAGAGGCAGCCGCACCCGCGGCCGCGCCTGCAGCCCACGCGGACGTGAGCCTTGACCAGGAGACGTTCGATCGCGTGCTGGCCGAGCTGCTCGAGAAGGGAACCGACCGACGCGTCGCCGAGGGCCAAGCTCGGCGTGCGGCGATGATCGCAGCCCGCAAGAAGGCCGAGGGCTAGGCCCTCTCCGGCCATGGAGGCCACCATCGACTGGTCCATGGGTTCTCGCGCCGCCGCGCTCATCGACTGGGGAACGGTCAGCCAGACCGGGCGACGGGTCGGGGGAAGCGGCCCGCCCACCCCTTCGGTCGAACGCGCCCGGATGCGGGAGGACCTCGCGGAGGTCGTGCCCTACGCCGAGACGCTGATCGAGGAGTTCACCGGACTCTCGAGCGCCGGCGTCCCCCGGGCACGAGCGTGGCTCATGTCTCGCGGGGAGTGGGTGAACGCGAATGCCAGGGGGCTCCAACGCCTCCTCGAACCGCTGGCCGAACGCGTGCTCCCCGAAGGCGCGCCCCGATCCGATCTGCGCCGCAAGGCTCTGGGCGCGCAGATCGGCGCGCTCCTCGGCTACGTCTCACGCAAGGTGCTCGGGCAGTACGACGCGTTCCTGCCACCCGACGACGACGGACTGCTCTACTTCATCGGCCCGAACCTGGTCGAGGTCGAGCGTCGGTTCGAGCTGCCGCGCCGCGACTTCCGCTTGTGGGTCTCGATCCACGAGGTGACCCACCGGGTGCAGTTCGGCGCAACCCCCTGGCTCCGTCCCCACCTGGAGGGGCTGATCGGTCGCTACGTAAACACCGTGCAGATCGATTCTCGCGAGGTGGTCGCCCAGCTCCGGCGAGCCGTCGACGCGGTCCGTCGCGGCGCGGACTGGCGCGGGATGAACGGGATCCTGCTGATCATGAACGACGAGCAGCGAGCGCTGTTCGCCCGCATGCAGGCACTGATGACGCTGCTCGAAGGCCACGCCACCTTCGTGATGAACGAGGTGGCCGGGGGCCGCGTGGACGATCTCGACCGGATGCGGAACGCCCTGCGCGAACGCCGACGCTCGCGCGGGGGGGTGGAGAAGGTCTTCCAGCAGGCGATCGGCTTCGAGACCAAGGCGAAGCAATATGCCTCGGGTGAGCGCTTCGTCCGCGACGTCGTCACAGGGGCCGGGATGGACGGCTTCAACCGCGTCTGGCAGAAGGAGGCCAACCTGCCGAGCCCCGAGGAGATCGCGGATCCGGCCCGATGGGTGGGGAGGGTCGCGAAAGGCTGATGCGCCGCCCGCCGGCCGTCGCCCGCGTGCTCGAACGGGTGACGAGGACGGCCCGCGAACACGAGATGTTCCGGGCCGGGGATGTGGTGTTGGTCTGCGTCTCTGGTGGCCCGGATTCGGTGTGTCTGCTCTATTCCCTGTGGTACCTCCGCAGGTTGTTCCGGATCCGGGTCGAGGTCTTCCACTTCGATCATCGGCTCCGCCCCGACTCGGCGCTCGAGGGCGCGTACGTCGCACGGCTGGCGGAGCGGTTGCGCGTGCCGTTCCACCTCAGGTCGGCCGACGATGCTCCTGCGAAGGGAGTCTCCGTCGAGGCGTGGGCGGCCGTCGCGCGCGCGAACGCCGCGAACGACGTCCGCCGCGAGATCGGGGCACAGACGATCGCCGAGGGTCACACGCTCGACGACCAGGCCGAGACCGTCTTGATGAATCTGATCCGCGGCGGCGGGCTCGAGGCGGTCGGCGGCATCTGGCCCGGAGGGTCGAGGCACGGCAGGTCGGCGCTCGCGCAGCCGCTGCTCGACGTGGAGCGGGCCGAGGTCGAGGCGTTCTGCAGGGCGCTCCATCTCCGCCCTCGGGTCGACCCGACGAACCGGGACACGAGGCGGCTGCGCAACGCGATCCGGTTGCGCGTGATCCCGGCGATCGAGCGCGCCACCGGCCGAGAGGTCAAACGGCCGATCGCGCGGTCCGCCGACCTGCTGCGCGAGGATCGGTGGGAGCTGGACGGATCCGCCGTCCACGCGTTCGAGCTGGTCGTGAGCGGTCCGGCGGAGGAGCTGCGGTTCGACGTCGCCGGCCTCCTTGCGCTGCCCGAGCCGATCGCCACCCGCGTCGTCCGCCTGGCCCTCTACCGGATCATGGGGTCGGAGGACGCGGCGCCCTGGACCCGGGAGGCGGTGGGATCGATCCTGGATCTCGCTCGGGGCCGTCCCGGCCGACGCCGCGACCTCCCGAACGCATCGACGGCGAGACGCGAGCGGGAGTATGTTTCCCTCTCTCGCACTTCCCCCGAGAGCCGGGAGTGAAGGGGGGCGAGATGGAAGGCCGGGTCGCACTGTCCGAGCTCGAGAATGCCGTCGACGTTCCCTCCGTCGATGCGGCGGCCGATGCGCGGGAGCGGGATATCGAGCGCGTCCTGATCACCGAGCAACAGATCCAGGACAAGCTCCACGAGCTCGGCGAGCAGATCACGCGCGACTACGAGGGGCGCGAGATCCTGCTGCTCGGGGTCCTCAAGGGCGCCTTCGTGATGATGGCCGACCTCTCGCGCCACATCCGGATCCCGCTCGAGGTCGACTTCATGGCGGTCGCATCGTACGGGGCCGCCACCAAGACCTCGGGCGTCGTGCGGATCCTCAAGGACCTGGACCACGATCTCGAGGGGCGTCACGTCCTGTTGATCGAGGACATCGTGGACTCGGGGCTCACGCTGAACTATCTGCTGAAGAACCTTCGAGGCCGTCGCCCCGCGAGCCTCGAGGTGTGCGCGCTGTTGAAGAAGACCGGGATCCAACGGGTCCACCTGGACGTGAAGTACGTGGGCTTCGACATCCCCCCGGACTTCGTCGTCGGGTACGGTCTCGACTTCGCGGAACGCTTCCGCAACCTCCCGTACGTCGGGCTCCTCAAGCCCGAGGCCTACACCGACGCCTGAGCCAAAGAACGCGCCAAAGAACACACAGGAACGCGAGCGGCACGGGGCGCGTCCTAGCGTCGTGAAGCGCGTTCTCCTCGTCACCGTGCTCCTGTGGCTCGCGCTCCTCGCAGGCTGTGCTCGGGGGTCGAGTGAGGGTTCGGAGGAGCGGCTCGGCACCATCCGCGGCTCGGTCCTGCTCGCGCCGACGTGTCCCGTGGAAACCATCGAGAGCCCGTGTCCGGGACGTCCGCTCGCCGGGGTGCCGGTGCGCATCGTGGATGCAGACGGCGATGTGCGCGCGAGCGCGGTGAGCGACGATGACGGGGCGTTCACGGTCGATGTGGCGCCGGGGAGATACCTGTTGACCGCCTCGATCGAGGAGGACCCCGCGCGGTCGGTGAAGCCGGTTCGGGTGGTGGTCGGTGCGGGCGAGGTGGAGCACGCGGACGTGCTGGTGGACAGCGGCATCCGCTGATCGGGGTATCGGCAGAAGCCAACCCAGGTGCTACCATCGCGCAGGGCTCGGGCCGTCGGGAGACGCGCGGGCCCCGTAGCGTCTCCCCGGTCCGCAGGTTTTCGAAAGGAGCACATCCCCTGCCTACCGACCCCGGGTCGCCCTACCGGCGGCTCGTCCGTGGTCCGGCCATCTACATCCTGGTCGTCCTCGCCGCCATCTGGCTGTTCCTGCTGTTCGCCAACGGCGGCGCGACCTCCGAGCAGCTCTCGTTCAGCGAGTTCCAGAGCAAGGTCGCCGCGGGCAGCGTCGAGACCGCGAACTTCCTGCTGGGCGACGGTGTGATCGAGGGCGAGCTTTCCGACGGGACCCCGTACCGCGTCGCGTACGTCGAGGGAACCGAGGAGACGCTCACCGAGGATCTCCAGAAGAACGGCGTGGACATCTCGGCCGACCCGCAGAAGGGATCGGCGGTGGTCGGGTTCCTGTTCCAGCTGATCCCCGTGATCCTGATCGTCGGCGCGTTCATCTTCATCATGAACCAGTCCCAGGGCGGCGGCGGGCGCGTGATGCAGTTCGGGAAGGCACGCGCGAAGCTCGTCACGAAGGACCAGCCCAAGACCACGTTCGCCGACGTCGCGGGCGTCGACGAGGCGATCGAGGAGCTGCAGGAGGTCAAGGAGTACCTGGCCAACCCGGCCAAGTTCCAGGCGATGGGCGCCAAGATCCCGCGTGGGGTCCTGTTGTTCGGGCCGCCGGGATCGGGCAAGACGCTGCTCGCGCGGGCCGTGGCCGGAGAGGCCGGCGTTCCCTTCTACTCGATCTCCGGTTCGGACTTCGTCGAGATGTTCGTCGGCGTCGGGGCCGCCCGGGTCCGTGACCTGTTCGAGCAGGCGAAGCAGAGCGCGCCCGCGATCGTGTTCATCGACGAGATCGACGCCGTCGGTCGCCACCGCGGCGCCGGCCTCGGCGGCGGGCACGACGAACGCGAGCAGACGCTCAACCAGCTCCTCGTCGAGATGGACGGGTTCGACCAGCGCACCGCGGTGATCCTGATGGCCGCGACCAACCGACCCGACATCCTCGACCCCGCGCTGCTGCGGCCGGGACGCTTCGACCGCCAGATCGTCGTGGACCGACCCGACCTCGAGGGGCGCAAGGGGATCCTGAAGGTCCACGCGAGGGGCAAGCCGTTCGACGAGACTGTCGAGCTCTCGACGATCGCCCGCCGCACCCCCGGGTTCACGGGCGCCGACCTGTCGAACGTGATCAACGAGTCCGCGTTGCTCGCCGCTCGCTGGGGCAAGAAGGCGATCTCGATGAAGGAGGTCGAGGAGGCGATCGACCGCGTGATGGCCGGCCCAGAACGCAAGACGCGTGTGATGAGCGAGCGCGAGAAGCGGGTGATCGCCTACCACGAGGGCGGCCACGCGCTCGTGGCCCACATCCTGCCGAACACCGACCCGGTCCACAAGATCAGCGTGATCCCGCGGGGCCGGGCGCTCGGGTACACGCTCACGTTGCCGGAGGAGGACAAGTTCCTGATGACGCGCGAGGAACTCGCGGACGAGCTCGCGATGCTCATGGGCGGCCGCGTCGCGGAGGAGCTCATCGTCGGCGACATCACGACCGGCGCCGCGAACGACATCGAACGGGCGACCAAGGTGGCCCGGCAGATGGTGACCGAGTACGGGATGTCGGACACGATCGGGCCGCAGACGCTCGGCCAGAAGCAGCACGAGGTCTTCCTCGGGCGGGACTTCCAGACCCAGCCCGACTACTCGGACCAGGTCGCGTTCGAGATCGACAACGAGGTTCGCCGGATGATCGATGAGGCCCACGACGAGGCGCTCGAGATCCTGCAGAGCCACCGCACCAAGCTCGACGAGCTCGCGACGATGCTGGTCGAGCGCGAAACCCTCGAGCGGGACCAGGTCGAGGCGTTCCTGTCCGACATCCCCAAGCGCTCGCAGCGTGACCTGTCCGTTCGCGGCGCCGGCCTGGCCGTCTCCCGGCGCGCGATCCGGACGGGCGGGCAGCCGAACACCCCCGGCACGATCCCGCCCAAGCCCATCGGCTAGGCTTCGCGGCGGGATGGCCGTGGACCGCTGGGCGACGTTCGACTGCTACGGAACGTTGATCGACTGGATGGGCGGGATCCGCGACACCCTGTCCGATCTGTGGCCCGAGCACGACGCCGAGCTGTTGCTGTCCGCGTACCACGAGATCGAGCCGGAGGTGCAGCGAGGCCGAGCGTTGGCCTACCGCCAGGTGCTCGCCGAGTCGCTCGAACGCGTGGCGCGCCGCGAGGGACTCGAGCTCGCCGACGACGACCGCCAGGCGCTCGGCGACTCGCTTCCGACCTGGCCGCCGTTCGACGAGGTCCCTTCGTCGCTGGCTGAGCTCCGGTCGCGCGGCTGGCGGATCGGCATCCTGTCGAACACGGACCCCGAGTTCCTCGCCGCCTCGCTCGAGGCCATCGGCGTCCCCGTGGATCTCGAGATCACGGCCGCCGACGCCGGTTCGTACAAGCCGGCGCACGGGCACTGGGATCGGTTCTTCGAGCAGACGGGCGCCGAGCGCCACCTGCACGTGCACGTCGCGGCGTCGCTGTTCCACGACATCGCGCCGGCCCACGAGCTCGGGCTGCGGGCCGTCTGGATCAATCGATTGCGCGAGAGCTCGGATCTGCCGCGCGCGGCCGAGCTCGAGCACCTGTCGAAGCTGCCCGAAACGCTCGACGACCTCGTGAGCGCCTGATGGCCGAGATCGACCGCGAGAAGATCGAGGCGGCCGTGCGGATGATCCTGGAGGGGATCGGCGACGACCCCGATCGCGAGGGCGTGGTCGACACGCCCCGACGGGTCGCCGACATGTACGGCGAGATCTTCGAGGGGGTCGGCGTCGACCCCACGCCGGTTGCGACCGTGGTACCGGGCGCGAACTTCGATGAGATGATCATGGTCAAGGACATCCCGTTGCAGAGCCTGTGCGAGCACCATCTGCTGCCGTTCAGCGGCCATGCGCACGTCGCCTACATCCCCAACAAGGACGGTCGGATCACCGGCCTGTCGAAGGTGGCGCGGGTCGTCGACATCCTCGCCAAGCGCCCGCAGGTGCAGGAGCGACTCACCACCGAGATCGCCGACACGATCGAGCGCGCGCTCGAGCCGCGGGGCGTGTTCGTCGTGATCGAGGCCGAGCACCTGTGCATGACGATGCGGGGCGTGAAGAAGCCGGGTTCGGTCACCGTGACGTCCGCCGTCCGGGGGCTGTTCCGGAACGACGCGAGGACCCGCCAGGAGGCGCTCCACCACATCGGCAAGTAGGGAGCCCGAGAACCGCGCGTTCAGCCGGTCATTCGCCTTGTTCCTTCGGCTCAACTGGGTCACGGCTACGATGGGTGGGTGGGCGGTCCCGTCTGGCGCGTCGGCGAGCGCGTGTTCGACTGCTCGGAGCGCACTCTCGTCGTGGGGATCCTGAACGTCACGCCGGACTCGTTCTCCGACGGCGGCAGGTACCTCGACCCGGCGACGGCCATCGCGCACGCGACCCGGATGGTCGACGACGGTGCAGACATCCTGGACGTCGGCGGCGAATCCACCCGCCCGGGCTCGACCCCCGTCTCGGCGGACGAGGAGCTTGAGCGCGTCCATCCCCTGATCGAGCGGCTCGCCGAGCTCCACCCCGCGGTCCCCGTCTCGATCGACACGCGGAAGGCGGACGTCGCGGCCGAGGCGCTGGACGCCGGCGCCACGATCGTGAACGACGTGTCCGGCGGGGCCGACCCGGCGATGTTCGACGTCGTCCTAGATCGCGAGGCCGCCGTCGTCCTCATGCACATGCGGGGCGATCCGACGACGATGCAGGAAGCCCCGCACTACGACGACGTCGTCGGCGACGTGCACGAGTACCTGCGACAGCGGATCGAGGCAGCCGAGCTCGCCGGGATCGACCCCGAGCGGATCGCGGTCGATCCGGGGATCGGGTTCGGCAAGGATCTCGACCACAACCTCGTGCTGATGCGGCGGGTCGACGCGCTCCTCGACCTGGGCCGCCCCGTGTTGGTCGGCCCGTCGCGGAAGAAGTTCATCGGGACGATCCTCGATCTGCCGGTGGAGGAACGCGTAGAAGGCACGGTGGGCGCCGTCGTCTGGATGGTCGCCCGCGGAGCGCACATCGTCCGCGTGCACGACGTCAAGGAGGTCGTCCGGGCGGTCCGGGTGTCGGACGCGATCGCGAGGGCCCGCGGATGACCTGGACCGAGAAGCGCCGGGTGGCGATCGCGGACGGCGAGCTCGCGTTCGTGGAGACCGGCGACCCGGAGGCGCCCGCCGTCGTGCTGCTGTCGGGCGGCCTCACGTCCTCGTACCTGTGGCGCGCGCTGATCCCGCTTCTGTCGCCATGGGTGCGGGTGATCGCGCCCGATCTGCTGGGGTCGGGTGATTCGGACTCGCCGGAGGGCGCCGATTTCCGCCTCGCGGCCCAGGCGGCCAACGTCCGATCCCTCCTGGAAGCGCTCGGCTTGGAGCGCTTCGCCGTGGCCGGCCACGGTCGCGGTGGAGGTGTCGCGCAGCTCCTCGCGATCGAGGGCGGGGTCGAGGCGCTCGTGCTCATCGATTCGATCGCGTTTGATGCATGGCCCTCGCCCCAGATCCTCGAGGTTCGGTCGCGCGTGGGCGACGTGGACGCCGCCTTCGTCCGATCGTGGTTCGACACGTTCTTCGATGCCGGGATGGGGCACCGCGAACGCCTCTCGGACGCCGACCTGCAGGAATACCGACGCCCGTTCGAGCGTGCCGACGGCGTGCAGCGGTTCGCCCGGATCGTCGCGGGCTTCGACGGCGAGGGGCTGGTCGGGCTGGAACCCCGGCTCGCCGAGCTCGAGATCCCGGCGTTCGTCCTGTGGGGGGAGGACGACGCGTTCCTGCCGGCCGAGCTCGCCGAACGCCTGGGCGACGCGCTGCCCTGGGCGTCGGTGGCGCTCCTGCCGGGATGCGGCCACTTCCTGCTCGAGGACGCCCCCGAGACCGTCGCGCCGCTGATCGTGCAGTGGCTCAGGACCCAGTACCTCCGGCTCCCGCAGGCGCATGCGCACGAGGAGGGGGCGGTGACCGTGGAGCTCGGCCGGCGTCCGCCGGAGGACGACCGATGGTGACCTCGCGTCTGTTCCTGACCGGGATCGCGGCCTCGGGGCGTCACGGCGCGAATCCGGGCGAGAAGGACAAGGCGCAGGACTTCGTCGTGGACCTGGACGTCGAGGTCGAGGTCGGCGACGACGAGCTCACGTCGACGTCGGACTACCGAACCCTGATCCGCACAGCGCGCGAGACCGTCGAGCGCGACTCGTTCGACCTGCTCGAGTCGCTCGCGCACGCCGTCGCGAACGACGTCCTCGCGCTCGACGGCGTCGTCAAGGTGAGCGCCATCGTGCACAAGCCCGCCGCCGCGCGGTCGAGCGAGGTCCAGGGCATCGCCGCGGCCGCGACCGTCGAACGTTGACGTTGGCGACGTCCGCGTTCCTCGGGCTCGGGTCGAACCTGGGGGACCGTCTCGAACACCTGCGGGCCGCCGTGCGAAAGCTCGACGCGACGCAGGGGATCGACGTGGTCCGCTCGTCGCGCGTCTTCCAGACCGAACCCGTCGGGCCGCCGCAACCCCCGTACCTGAACGCCGTGATCGAGGTGGTCACGACCCTCACGCCCCGCGAACTGCTCGAAACCGCCCGCGGCGTGGAGGACTCGCTCGGTCGTGTCCGAGCCGAACGCTGGGGGCCGCGGACCATCGACGTCGACATCCTCCTGTACGACGAGCAGACGATCGACGAGCCCGACCTGGTGATCCCCCATCCCCGGATGCACGAACGCGGGTTCGTCCTGGTCCCCCTGGGCGAACTCGACGCCGATGCGATGCTCCCCGGCGGGGGGCGACTGTCGTCGCACAGGCTCTCCCCCGACGCGGTCTTCGGGGTGCGACCGTTCGCCCCGCCGCTTCCGACTCGATGAGTGTGCCCGGATGAGCGAGCCAAGATGATGGAGCGCGTCTGCTCCCGCTGCGACCGGCAGGCCGTGCCCACGCGGGAACCGATCGTCTGGATCCCCTGAGCGGGATACTCGGACGATGGATCTCGCGATCGTGGGAGCCGGCCGCGTCGGGACCTCGCTCGCGGTCCTCTGGCAACGCGCCGGCCATCGGATCGTCGCGGTCGCCGGCGGACCGGCTACGGTCGAACGCGCCGCGCGGTTCCTCCCGGGCGTTCGCGTCGCCGATGCGGTCGAGGCGGCGACCGGTGCCGAGATCGTCGTCATCGCGACGCCGGACGCAGTGATCGCCACCGTGTGCCGGGAGATGGCCGAGGCGGGCGCGCTCGGATCCGTGAGCGCCGTCGTCCACGCGAGCGGCGCGACCGGTCTCGACGCGCTGGGCGCCGCCGCGTCCGTCGGCGCGACCACGCTCTCGGTCCACCCACTGCAGACGTGTCCCACGGTCGAGGCGGCCGTCGAGGCGATCCCCGGCGCGTCGTTCGCCGTCACCGCTCTCGACGAGGAGGGCCATGCGCTCGGCGAACGCCTCGCTCGCGACGCGGGCGGCTACCCGTTCCGGATCGCCGACGAACGCAAGCCGCTGTACCACGCGGCCGCGGTCTTCGCGTCCAACTACGTCGTCACCGTGACGGCCCTCGCCGAGGAGCTCGAACGTGTGGCCGGCGTGCCCGATCCGGTCGCCGCGCTCGCGCCCCTTCAGGACGCGACGCTCGCGAACGTCCATCGGGTCGGAGCCGCCGAGGCGCTCACCGGGCCCGCCGTCCGAGGAGACGCGATCACCCTGCAGCGCAACCTCGAGGCGCTGGCCGAGCACGTGCCCGACGCGGTCCGCCCCTACGTCACGCTCGCCGACCTGGCGCTGGCGCTCGCCGAACGCTCGGGCCGCGTCCCACCGCGGGGACGAGAGGCCGTCGAGGAGGTGCTCGTCCGCTGGAGGTGATCCGGACGATCGCCGCCGCCCGCGCGGCGTGCGATCGCGCGCGTGCGGAGGTGAGGACCGTGGGGTTCGTCGCGACGATGGGCGCGTTCCACGAAGGTCATCGCTCGCTGATGCGCCGCGCGAATGACGAGCGCGACGTGACGGTCGTCTCGATCTTCGTGAACCCGTTGCAGTTCGGCGATGCGCGCGATCTCGAGACCTATCCTCGCGACGAGGAGGCCGACCTGGCCGCCTCCGAACGCGAAGGGGTCGACGTCGTGTTCGCGCCGTCCGCGGACGAGATGTATCCGGGCGGCGAGCCCGAGGTCACGGTCGATCCAGGGCCCCTCGGGGACCGGTTCGAAGGCGCGTCGCGACCCGGTCACTTCCGGGGCGTGGCCACCGTCGTGGCCAAGCTGTTCGACATCGTGGGCCCATCCACGGCCTACTTCGGCGAGAAGGATGCCCAGCAGCTCGCGGTGGTCCGGCGGATGGTCGGGGACCTGTCGCTGCCGGTGGACGTGCGGTGCGTCCCGGTGGTGCGCCAGACGGACGGGCTCGCCCTCTCGAGCCGCAACCGGCTCCTGTCCCCCGAGGAGCGCGAGGCCGCGACCTGCCTGTTCCTCGCGCTGTCGGAGGCGGCCGAGCTCGCGCGCGCCGGCGAGCGCGACGCGGGCAAGCTCGTGGCCGCGATGGCTCGGGAGATCGGTGCCACGGCTCGGGCGCGGATCGACTACGTGGCCGTCGTGGACGAGGACACGTTCGAGGAATTGCCGGCGATCGCTGGTCCGGCCCGAGCGCTCGTCTCTGCCCGCTTCGGCAGAGTGCGGCTGATCGACACGCTCCTGCTCCCCACGGGGTGACCGACGACGGATGGCCCGTGGGCGTACGGATGCCGTGCCGCGCCGCGGCATGGCAGGATGGGATGGCCGGTCAGGGAGGTGACGCCGGGTGCTGCTCGCCGTGAACGTCGGGAACACGCACACCGTGCTCGGGGTGTTCCGCGGCTCCGAGCTCGAGCACCAGTGGCGCCTGTCGACCGAGACCGAACGCACCGCGGACGAGCTCGCGGTGCTGTTCGCGGGGCTCCTGGACCAGACCGGGCTCTCGTTCTCCAACCAGATCACCGGCGTCGTCATCTCCTCCGTGGTGCCGGGCTCGACGACCGCGCTGCGCGACATGGTCACGCGGTACTTCAATTTCCCGGCCGTCGTGGTCGAACCCGGGACGCGCACGGGGCTGTCGATCCAGACCGACAACCCGCGCGAGGTGGGGGCGGACCGCATCGTGAACGCCCTCGCGGCGTTCAGCCGGTACGGCGGCCCCTGCATCGTGATCGACTTCGGGACCGCCACGACGTACGACGTCGTCACCGAGAAGGGGGAGTTCCTGGGCGGCGCGATCTCGCCGGGCGTGCAGACCTCCAACGCGTCCCTGTCGCGTGAGACGGCGCGGCTGCCGCAGGTCGAGCTCCAGGCGCCGAGATCGCCGATCGGGCGGAACACCGTCGACGCGATCCAGTCCGGCTTGATCTTCGGGACCGCGGCCGAGACCGACGGGATGATCGAGCGCATCCGCAAGGAGCTCGGGGGCAGCGCCACGGTCGTCGCCACCGGAGGCCTTGCCGCGCAGGTGGTCCCGCACTGCCAGTTCGTCGACGAGGTCGACCCGTGGCTCACGCTGGAGGGTCTCCGGCTCGTGTTCGAGCGCAACGTCGGGCCCGCCGATGCCTGAGGAGGCCTCCGAGGAGGCTACCGGGCGCGAACGCGAGGTCCTGCGGACGCGACGCGAGAGCCGCGATCGGCTCGGCGACCGTGCGTTCGCCCTGAACCTCGAGCAGGCGCTCGGGATGCCTGAACCGGACACGGCCTCGAGCATCCGAGACGGGTTCGGCGCGCTAGAGCCGGACGAGGTCGGCGAGGCTCGCCGGACGGTGGCGGGCCGCATCGTCCTGAAGCGCGACATGGGCAGGCTCGCGTTCCTGGTCCTGCGCGACCGATCGGGTGATATCCAGCTCGTCGTCAACCAGGAAACCGAGCCGGAGAGCCGCGCGCTGGTGGCCGAGGTCGATCTCGGCGACATCGTGGGCGCGACCGGCCGGGTCGGGACCACGCGAAAGGGCGAGCTGTCCATCTTCGTCGAGCGACTGGCGATGCTCACGAAGGCGCTCCGCCCCCTGCCCGAGAAGTGGCACGGCCTCAGGGATCCCGAGCTCCAGCAGCGACAACGCTACCTGCACCTGGCGACCGACCCCGAGGCGAAGAAGCGGCTGGTCGACGCGCGCGCCCAGACCCTGGGCGCGATCCGAACCTACCTGGACGAGCGTGGGTACGTCGAGGTCGAGACGCCCGTCTTGCAGACGGTCGCGGGGGGCGCGATGGCCCGGCCGTTCGTCACCCACCACCGGGACCTCGACATGGACCTGTACCTGCGGATCTCGCTCGAGCTGCACCTGAAGCGCCTGCTCGTGGGCGGCCTGGAGCGCGTCTACGAGATCGGCCGGAACTTCCGCAACGAGGGCGTGGGGTGGAAGTACAACCCCGAGTTCACGATGCTCGAGCTGTATCGGGCCTACGCCGACTACGAGACGATGATGGAGGTCTCGCGCGATCTCGTGCAGGCGAGCGCGCTCGCGGTGACCGGCTCGCTCGAGGTCTCGTTCCGGGGGCACGAGATCGACCTCGGCGGCGGGTGGCGCCGCGTGACCGTCCTCGGGAGCGTCTCGGAGGCCGTCGGGGAGGTGGTCACGCTCGAGCGCACGGACCTCGCGGACCTCGCGGAGCGGCACGACGTCCCCGTCGATCCGTCCTGGCCGGCGGGCAAGATCGCACTCGAGATGTTCGAGAAGCTCG
>DAIOFZ010000008.1:26108-32122 GCA_036745475.1 Actinomycetota bacterium | reverse complement strand
CGGGAGGGTGACGGCGGGGGCGTGGTCCCCGCGACTCGAGCAGAACATCGGTTACGCCTGGGTGCCGATCCGTTGGGAGGCGCCGGGCTCGACGTTCGAGGCCGAGACGCCTCGGGGGCGCGTGCCGGTGACCGTGGCAAGCCTCCCGTTCGTCGACCCGCCCAAGGACATCCCGAAGTCGTAGCCTCCGCAGGCATGAGCGGGTCCATCCGGTTCGACCGCGCGGCCGACCAGTACGACCGGACGCGGGCAATCTCGGACGAGGCGATGGGGCGGACGATCTCGCTGCTGGCCGCGGAGCTCAGGGACCGGGGCCGGGTGCTCGAGGTAGGGGTCGGGACGGGTCTGCTCGCGCTCCGGCTGCACGAGGTCGGCATCCCGGTCTCGGGCGTGGATCTGTCGGCCCCGATGCTCGCGAAGCTCGTCCACAAGGCGGGCGGCGCGCCGCCGTTTCCTCTCGTGCGCGGCGACGCCACGACCATGCCGTTCGCGGATCGAGCGTTCGGCGCCGTGTACCTGCGGTGGGTGCTGCATCTGATCCCCGACTGGCGCGCCGCGCTGGCCGAGATGGCACGGGTGGTACGTCCCGGTGGCGTACTGGTCGTGTCGCTTGGGGCGTTCGACGAGGTCGGCAGGGCGGTCCGGGCCCGGTTCTCGGAGATCACGGGCCTGTCGACCGAGCCCGTCGGCCTGATGTGGGCCGACCACGACGCACTCGACGCCGCGCTCGAGGGGTTGGGGCTCCGGCTCCGGGTCCTGCCCGCGATCCCGGAGGAAGAGGAGGAGCCGCTCGGCTCGTTCCTCGACGCGATCGAGGAGGGTCGCTGGTCCTGGACCTGGCACGTCCCGGAGGAGGCGCGCGTCCACGCCGTCCGCGAGCTCCGGCCCTGGGCCGAAGAGCGGTTCGGGCCGCTCGACCGCATCGAAGGCTACTCGGTCGAGACCGTGTGGCGTGCCTACGACCTGCCCGGCCAAGGCTGAACCGAGACCCTGACCAGCGGCTATCCTGTCGGCACCGGGGCCGAGCCCAGGGACACACCAGACCACGACCCGGACCACGACCGCTTCAAGGAGGCTCCGAGATGCCGATCACCGAGGCCGAGAAGATCTGGAAGGACGGCGAGCTCGTCGACTGGGCCGACGCGAACGTACACGTGCTCTCCCACGCCGTGCACTACGGCAGTGGGGTGTTCGAGGGGATCCGGGCGTACGAGACCGCCCGAGGGCCGGCGGTCTGGCACCTCGACGAGCACCTGAAGCGCCTGTTCCGCTCGGCCAAGCTGTACCACATGGACATCCGGTTCTCGATCGAGGCGATCACGGAAGGGATCAAGGACGTGGTCCGCGCCAACGGACTGGCGGCGTGCTACATCCGACCGATCGTGTTGCGCGGCTACGGCGAGATGGGCGTCAACCCGCTGAACGCGCCGGTGAACGTCTTCATCGCGGTCTGGCCCTGGGGCGCGTACCTTGGTGAGGAGGCCCTCGAGAACGGCGTCCGGATCAAGATCGCGTCCTGGCGCCGGAACTCACAGAACGCGCTCCCGTCCTCCGCGAAGGCCACCGGCCAGTACATCAACGGCGTGCTGGCCAAGATCGAGAGCCTCAAGGCCGGCTACGACGAAGCCGTGATGCTGAACGAACAAGGATTCATCACCGACGGTTCGGGGGAGAACCTGTTCATCGTGCGCGAACGCAGACTCACCACGCCGCCGATCTCCGCCGGATGCCTGGACGGCATCACGCGCGGGGCCGTGATCGCGCTCGCGCGCGACCTCGGCTACGAGGTCACCGAGGAGAACCTGGTCCGCACCGACCTGTACAACGCGGACGAGTGCTTCTTCACGGGCACGGCGGCCGAGATCACGCCGATCCGCGAGGTCGACGACCGAGCCGTTGGCGAGGGGCACCGCGGACCGATCACCAAGGAGCTGCAGGGGGCGTTCTTCGCCGCGACCAAGGGCGAGACCGACCGATACGCGTCCTGGCTCACCTTCGTGAACGACTGAGCGCGTGACCGACCAGCCTGCGATCGGAGAGCGCGTGGACGACGACGAGGCTCGCTACCGCCTGCCCCGCACCGTCGTCCCCCATCGCTACGACCTGGTCCTCGAACCCGATCTGGAGGCGGCGACCTTCGCGGGCTCCGAGACGGTGACGCTGGAGGTCGTGGAACCGGTCGACGAGATCGTGCTGAACGCGGTCGACCTGGACGTCGGACCCGGGCGGCTCGAGGGCCCGGGTGGGACGCTCGAGGTCTCGACGATCCGCCTGGACCCGGAGAGCGAACGAGCGCACCTGCTCCTGTCGGGGACGGCCGAGCCGGGGGTCTGGACCCTGCATCTGGAGTTCGGCGGGAAGCTCTCCGACCAGCTGCAGGGGTTCTATCGGTCGACCTACACGGACGATGCGGGCCTCACGCGCACGATCGCGACCACGCAGTTCGAATCCACCGACGCGCGCCGGGCGTTCCCGTGCTGGGACGAGCCCGACCTGAAGGCCGTGTTCGGCGTCACGCAGGTGGTGGACGACGACCTGCTCGCGATCTCGAACGGCCCCGAGATCGGCCGCGAACCGGCGGGCGACGGCCGCGCTCGGGTGCGGTTCGCCGACACGATGGAGATGTCCACGTACCTGGTCGCGTTCGTGGTCGGTCCGCTCGAGGCCACCCCGCCCGTCGACGTCGACGGCGTGCCGCTCCGGATCGTCTACCGGCCGGGGAAGGCCGGCCTCAGCGCGTTCGCGGCCGAGGTCGGGGCGTTCAGCCTGCGCTTCTTCGCCGGCTACTACGCGATCCCGTACCCCGACGCGAAGATGGACATGGTCGGGCTCCCGGACTTCGCGCAGGGCGCGATGGAGAACCTCGGGTGCGTCACCTATCGCGAGAGCCTGCTGCTGGTCGATCCGGACACCGCGACTCAGCCCGAGCTCGCCACGGTCGCCGACGTCATCGCGCACGAGCTCGCGCACATGTGGTTCGGCGACCTGGTGACGATGCGGTGGTGGAACGGCATCTGGCTGAACGAGGCCTTCGCCACCCTGATGGAGCTGCTCGCGGTCGACGCGTACCGCCCCGACTGGGAGCGATGGAGCCAGTTCCTGCGCTCGCGCGCGATCGCGTTCGAGGTGGACGCGCTCCAGAGCACGCGGTCGATCGAGTATCCGGTGCGCTCGCCCGACGACGCGTCCGGAATGTTCGACATCCTGACGTACACCAAGGGCGCGGCGGTCCTGCGGATGCTCGAGCAGTACCTGGGCGCCGAACGTTTCCGCGACGGGATCCGGCGCTACCTCGACGAGCACCGGTTCGGCAACACCGAGACGCACGACCTGTGGGACGCGATCGAGAAGGCCACGGACGAGCCGGTCCGCCGGATCATGGACGGCTGGATCTGGCAGGGCGGGTACCCGCTGGTCTCGGCTCGGCTTCGGGACGGCAGCGTCGAGCTCGGGCAGCGGCGGTACCTGATCTCGGGCGAGGACGACGACACCGTGTGGGACGTGCCGCTCCTCGTGCGGACGTCTCAGGGAACCGAACCCGTGCTGATCGAGCCGGGTGGCGCCTCGATCCCGGCGCCGGGTGACGGTCAGGTGGTCGTGAACGCCGGCGTGCACGCGTTCGTCCGCGTCGAGTACGACGACGAGCTGCTCGGTCGGCTCACGGCGGACCTGCGTTCGCTCTCGACCGACGAGCGCACGCAGCTGGTGGACGACACGTGGGCGGCGGTGATCGCGGGTCGCCGTTCGGCGGTCGACTTCTGCCGGTTCGCGGCGTCGTTCGGCGACGAGACCGAGCTCCCGGTGTGGCAGTCGCTGCTGCAGGGGCTCGCCTGGTGCGAGCGGTTCCTGACGGACGGCCCGCGCGAGCACTTCCGGTCGTGGATCCGGGGGCTGCTGTGGCCGGCGATCGAGCGGATCGGATGGGAGCCACGCGAGGGCGAGCGCGACCTGGACAAGCCGCTCCGCGGCGCCCTGATGGCGGCGCTCGGTGTCCTGGGCGCCGACCCCCAGGCGTTCGGCATGGCGATGGAGATCGAGCGCGAGTCGCGCGGCGACGGGCCGGTCGATCCATCGCTCGCGGCGGCCTCGGTGGCGATCGTGGCGGCCGGCGGAACGGCCGAGGACTACGGGCGGTACCTCGATGCGATCGGATCGGCGCGGACCCCCCAGGAGGAGCTCCGCTACCTGTATGCGCTCCCGGACTTCCGGGACCCCACGCTCATCCAACGGACCGTGGAGAAGACGCTCACCGGAGAGGTCCGCTCGCAGAACGCTCCCGGCGTCCTCGCGCGCGCGGTGGCCAACCGCGATCACGGGGACCTGGCGTGGGCGTTCGTGAAGGAGCACTGGGAGGAGATCGCGTCGCGCCTCGCGCCGACGACCCTCGTGTACGCGGCCGACGGCGTTCGGTACCTGACCGGGTCCGGGCAGGTCGAGGACGCCGCCGCGTTCTTCGCCGCGCACCCGATCCCGCAGTCGGCGCTCCAGCTCCGGCAGATCCTCGAGCGCCAGCGCGTGAACGAGGCGTTCCGCCACCGCGCGACCCCCGAGCTCATGTCCGCGTTCTCCGCTGGCCCCGACCTCTAGCTCGGCGAGTCCTCGGAGAGCAGCGCCAGCTCGCCGTTCGCCCCGCAGACGAGGACGACCACGTGTTCGTCCGCCTCGGGCACGTAGGCCTTCGCGAGCAGTGCTGCGAGCGCGGCCGCGCCTCCGGGTTCGGCGAACACGCGGAGCTCGTGCCAGAGCCGGCGCTGCGCGTCCCTGATCGCTTCGCCGGAGACGAGGACGACGCGCTCGACGTGCCGGGAGACGATCGCGAACGCGATCTCACCCGCTCGGCGTGTGCCGAGGGAGTCGGCCGCGTACCCCCCGTACTCGACGTCGACTGGTTCTCCCGCCTCGAGGGCCGCGGTCATGGACCGGCTGGTCTCCGGCTCGACCCCGACCACGCGGGTCTGACCCCCGTACCAGCCGGCAACGCCTGCGATCAGCCCGCCGCCGCCGATCGCGACCAGCACGGTGTCGGCGTCGGGCACCTGCTCGACGAGCTCGAGGCTCAGCGTCCCCTGCCCCGCAACGACCTCGGGCTGGTCGTAGGCGTGCATCGGGAGCGCGCCCGTGTCGGCGGCGCGGCCGTGGCTCGCCTGGAGCGCCTCGTCGTACCAGCCCTCAACCACGCTGACGTCGGCCCCGAGCGCGCCGATCCGGTCGGCCTTGACCCTCGGCGAGTTCGACGGGACGAAGATCTCCGCGCGATGCCCGAGCGTGTGCGCGGCGAACGCGACGGCCAGGCCGAAGTTCCCGCCCGAGGCCGCGATCACGCCGGCCTCGGGGACGTCGGAGGACAGGATCTTGTTGAAGGCGCCGCGCGGCTTGAACGAGCCCGTGTGCTGCATGAGCTCGAGCTTCAGGGTGACGCGGCACGCGAGATCGAACGCGCCGGGCCCCGGCTCGATCACGGGCGTACGGCGCACGTAGGGGCGGATGCGGCGATCCGCCGCCTCGATGTCCGAGCGTCCGATCGTCCGTTCGCTCACCCGAGGATGAAACCACGTCATCCCGTGTGGCCGGTGGGTTAAGTACCGCGTCCGGCCAGGGGGCGACGTCCACCTCGTTGCCCTCTGGATCGGCGACCGTCCACCAGCCCGGTGCGTGCGCGTCGTTGACGATCCGACCACCGGCAGCCACGGCCGCCTGGATGCGTGCCTGCGCTTGGTCCTCGGGCAGGTACAGATCGATGTGGATGCGGTTGCGCTGTGGTCGGGGAGCGTCCATCTGCTGGAACCAGATCGTCGGTCCCTCGAAGTGCGGATCCACCAAGATGTCGGCGATCTGCAGGTAGCCGAGGACGGCCGCCCAGAAGGGCATCACGTCGGGGATCACGAGCGCGTCGATCGCGATCTGATACGACTGCAGGCCGGTCAGGTCGACGGGGAGACCGAGTTCGCGGGCCGTGGCCGAGATCTCCCTCGCGAGCGCGACGTCGCCCTCACCCAACTCGCCGGTCTCGCTCA
>DAIOFZ010000008.1:7370-26008 GCA_036745475.1 Actinomycetota bacterium | reverse complement strand
GGGCGCCGGCTCGAGCCTTCGGCCACCTTGCCGATCGCCTCGGCAAGCGTCACCCCCTCAGCGAGAGAAGCCGTTCGGAAGCGGGTGCTGGCCGCGTACGCCAGGACCCGCCACCCGAGCTCGTGGAATCGCGCCGGTGCGATCGATCCGCTCACGCAGCCTCCTCCGCGCCTTGCGTCGCTCCGGTTGCACCACGGCGGTCATCGATCCAGGCGAGACATGCGAGGGAGGTCCCGCTGGATCGGGGGGACCCCATATGGTCCCGCCCCGGAGTCTCGACGGGGTCTCGCGTGCCGTCAAACGCCGTCGTTTGACATCACCACGGACTCGTTCCTATCGTTCGGAACCGAACGACTTCCCCGAGGAGAGGAGCCCGTACGGGCGGAACCGCCGAGATCGAGGGCGTCGAGGTCTCGGCCGATCACTGGATCGGGGGCGAGCGGGTCGGCTCGTCGGGGACCTTCCAGGACGTCTCGCCGATCGACGAGGAGGTCATCGCCGAGGTCGCCCGGGGCGGCTCGGCCGAGGCCGATCGGGCCGTGGCGGCGGCCCGGAACGCGTTCGACACGTGGGGGAGAACCTCGGCGGCCGACCGGGCCAAGGTCCTGCACCGCATCGCCGAGCTCGTCGAGGAGCGCGTCCCCGAGCTCGCGACGGTCGAGACGCGCGACAACGGCTCGCTCCTGCGCTCGCACCTGAACTCGGTCATGCCCCGCGTCGCGCGGAACTTCCGCTTCTTCGCCGACCAGCTCACCGAGCTCGGCGAGGAGGCGTTCGAGATGAACGAGTTCGTGAGCCGCACCGAGTGGGATCCGTCGGGTGTCACGGTCGTGATCACGCCGTGGAACGCGCCGCTGATGCTCGCGACGTGGCGAATCGCCCCGGCGCTCGCGGCCGGCAACAGCGTCGTCGTCAAGCCGCCCGAGTGGGCGCCGCTCACCGCGTCCCTGTTGGCCGACATCACGCGCGAGGCCGGGCTGCCCGACGGCGCGTTCAACGTCGTCCAGGGGATCGGCGAGGAGGCGGGTGCCGCGCTCACGGGTCATCCCGGCGTCGACCGGATCGCCTTCACCGGCTCGATCGAGACCGGGAGGCTGGTCGCGCAGGCCGCGGCGGCGAACCTCACGCCCGTGTCGCTCGAGCTCGGGGGGAAGTCCCCGTTCGTCGCGTTCGCGGACGCGGATCTGGATGCGACGGTGAGGCAGGCGGTGAACCAGTTCGACAACGCCGGGCAGGTGTGTCTGGCCGGGACTCGGTTGATCGTCGAGCGATCGATGCACGACACGTTCGTCGAACGCTTCCTCGAGGCGGCCGGCGCGATCCGCCAAGGCGACCCGCGCGAGGAGACCACCGACATCGGGCCCCAGATCACGCGCGAGCACTTCGAGCGGGTCGACGGGTTCGTCCGGCGCGCGAGGGCCGACGGTGCGAAGGTCCTGCTCGGCGGCGGACCCAACGAGGATCTCGGCGGGCTCTACTACCAGCCCACGTTGTTCGGCGGGGTGCCGGAGGGGGCCGAGGTGCTCCGCAAGGAGGTGTTCGGGCCGGTCCTCACGCTCCAGACGTTCGAGGACGAGGAGGAGGCGATCGCGCTGGCGAACGAGACCGACTACGGCCTGGCCGCGATCCTGTACACCGGAGACCGCGAGCGCGCCGATCGGGTCTCCGAGCGGCTGGTCGCGGGCACGGTCTGGGTGAACTGCTTCTTCGTGCGCGACCTCCGGGCGCCGTTCGGCGGCGCGAAGTCGTCCGGCGTCGGGCGCGAGGGCGGCGTCTACAGCTTCGACTTCTACGCGGACGTGAAGAACGTCTGCTCGGCGCCCTGGGAGGGATGACGGATGGGTGAGATCGTCGGCGCGGCTCTCGTAGCGCACGTTCCCACGATCATGCTGCCGGAGGAGGTCCGGCTCGAGATCAACGAGGGCAAGGAGATCACGCTCGTCCCCGGGCTGCATCGCATCAAGGTGGAATGCCTGGACCGGCTGCGGCCAGATGCCGTGATCGTGTTCGACACGCACTGGGAGTCCACCTTCGAGCACATCGTGACGAGCCACGAGCGCCGGCAGGGGAAGTTCACGAGCCACGAGCTCCCGCGCGGCATGAAACAGATCCCGTACGACATGCCGGGCGACCCCGAGCTCGCGAACCTGATCGCCGCGCAGGCTGACGGACGCGACGACTGCTGGATCCTGGCGAACGACGATCCGTACCTCCCACTGTTCTACGGCACGGTCAACATCTGGACGTTCCTCGGCGATCCGAACACGGCCTGGCTGAGCGTGGCGCTGAACCAGTGCTGCGACACGAACGACTTCCTGCTGTTCGGCGAGCTGATCGGGAAGGCGATCGAGCAGAGTGACCGCCGTGTGGTGCTGCTGGCGTCCGGAGGGATGACCCACCGCTTCTTCAACTTCAAGGACCTGCGCAAGCGCGAGAGCCAGAAGGCGCCCGACAACATCTACGACCGGAAGTACTACGACGCCGACATGGAGGTGCTCGAGAAGTTCGGCAAGGGCGACCACGCCGGCGTCATCGACGGGATGCCCGAGTATCGCAAGGCCTATCCGGAGGGGCACTTCGGCCACTACCTGATGATGGCCGCGGCGCTCGGTGGACGGGATTGCAACGCAACGGGGGGGCTGTTCAGCGAGTACGAGGCCTCGGTAGGCACGGGCCAGGTGCACGTCTGGTTCGAGCGGCCCGAGGGGGGCTGGACGGCGTAGCGCCGCCGGGGTAGGAAGCACCAGCAGATCCGTTCATCGGGAGGGGAGGGGTCCGTGGAAGGCGAACGACCGTTGGTGGTGACCGAGGAGTACGAGCGCCTCGGCGGGAAGAAGCTCTCACTGATCGACGTGCTCGCGCAATCGGTCGGCTTCATGGGTCCGGTATTCAGCGCGGCGTTCATCATCCCGCTGATCATCGGCGTGAACGCCTCGGGTCGAGGCGCGGGGACGTCCGCCGCGCTCGCCGTGCTGTTGGCGGCGATCGGGGTGTTCGCCCTGGGCTGGATCGTGGCGCAGTACGCCAAGCGCATCCACGCCGCGGGATCGCTCTACGACTACGTCTCGAGCGGCCTCGGCAAGACGGTGGGTGCCGCGTCCGGATGGCTCTACTACGGCGGGACGATCATCCTCACGACGGGCCTGGGTCTGTTGATCGGCGGATACGTGCACGACAACCTGCTGCCGACCCTGGAGATCGACCTCGACCTGCCGATCTGGCTGTGGGACACGATCTTCGCGGTGGGGCTGTTCGCGGTCCTGTACTTCGGGGTGCAGATCTCCACGCGCGTGCAGCTCACGCTCGCGCTGATCTCGATCGCGGTGGTGCTGATCTTCTTCATCACCGTGATCGCGGACCTCGGGGCGGACAACGACGTGGCCAAGGCGTTCGACCCGTCGCCCTCCGGTGGGTTCAGCGGGATCCTGTTCGGGGTGCTGTACGGGGTGCTGATCTTCGTCGGGTTCGAGACCGCGGCGAACCTGGCCGAGGAAACGGGGGAGCCCAAGCGCTCGATCCCGCGGGCGGTGCTCGGGGCCGTGGCGATCGTCTCGGTCTTCTACCTGATCGCGGCGTACGTGGAGGTCGCGGGGTTCGGGTTCGACCTCGCGGTGATCACGAGCCCCGAGGTCGCGGGAGCCCCGCTGTTCGCGCTCGGGGCGCCGGGGAGCCCGGCCGGCTCCGAGTTCTGGCTGAAGATCTTGCTGGTGGTGGTGTTCCTGGACATGCTGGCCGTGTACGTCGGGGCGGCGGTCGCGTCGACCCGCGGCGTGTTCGCGATGGCTCGCGATCGCCGCCTGCCCGGGGGGCTGGCGGCGGTGTCCAAGCGCTACGGGACGCCGATCGGGGCCATCCTGCTACTCATCGGGATCCAGGCGGTCCTGATCGTGGTGTCCGAGGCGAACGACACGCTCCTCGCGCTCCCGGGACTCCCGCACTACTTCTCCCTCTTCGTCTGGTGCGCGACGTTCGGCGGCTTCGCGCTGCTGGTCGTCTACTTCCTGATGTCGATCGGAGCCTTCCGGGGCGTGGGCGGCGAGGCGGCGACCGTGGGGATCATCGTCGCGGCGCTGGTGGGGATCGCGATCACGGCGGCGGCGATCTTCGGTTCGTTCTACAAGGTGACGAGCCCGACGCTGCTGGCGCCGTGGTCGGCGGTGATCTGGTTCGCGATCGGCCTCGTGTACATGGCCCTCGTCAAGGGGCGCGAGCCGGCGAGCGACGCGCTGGCGGATCTGCGCACGAGCGCGTGATGCGGGAGGGGCGAGGCGGGGCCGTCCGGCCCCGCCTCGTCCTCATCCTCTCCGAGAACTGGACGCTCGTCCCCGCACGCGATCTCGGCGCGCTGGTCCGGATCGCCACCGAGGCCGAGGAAGCCGGGTTCGACGCCGTGATGACGAGCGAGCACGTCGTCCTCGGTCCCGGTGCGGACGCGAACGGCGTGCCCGAGAACCCGCGCGACTACGCCCTTCCTGGGAACCAGGACCCGTCGACGCCGTGGCCGGACGCGCTCACCCTGCTGAGCGCGGTCGCGTCCGCGACGACGACGCTGCGCCTCGTGGCGAGCTCGATCATCGCCCCGCTCCGTCACCCGTTGCTGCTCGCCAAGCAGATGGCGACCTTGGATCTCCTGTCCCGGGGACGCCTGGTCGTCCAGCCGACGGTGAGCTGGCACCGACCGGAGTACGAGGCCCTCGCGGTTCCCTTCGAGCGGCGTGGGGAGCTCCTCGACGACCACCTCGCGGCGTGGCGCGTCCTATGGCGGGACACGCCGGCGTCGTTCGAAGGCACGCACTATCGATTCTCGGACGTGACCCTCGAGCCGAAGCCGCACCGGCCCGGGGGACCGGTGCTGTGGTTCGGCGGCGAGACCGTGCACCCACGGCTCCTGCGGCGGCTGGTCGAGTACGGCAGCGGATTCAACCCGCTCGGTCGGCCGAGCAACGAGGACCTCGAGCGGCTGCGTTCGGCGATGGTGGATGCGGGGCGGGAGATGTCGGAGCTCGAGATGGTGGGCGGGACTTGGGGAAGGTTCCCGGACGCCGAGAGCGTGGCCGATCTCGGCGAAGCACTCTCGTCGATCCCTGCACAACTCGAACGCGGGTTCACCACGATCTGCATCAAGCCGTCGCAGTTCATCGACGACCCGGACGAGAGCGGTCCGTTCTGCCGCGACGTAGTCCGGCGCATCGACGCACTCGCCGGCTGAGCTACGACGAGGGGCCGTCGACCTCGATCGTCGGCGGGCCGTCCCCGCCGGCTCGGATCACGACGCTCTCCGACGGGTCGCCCGTGGGGGTGCCTTCCCGGTGAACCAGGCCCCTGGGGATCATCAGGAAGTCGCCGGCCGTGACCTGAACGGCCTGCCGACCGCCCTCACCGAACTCGATCGCCAGACGCCCCGAGAGTACGTAGACGATCGTGTCGTGACCGCCGTGATGGTGCCAGCCGCTGACAAGGCCGGGTTGCGTCGTGGCGATCCCTGCCCACAGACCGGGCTTGGCGAACGCCTGCTGCCTGCGGATCTCGGGTGGGCTCTCGATCTCCACCAGCTCGCCGCGGCCGATCCTCACGGCCTCCTGCTCCCCGGTCACGTGACCACCTCCTTCAGATGACGTCGAAGTAACGACGGCGCTCCCACTCGCCGACGGCGCCTGGGGACAGGAACTGTTCCCATTCCCACCGGCCGGCCTCCGCGTAGTGAGCGACCACGTCCTTGCCGAGGGCTTCCGCCGAGAACCCGCCGTCGCGGAAGCGTTCGACCGCCTCGCCGAGCGTGGCCGGCAGCGGCGCGACCGGGCGTTCGTAGTCGCTGCCCATCAGCGGCTCCCCGGGTTCCGCATCGGTCTCGATCCCGTCGCGCGCCGACGCAAGCAGCGCCGCGATCGCAAGGTACGGATCCACGTCCGCGCCGGGCACGCGCCACTCGAGTCTGGTGGACGCGGGCGATTCGGTGAGCACCCGGCACGAGACCATCCGGCTGTCGAACCCCCACGACAGCCCGTTGCCCGAGAACTCGCCGCTCGTCGTGCGACGGTACGAGTTCACCGTCGGCGCGTAGAAGAGCATGAGCTCCGGCCCTCGTTGCAGGACGCCGCCGATCGCGTGGCGGAGCGTCGACGAGACCAGGTCGGCGTCCTCCTCGTCGTGGAAGACGTTCCGGCCGTCCCCGTCTACCAGCGACAGATGCAGGTGGCACGACGAGCCGGTCGTGTCGGCGAACGGCCGCGCCATGAACGTGACCGCCATCCCGGCGTCCGCGGCCAGCGTGCGCATCGACAGCTTGAAGAGCTGGTGCCGATCGGCCATCTCGAGCGCGTGCTGGTACTCGAGGTTGATCTCCCATTGGCCCAGGCCCCATTCGACCTGGCTGGTCCACGGGCCGAGCTCGGAGGCGGCGAGCGCGTTCCGCACCCCCGAGAAGAAGCGCTCGTACCGGTCGCCCGCCTGGATCGTGTAGTCGGCCCTCGCGAGCGTGGTGGGGACGAGCGTCTCGTAGCCGTTGGCGCGACCCTCGTCGTAGCTGCCGTGGTACAGCGCGAACTCGAGCTCGCTCGCGACCTGCGCGGTGAGGCCGGTGGCCACCACGCGCTCGATCTGCCGCCGCAGGATCGTGCGCGGCGCCACCGGCGAGAGCTCGTCCGAACGCATCTCGACGAAATCGGCGAGGCAGATCGCCGTGCGTTCGAGCCATGCGGCCGGTCGCAGCGTCCCGAGATCCGGCACGAGCCGGACGTCGTGCCATCCGGTGTGGTGGCCCGTGTACTCCTGGACCGGCCCCGGCCACTGGTCGACGTCCCAGCCGAGGACGCATGAGCTGAGCGGGATCCCCTCGTGGACGACCCGGCGGAACACGTCGACCGAGACGCGCTTGCCGACCGGCCGGCCCGTCACGTCGGCCGACGTCACGACCACGGTCGCGAAGCCGTCCAGATCCGAGAGGTCGAGCGTCACCGGGTGAGCCACCCACCGTCGACGGGCAGCATGGCGCCGGTGATGTACGAGGCGTCGTCGGAGAGCAGGAACGAGATGGCCGCGGCGACGTCCTCGGGTTCGCCCACGCGCGGGACCAGGAGCCGGTCCTTCATGGATGCCCATGCCTCGGGCGAACGGATGTCCCCGCCGGGGATGAACGAGGTCGCGATCGCCCCGGGCTCAACCGCGTTCACGCGGATGCTGCGGTCGGCGAGCTCGACCGCGAGCGCCTTGGTGAGCATCTTCACGCCGCCCTTGGACGCGTTGTAGTGCACCTGCGGGTGGCCGGTGGAGGCGACCACGACCTCGGACTCGATCGTCGCGAGGTTCACGATCGCGCCACCTCCCTCACCCGCGATCACGGGTGCGATCGCCTGCGTCACGAGGTACATGCCCTTGAGGTTGGTGTCCAGGACCAGGTCCCACTCCTCCTCGGCGAGCTCGTCGAGCGGCGACATCCGGACCAGGCCGGCGTTGTTCACGAGGTAGTCGATGTGCCCCAACGCGTTCACCGCGCCGTCGCGAGCGCTCTCGATCTGGTAGCGGTCCCGGACGTCGGCGTCGAACGCGACGCCGGTCCCACCACCGTCGACGATCGCCGCGACGGTCTCCTCGGCGGCGTCGAGCCGCACGTCGACGACCGCGACCGCGGCGCCCTCCGAGGCGAGACGGAGCGCGGTCGCGCGGCCGATCCCCGAGCCCGCCCCGGTGATGAGCGCCACCCGTCCCGAATGGTCGAAGCTCACGGGCCCTCCTGTTGATATGCGACCTCGGTAAGGTCCATGGCGAGGCCGCCGCCGTCGGCCACCAGGGTGGTTCCCGTCACGATCGAGGACTCCTCGCTCGCGAGGAAGAGGCAGCACGCGGCGATCTCGTCCGCGGTGGCCGGACGGCGGAGCGGCGTGTACCGGGTGACGAGGTCGTACGCCTCCTGGAGCGAGATCCCGCGTTCCGTCATCAGATCCTGCATCGCACGGTCGCCCATCGGGGTCACCACCCACCCCGGACAGAGCGCGTTCGCCCGGACGCCGCGCGGGCCGTAGTCGACGGCGATCGAGCGTGCGAGGCCGTTCATGGCCGCCTTGGACGTGCCGTACGCCGCGCCTCCGGTGCCGCTCACGAACGCGTTCACGCTCGAGACCAGGACGATCGAGCCGCCGCCATGCTCGATCAGCGCGGGGATCGCGGCCCTCGCGAGCCGGAACGCGCCCGTGACGTTGACGTCGAGCGTGCGGTCCCAGCGCTCGTCGTCGACATCCACGACGGCCCCGCCGAACCCGAGCCCGGCGTTCGCGACCACGATGTCGAGCCCTCCGAACGCGTCGACCGCTGCCGCGACCGCCTCGCGCACGTGGTCGGCGTCCGCCGTGTCGCCGGCGACGACGCGACACCCGGTCTCGGCGGCGACCTCCTCGAGCGGCTCGACGCGGCGGCCGGTCACGACGACCCTCGCGCCCTCGCGCGCGAACAGGCGAGCCGCGGCCGCCCCGATCCCGGTCCCCCCGCCGCTCACGATCGCCACCTTGCCCTCGAGCCGCATCCCGCCTCCTCGCGATGGGGCATAGTCTGCCCTACCGGCGCCGACGAGCGCAGAGGGAGGTCGGTGCGTGGCGAACATGCAACCGCTGCGTCGTGAGGATCATCCGGAGCTGGAGGAGCTCTTCCGGCTGTACGACGACACGATGTCCTTCGTCCCGAACAGCCTGTTCACGATGGCCCGCCGCCCCGAGATCCTCGGGGCCTTCAGCGAGCTGATCACCCGGATCTGGCGGACGGGGACGGTCCCGGTCGGCCTGAAGCCTCTGGTGGCGATCGTCGCGAGCACCGCGGCCGGATGCAGATACTGCCAGGCGCACGAGACCGTGGACGCGAAGATGCGCGGGGTCGACGAGGACAAGATCGCCGAGATCTGGGACTTCGAGCGCTCGCCGCGCTACTCGGAGGCCGAGCGCGCGGCCCTGCGCTTCGCGCGCGACGCGAGCGTCGTCCCCAACGCCGTGACGCCGGCTCACTTCGAGGACCTCCGGCGGCATTGGGACGACGGCGAGATCGTCGAGATCCTGGCAGTCGTCGGACTGTTCGGGTTCCTGAACCGCTGGAACGACTCGATGGCCACCGACCTCGAGGAGATCCCCACCGCCTTCGCAGGTCGGACGATCGGCTCGCACGGGTGGGAGCCGGGGAAGCACGGATGATGCTCGGCGAGCAGATCACGCTGGAGGAGCTCGAGCGGGACCCGTACCCGATCTACTCGCGCCTAAGAGACGAAGAGCCGGTCGCGTGGGTCCCGGCTGTGCAGCTGTGGCTCGTCACGCGGTACGACGACGTGCGGACGGTCGACCTGTCGCCCGGGGTGTTCACGGCCGCGACCGACCCCTCGACCCTGAACCGCACGATGGGCGTCAACATGCTCGGCTCCGAGGGGCCCGACCAGCAGAGGGTCCGGCGCGTCGTCGAGCCTCCGTTCCGCCCCCGCGACGTCGAGGAGCGCACGAAGGGCATGATCCCGGCGCTCGCGCACGAGCTGATCGACGGGTTCGAGCGCCGGGGAGAGGCCGATCTGTTCACCGAGTTCGCCGACCCGATGAGCGTCCGCTCGCTCCGATTCATGCTCGGGCTCGACGAGGTCGCGTGGGAGGACCTCCTGCGCTGGAACCAGGGCATGATGCTCGGGCTCGCCAACTTCGAGGGCGATCCCGCGAAGCAGGCGCCGGCCGACGAGGCGAGCGGGTCGCTCTCGGAAGTGATCGAACGCGTCCTGGAGCGCCTCGCGGACGAACCCGACGGCTCCGTGCTCTCGGCGATGCTCCATCACGACGAGGACGGCGACCGCATGAGCCGCGAGGAGATCGTCGCGAACACCAAGCTGATGCTGTCCGGCGGGCTTCAGGAGCCGCGCGACGTGATCGCGCTGGTGATCCACGCCCTCGGGTCGAACCCTTCGCAGCTCCAGGAGGTGCGCTCGAACCCGCGATTGGTCAAGTCGGCCGTCGAGGAGACGCTGCGGTGGGCGGGACCGGTCGGGACGTCGACCCGGCAGTCGACGGAGACGACCGAGCTCGCCGGGGTGAAGCTCGAGGAGGGAACGCTGATCGGGGCGGTCCTCTCGAGCGCGAACCGCGACCCACGCCGGTTCACCGACCCGGATCGGTTCGACATCCACCGGAAGCAGGGCGCGCACCTGGCGTTCGCGGTGGGGAACCACTTCTGCCTCGGGGCGTGGTTCGGGCGATATCTCGCGCGCGTGTCCCTCGAGATCCTGCTCGACCGCCTACCGGGACTTCGGCTCGACCCCGAGCGACCGACGACCCTATCGGGATGGGAGTTCCGGGCCCCCGACTCGACCTGGGTGCGATGGGATGCGCGTTGAGGCCGCGCCCTCTGGGTCGCCAACCCCTACCCAGCAGTACCGGGGGTCACCAGGCGCAATCGGGGAACGCGAGCGGCCCGCCTCACGATCGCATGAATGATCGCGGCTGACATACTCGGGCACTCAGGGAGGAGGGCAGCATGCGCATCGTGAGATGGATCCTGGCGGTGGCCACTACGGCAACTGTGCTGACCGGCTGCTCTGACGGAGCCATGTCGGCGGAGGCGTATTTCGCCGAGCTGGAAACGATCTCTCAGAACGCCGACGACGAGCTCGCGGCATGGGAAGACAGCACGCGGGATGCGTTCGCAAACGTCACGTCTGCAGAGCAGGCCACCGAAGCCTTCCGCCCTCTCCTCGAGGATGCTAGTCAGATCCTCCAGACGACTCTCGACGAGATCGAGGATCTGTCGCCTCCCGACGAGGTCGCCGATGAACACACCGCCTTTGCGGATAGCGTTCGTGCCTTGCACGAAGAGTTCCAGAGACTGCTCGATGACTACGACACACTCGGGTTTGAGGGTGTCGTAGGCGCGATACAGGGGCAGGACCTTCAGAATCTTGAACGAGCATCAGACGAGGCGTGCTCTGATCTTGAGGATGCTGCGGAACACAGCGGGGTTGACGTCGACCTGAACTGCCAAGGCTAAGGCTTCCGGATCGGCCACCCGCGAAGGATCGTCCTGCCGAAGGCTAGACTTCTGCGACGTGGCAACTCGTGAGCGGAGACGTCCGCGTAGTCCCGCTCGTGCCGAGGTCGTGGGCTCGCTCCTGCGCCCGCTTGCATTGCGCAAGGGTATCGCCGAGTTCTACGAGCGAGGCCACTCGGCGATCCAGGACGAGGAGCGGGAGAAGGATGGGACGGTCCTTCGAGAGCTCGAAGACGAGGCGATCCGCACGGCCGTCCGGCGGCAGATAGCCCTAGGGCTCGACGTGGTGACTGATGGCGAGTTTCGCCGCTGGATGTTCCTGAACTCCTTCTATGACGCGGTTTCGGGTGTGCGGACGGGGAAGATCGTGACGTTCCGGAACGCCCGGGATGAGGAGGTCGAGCTCGCCGTCCACGAGATCATCGAGCCTGTCAAGCAGATCGATTCGCCCGCGGCTCGTGAGGCGGCGTTCATGGCCGACGTTACGGGCGGATACCCGTTCAAGGTGACCCTTCCGGCGGCATCCATCTTCCTTCACCCGTTCACCACCGTGACGGGGGGATATGAGTCCGTCGAGGACTTCGCGGAAGAGGCCCTCAGGATCGAGCGCCAGCTCGTGCGCGATATCCTCTCAGTTGCGCCAACTATCCGACTGCAGTTCGACTTCCCGCTCTACCCGTACCTCGTCGACCCGGCGTGGGTCGAGCGCTTCGAGGCGCACGGCGATCGGATCGCCGATCTGGTAGACGCCGCGGTCGCCGCCGACACCGCCGTGCTCGAGGGCATCCCGGACGACGTGACCGTGGCCCTTCACATCTGTCGCGGGAACTACCGCTCCTCGTGGATGTGCGAGGGCTCGCTCGAGCCGGTCGCCGAGCGCGTGTTCGGCGAGCTGCCGTACGACGTGTTCCTGGTCGAATGGGACGACCTCGGCCGCGACGGCGGGTTCGAGCCGGTGCGGTTCCTCAGGAAGGGCTCCGCGATGGTCATGGGGATCGTCTCGACGAAGACGTCGGAGCTCGAGGACGAGGACGAGCTCATCCGGAGGATGGAGTGGGCGGCGAGCCTCGCGGGCGGCATGGACCGGCTCGCAATCAGCCCGCAGTGCGGGTTCGCGAGCGTGATGGTCGGCAACGAGATCGACGAGGACACGCAGTGGCGCAAGCTGGAACTGGTCGCCCGCGTGGCCGCTCGGATCTGGGGATGACTGCGAGCCCATCGGGCTAGGCTCTGCGGGCATGACGGAAGCGGGGGAGCAGACAACCGGACCCGACCGAACCACGCTTGCCGCCTTCGTCGCGTTCGTGTCGCTGGCGGGCGGCAACGTGATCGCGGTCCGATCGGTCTCGTGCGAGGACTGCGAGCTCGACCCCTTCTGGGCGGCCGCCTCGCGCTTCCTGCTGGCGTCGCTGATCTTGGCGGCGATCGCGCTCGTGGTCCGCGGAGGGATGCCTCGGGGTCGGGCCCTGCTGGGTGCCATGCTTTACGGCGTCCTCGGGTTCGGCGCCGCGTTCGCGTTCGCGTACTGGGGTCTGCAACGTGTGTCCGCCGGGCTCGGGGCCGTATTCCTCGCGACCGTGCCGCTCCTGACGTTCGGGTTCGCGCTGCTCCACCGGCAGGAGCGGTTCCGCTGGGACGGCTTGATCGGCGGCGTGTTCGCCGTCGCGGGGATGGCGGTGATCTTCCGCGAGGGGCTCGGGGCCGGCGTGCCGCTCGGATCGCTGCTCTCGCTCTTCGCGGCCGCGGTGTGCTTCGCCGAGACCGGGATCGTGGTCAAGGCGTTCCCGCGTGTCCACCCGGTCTCGATGAACGCGATCGGGTTGGGCGTGGGCGGCCTGATGTTGCTCGTCCTCGCGGTCGTCTACGGCGACTCCATGGCCGTGCCCGAGCTCGCCAAGACGTGGGTCGCGCAGGCCTACCTGGTGTTCCTCGGCTCGGTCGTGGCGTTCTCGCTGTACGTGTACGTCCTGCGCCGCTGGACGGCGAGCGCGGTTTCGTACGAGGGCGTGCTGATCCCGATCGTCGCGATCCTGTTGGCCTCGTGGCTCCAGGACGAGGAGATCACCTGGGCGTTCGCGGCCGGCTCGGTGCTCGTGCTGATCGGCGTCTACGTCGGAGCGCTCCGCAGACCCGCGGGCGCGCCGGATCTCGAACCGGGCCGGGTAGCATCCGAACCGTGACCGAGTCCGACGCCCCGCTGCGGCTCGACGCCCCGCGCGAGGAGGTGCTCGAGCACGCGGCCAAGCTGGTCGCCGAGGCGTGGCAGAGCTTCGATCGGTACCGGCCCGAGGAGCCCCCGCTCGACGAACGCGTCCGCCGGCTCCTTCAGACGGAGCTCCCGGCCACGCCAGGGAGCGCGCACGAGGCGGTCGACGACGCCGCCCGGATCCTCGACGAGTCGATCGCGCAACCGCGGCCCCGATACTTCGTCGGGGTGGGTTCGAGCGGGCTGGAGATCGGGACGATCGGCGACCTGCTCGCGCACACCTACGACATCAATTTGGCGGTCGACGCGCGCGCGGCGACGCTGATCGAGAAGCAGGCGGTCCGATGGGCGGCCGAGTTCATCGGGTACGCGCCCGACGCCGCGGGAGCGTTCACGAGCGGCGGGACGGTCTCGAACACGACCGCGCTCGCCGCGGCGCGCGAGCACGCCCTGCCCGGCTCGCGCTACGAGGGCCTCGGCGGCAAGCGCGTGGCGATCTACTGCTCGCAGGAGGTGCACTACTCGGTCACCCGGGCCGTCGAAACGCTCGGCGTCGGCTCCGCGAACCTACGGGCGATCCCGCTCGGCGCCGAACGTGGCCTCGAACCCGACGCCCTCGCCGAAGCCATCGACCGCGATCTCGCGGACGGCGTGACGCCGATCGCGGTGGTCGCGACCGCGGGGACCACCCTCACCGGCGCGATCGATCCGCTCGAGGCGATCGCGGACATCTGCGAAGAGCGCGGCGTGTGGTTCCACGTGGACGGTGCGTACGGGCTCCCGGCCGTGGCCGCGCGCCCCGAGCTGTTCGCGGGGTTCGAACGCGCGCAGTCGGTCGCCGTGGACGCGCACAAGTGGCTCTACCTGCCGAAGGCCTGCGGGATCCTCCTCGTGCGCGAGCAGGAGGACCTCGTGGCGTCGTTCGGACACGAGCAGGGCTACCTGCCGCATCAGCGGCACGAGCTGCACGCGATGGACACGACGTTCGAGTACTCGCGGCCGTTCCGGGCGCTGAAGTTCTGGCTCGCGATGCGCGTGCACGGGGCCGCCGCGTTCGCCGAGGCGATCGAGCGCAACCTGCAGGAGGCTCAGCTCCTGTACCGGAGCGTGTCGGCGCGGGAGGACTTCGAGGTGCTCGGGCCGCCAAAGCTCTCGATCGTGGCGTTCCGTCACGCGCCGGCGGGCGTGGAGGATGTCGGCGCGCACAACCAGCGGCTGGCCGAGGAGATCCAGGCCGACGGCCGCGTCTGGATGTCGAGCGCGTTGATCGACGACGAGGTCTGGCTCCGCCCGTGCTTCGTGAACTTCCGCACGACAGAGGAGGACGTGCTCGACCTCGTCGAGATCGCGGCCGAGATCGGCGAACGGCTCGCGACGGGCTGAGGGACCGCCCGTCTAGACTGCTCCCGTCCGAACACACGGAGGGAGCTCAGCAACATGTCCGAGCCGCTGGTCGGCGTCGTGACGGGATCGGCGTCCGATTGGGACACGATGCAGCACTGCGCCAAGCAGTTGGAGGCCCTCGGCGTCCCGTTCGAGACCCGGGTGCTCTCGGCGCACCGCACGCCCAAGGAGCTCGCGGCCTGGATCGAGGACGCCGAGTCCCGCGGCGTGGAGGTCTTCATCGCGGCCGCGGGCATGGCGGCGGCCCTGCCCGGCGTCGTGGCCGCCCACACCACGCGACCGGTGCTCGGCGTCCCGATGGAGTCGAAGCTCGCGGGCGGGCTCGACTCCCTGCTGTCGATGGTGCAGATGCCGGGCGGGATCCCGGTCGGCGTGCTCGCGGTTGGCAAGGCGGGCGCGGTGAACGCGGCGATCCTTGCGACCCAGGTTCTCGGGCGCTCGCACCCGGGGTTCGACGAAGCCGTTCGGAAGCAGCGCGAGGCCAGGGCGGCCGAGGTCCTGTCCGGTCCCGACCCCACCGAGGCCTGACCTGCCGATCCCCGGATCGGCGTCGGAGCCTCAGGCGCCCGGGGGAGCCCCCTTCCGCCGCACGGCGCCCCTCGCTACCCTTGGCTCATGGCCACCGCCGTGTGGACGGGCACCCTGTCGTTCGGGCTGGTCACGCTCCCCGTGCGGCTGTATCCCGCGACGCAGCCCAAGGACGTGCGCTTCCATCTGTACGACCGCGAGGGCCGTCGCATCCGCTACCAGCGCGTGGTGGAGGCCGAAGCGGACCCTCCGTACGAGCGGAACGAGCTCCACCCCTCCGACGCCGCCGTGGACGAGGACACCGCCCCCGAGCGCGAAGAGCGCGCGGCCATCAAGGGAGCCGTCGAGACGCCGGTCGCGTGGGACGACGTCGTGCGCGGCGTGGAGACCGATGCGGGTGAGGTCGTGACTGTGCCGCGGGAGGAGCTCGAACGGATCCGTCCCGAACGGAGCCGATCCATCGACATCCAGGATTTCGTCGAGCTCGAGCAGATCGATCCCGTCTACCTAGACAAGAGCTACTACGCGATCCCGATGACGCCCGAGGCGACCAAGCCGTACGTCCTGTTGCATCACGCGATGCGCGAGGCGGGGCGGATCGGGATCGGGAGGTTCGTGCTGCGAACCAAGCCGCACCTCGTCGCGGTCCGCCCGATGGAGAAGGTGCTGGCCGTCGAGACGATGTTCTTCGGCGACGAGGTGCGAGACCCGTCCGATCTCGTCCCCGACCTGGACGGCGTCGAGGTCGACGAGCGGGAGCTGGACCTCGCGGTCGCGCTCGTCGAGACCCTGAAGACGGACTGGGATCCCGACGCGTACGCCGATACCTACCGCGAGGAGCTTCTCCGCATGCTCGCCGAGCGCACGCCGACGAAGCGCGCCGCCCAAGAGCCGGCCCCGGTCGGGGGATCCGCGGTGGAGGAGCTGATGGCCGCCCTCAGGGAGAGCGTCGCCGTTGCCGAACGCGACCGGAGCCGCAAGAAGGCCGCCGGCTAGGCCGGGCCTACCCGAGCGCCACGTCGACCAGGATCAGTTCGCTCACTGAGCTCGCCGCGATCTCCACTCGTTCCTCGTCCGTGATCTGGGCAGCCGACCCGGTTTCCATCCGGTCGCCGTTCACGCCGACGTCGCCCTCGATCACGTAGAGGTACGCCCCTCGCCCGGTCGGGAGCGGGTGCTCGACCGAGCGACCCGCGTTCATGCGGGAGACGAACACGTGCGCGTCCTGGTGCACGAGCACGGCGTCGCCGCCGTCACCGCTGATCGCCTTCAGGAGGGTGTCGGTCCTGTCCTCGGTCGTGAAGACCTTCTGCTCGACGCCGGGTGGCAGGCCCCGTTCGGCGGGCATGATCCAGATCTGGATGAAGCGCATCGGTTCGGTCTCGGAGGCGTTCTGCTCCGAGTGGTACGCCCCGCGCCCGAGGGTCATCCGCTGGACCGAGCCCGCCGGAAGCGGTCCGGGAGCCCCGCCGACGTCGTCCTCGTGGCGGAACAGCCCCTCGACCACGTAGGTCAGACCCTCGATGTCGCGGTGTGGGTGCATCGGCCACACGGCGCCCGGCACGAGCCGATCGTCGTTGAACACACGCATCGTGCCGAACGACGTGTACTCGGGGTCGCGGTAAGTGTCGAACGAGTAGTGCCAGCGGGCACGGAACCACCCGCCGTCAACGTCGGAGATCTGGTCGTCCCTGCGGATCTTCAGCGCCATCGGCCCGCTCCCGACGCCAACCTACCCCGGATCATCGCAACCGCGTGAGCGACGGCGCATGGGGAGCGATCCGATTCATGCTCCCTCCTCAAGAGCGGCACGGCCCGGATGCGGTCTGTAGGTCGCCTCCTCGATGCGGCGGAGGTGGGTGAGCCTGTCTGCGTGATGGCAGTGATTGCAAGCGCACCCCGGCCGGCAGAAATTGTTGACGTAGCACGAGCACCGACCTGGGCAGGTGTGCGGTTGCGTCACCTGCCTCGGATCGAAGCACGTATCGCCTTCGACCTCATGCCTCCTCCTCTTCTCCTTTGCCATGAATCGACGGTGGGGCGCGCGGTGTCACGTTGAGAGCCCGGGCATCGGCTGTGCTCCGCCAGCACGTGGAGAAAGGGTAATGGTCGCAAGCGCACGACCTCTGTCGGATCCCCCGGATTCAAGGAGGGGGGCGTGGCGCGTCGATACATGCACGGTGACCATGCTCCGACGAGAGATGGCGGGCCTGGGCGGGGTCTCGCTCGAGTGGCTGCCGGCGCCGCCCGTATTGGATCGTGCGCTTCCCGCGCCACCTCAAACGTCGTCGATACCGGCGAGCTGGTCGCCCGGGCAGGCCTTGGTGGTCGTGCTCATCGCCATGGGGGCTCTCGCCTTCTTCCAGATCTTTGTCTACGCGGTCCATGTCCCTGCCGGACAGGTCTCGGGGGCGCTCTGGACGATCGGCGCCGGTGGCCTCTTCTTCGTGATCGCGAGGGTGGCCGCCATGCGCCTCGGGGGTCCCGATGGGGTCGCGGCGATCGGGATGAGGATGCCAAAGGTCGTGGATCTCGTCGTGGGATTGGCGGCCGGGGTCGGTCTGTACTTCGCGAACCAGTTCGTCTCGAACTGGGTCTTTGTGCACCTCGACGGATGGGTTGGTTCGTACCCGATCCCCCCTGCTCTTGAGTTGGCATCGGGCGGCCCGTGGATCGCACTGGGCCTGATCGAGGTCGTCGTGGTCGCGATAGGAGAAGAGAGCATGTTTCGGGGCATCATGTACCGCGGCTTGAGGACGAGGTACCCCGTGGCGCTCGCCGTGGCGTCGTCAGCCGCGATCTTCGCATTCGTTCACTCGTACCCTCCGTCCATGCCGGCGATCCTCCTCGGCGGCGTTGCCTTGGCGCTGGCGACCGAGTGGCGCAAGTCGCTGGCGCTCGCCATCGTGATCCACGCCGTCTACGACGGCTGCTTCGTGGTCCAGGGCTTTCTGACATAGGGTTGTCACCTGCGTCGGGACCCGCACGGCGGCCTCAGCCGCTGCGATCGAACCGTGGTGAGCGGTCTCGCCTGGGTGCTGACGCTCGATTCGGTCGGTGCGCCGGTGAATGCGATCGCGGCCAGCACCGCTTCCTCGATGTCAGGCCATCACGGAGTCAGCGGTAGATGTTCCCTTCACCGCGTTCGCAGTCGTATCGGCCGAAATCGACGCCGTGCTCGAGCACATCTCCGGGGACACGTCGACCCCGTCCGGGAACGACCGGATCTCGCCCGATCGGTTCGCTCCGGGGACGTGACGCATCAAGCGAACGTTCTGTCCCCACCGCCTGCCGCTCACGCCGTAGTAGACGGACGTGCAGGTCTGGCGACAGGAGCTCGCGCCGTCGGTGGTGGGCGGTTTCGAAGGAACACGGCGAGAAGGGGAGTCAAGCGGCGAGGCCGACTACATGGCCTCTGACGTGTCGACGTGCGCCGGGCAGGACTCGAACCTGCGACCCGCTGCTTAGAAGGCAGCCGCTCTGTCCAGACTGAGCTACCGGCGCT
>DAIOFZ010000008.1:0-7270 GCA_036745475.1 Actinomycetota bacterium | reverse complement strand
CGCGGCGCCACCCGATCTCAGATGTTCGGGATGCCGGTCCTCAAGGCGGGCGACAAGGTGTTCGCGGGCACGTTCGGCGACGCGATGACGTTCAAGCTCGGGCCCGACGACCTCGAGCGGGCGCGGGCGCTGACCGGCGTCGAGCCCTTCGAGCCCATGAAGGGTCGCCCGATGAAGGAGTGGGTGCTGGTCCCGCTCGCGCACGCGAAGCGCTGGGCCGATCTGGCGGAGCGGGCGTTCATCTACCTATCGTGACGTCGGCAGAGGCTTCCCCGACCAACGCGTGGCCGGGAGCCTGGGCGCCTAGAGGGGCGGTGCATCGAGGATCTTGCGGGTCCGCCTGGCCATGCCCTCGAGCAAGCGGATCGCGAGGTCCGGTTCCTTCCGTAGGAGCTTGCGGAACTCCGAACGCTCGATCCGCACGGTCTCGAGCGGCGTCTGGGCGACGACGGTCCGGGTCCGCGAGTCGCCGTCCAACAGCGAGAGCTCGCCGAAGAACTCGCCCCGCCCGAGTTCGGCCTCCTTCCTCCCGCCCGGGGTCGTGCCGGCGACCACCTTCGCCTTGCCGTTCGTGATCACGTAGAAGGCCTTGCCCGGGTCCCCGGCCTTCACGATCACCTGGCCCTCGCGGTAGATGCGTTCTTCCGAGAGCGAGGCGACCCGGGACAGGTCCAGCTTCGTGCAGCCCTCGAACAGCGGAACCCGTCCGAGGAGGTTGACCATGGGGCGTCGTGCGGCGGCCATGCGGTCATGGTCGCAGCCGTCGGCCCCGGGCGCAAACGGCGACCGGGAGGGCTCGCGACCAGCGACGCTAGGATGGGGCCGATGCCGCGAACCGTCTCCTCGTTGATCGCCGGTCGAACGCGCGAGGGCGCCCCCGGGGGGACGCAGGACATCCCGAACCCCGCCAGGCTGGATGAGATCGTCGCGACGGTCGGGCTGGCCGACGCCACCACCTTCGTGGAGGCCTGCGCCGCAGCCCGGTACGCACAACGTGATTGGGCCCGCGTCCCGGCGCCCGTCCGCGGGCGCGCGATCCAACAGCTCGGGCGCCTGGTCGAGGACAACGCCGAGACGCTCGCCCGCATCATGACGCGCGAGATCGGCAAGCCGATCGCCGAGGCCCGAGGCTCTGTCCAGGAGGTCGTCGACACGTGCAACTTCTTCGTGTCGGAAGGGCGACGCCTCTACGGCATGACGGTCCCGTCCGAGCTCCCCGACAAGCAGCTGTTCACGTTCCGCAATCCGGTCGGCGTGGCGGCGATCGTGACCGCCGGGAACTTCCCCGTCGCGGTTCCCGCCTGGTACCTGGTCCCGGCGCTCCTGTGCGGCAATGCGGCGGTGTGGAAGCCCGCCGAGTACGCGCCCGCGACCTCGGAGGCGCTCGCCCAGCTGTTCCTGAACGCCGGGTTCCCCGATGGCGTCTTCAACATGGTGCTCGCGGACGGCGCCGCGACGTTCGATGGGCTCTCGCAGGCCCTCCAGGCGGGGTTGGTCGACAAGGTGGGGTTCACGGGTTCGAGCGACGTGGGGCGGCGGCTCGGCGAGCTCTGCGGGCGGCACCTCCAGACGCCCTGTCTCGAGCTCGGCGGCAAGAACCCGCTCGTCGTGATGCCCGACGCCGATCTCGATCTGGCGGTCGAGGGCGCGCTGTTCAGCGGATTCGGGACGGCGGGGCAGCGGTGCACCTCGCTCGGGACCGTCATCGTGCACGAGCAGGTCCACGATGAGTTCCTCTCACGCTACGCCGAGGCGGTCGAGACCGCGGCGATCGGCGATCCGTTCGAGGACGTGCTCTACGGGCCCATGATCTCGTCGCGCTTCTGCGACCGCTTCCTCGGATGGCTCGACTGGGTGCAACCGCACCACACGCTCCACGGTTCGAGCGCGACGGGCAGGATCACGCGCGCCGACCCCCGCGCGGGCTTCGTCGGCGACCCGGATGCCGGTCTGTACGTGCACCCGACCATCGTCGACGGTGTGACGATGGACGACGATCTGTACAAGCAGGAGACGTTCGGCCCGATCGTGGGCGTCGCGTCGTTCGGGGACTTCGAGGAGGCGATGGCGTTGGCGAACGGCCACGGTTACGGCCTGTCGGCCTCGATCTACACGAGGGATCCGCTCAACGTGTTCCGGTTCCGAGAGCGCATCTCGGCGGGCATGGTGAGCGTGAACAACTCGACCACCGGCGCCGAGGCCCACCTGCCCTTCGGCGGCAACGGACGCAGCGGCAACGGCGCGAGACAGTCCGGCGTGTGGGTGCTCGATCAGTTCACGCGGTGGCAGGCCATGAACTGGGACTACTCGGGCCGGCTGCAGAAGGCGCAGATGGACGTGGCCGACGTGTCGGCGGACCCGTCGTTCCGACTGATCGAGCAATGAGCGGCGACCTCACCCGCATCCGCGCCGGATGGCTGATCGACGTCGTCGCCGGCGAGGTGCTCCGCGATCGCGTGATCGGCATCCGCGGCGACCGGATCGAGTCGATCGGCGATGACGACGGATCGCAGGTGGAGATCGACGTGCCCGAGCACACGGTGCTCCCCGGCCTGATCGACTGCCACGCGCACCTGATCGGCGAGATCGAGGGCGGGCACGGGTACGCCGCGCTCGTGCAGCGGACCGGAGCGCAGGAGGCGCTCACCGGCGTCCGGAACGCGCGCGACACGGTGGAGGCCGGATTCACGAGCGTACGGGACGTGGGGACGTTCCGCGCCTTCGTCGACGTGGCGCTGCGCGACGCGATCGAGGCCGGCGACGTGCTCGGACCTCGGATGCTGTGCGCCGGCGCGTACGTCACGAGCTCCGGCGGCGGCGGCGACGTGACCGGTCTCGCACCCGACGTCGACGCGGTCGTGCCCCGTGAGCTGCGGTACGGCGTGGCGAACTCGGTCGACGAGGTGCGCAGGGTGGTGCGCGAGATCATCCACGGCGGCGCCGACTTCATCAAGGTCATCGCGACCGGTGCGGTCCTGACCGAGGGCACCGTCCCATCCGCCCCGGAGTTCAGCGAGGCGGAGATCGGAGCGGCGGTGGAGGAGGCCGCCCTGTACGAGGCGCACGTCGCGGCCCACGCCCACGGCGCCGAGGGCATCAAGCGCGCGGTCCGCGCCGGGGTGCGCTCGATCGAACATGGATCGCTCATGGACGACGAATCGATCGCGCTCATGGCCGAGCACGGCACCTACCTGGTCGCGGACGTCTGGATGGGGGACTGGACGATCGAGCAGGGCGAGCGCGAGGGCTGGTCGCCGGGCGTGATGCGCAAGCTCCGCGAGACGACGGACGTGCAGCGGGAAGGATTCGCCAAGGCGGTCGAGGCGGGGGTCCGGATCGCGTTCGGGACCGATAGCGGAACCTACCCGCATGGGATGAACGCGCACCAGTTCGCGACGATGGTCAAGCACGGAATGACCCCCATCGAGGCGCTCCGCTCCGCCACCGTGGTGGCCGCCGAGCTGCTGGGCTGGCGCGATCGGGTCGGTGCGATCGAGCCGGGGCTGTTCGCCGACCTCGTCGCGGTCCGCGGCGACGTGCTCGGCGACGTCGGCCTGCTCACCGACGTCGATCTCGTGATGAAGGGCGGCGCGCTCGTGTCGGCCGGATGAGCCCGGTTCGCTCGGGCCGGGGACGCGGAGTAGGCTGTCGACTGTCGCGGGCCGTGCGGGAGTGACACGAACGCGGAAGGAGCACGTCGATGAAGACCTGTCCGTATTGCGCCGAGGAGATCAAGGAGGCCGCGATCAAGTGCCATTGGTGCGGATCGTGGCTCGTCGACGAGATCCCGGCTTCGGCGGTGACGCCGCCGAAGCGGGCCCAATCCCCCCAGGCGGAGGAGCCCGAGGCGATCCCGGCCGGCCAGCCGACGGTCGAGCTCGCCGCCACGCCGCGGCCTTTCGATGAGGCGCCCGCCGCCTCGATGGCCGAGCGCACCGCGGCCGCGGCAGCCGCAGCACCCGCGCCCGAGGCAGCCGCAGCACCCGCGCCCGAGGCAGCCGCAGCACCCGCGCCCGAGGCCAAGATCGAGTTCACGCACACCGGTTCGCGGTACCTGCTCGGGTACGCGCCCGATCATTTCGGGATCTGGGACCGCAACGCGCCGCAGCGGCCCGTCGAGACGTTCCCGCGCAACGACGAGGGGTGGAGCGCCGCATGGGCCCGCTACGCGGCGATCGAGACCAGCTGGATGGATCTGCGGACCGGTCAGAAGTCCGGGTGAGGTTCGGCGTGCCCTGAGCCGACCGTGACCGGACTCTCGAAACAGGACGTCGCCGATCGCGCCGGAGTCGACCCGGGCTACGTCGACCGGTTGGTGGAGCTCGGGATCCTGAAACCCGGCAGCGGTGACATCTACTCGCCTGGTGACGTCCGTCGGGCCCGGTGGGTGCAGAGCTTCGAGCGGGCCCAGGTGCCGCTCGAGGGGATGGCCACCGCCGTCCGGGACGGAGCCCTCTCGTTCTCCTACCTCGACGCGACCGCCTTCGATCGGTTCGCGGGGGTGAGCCGCACGACGTTCCTCGAGCTGAGCGAACGGACGGGCGTGCCCATGGAACTCCTCCAGGTGGTCCGGGAAGCTCACGGTTTCGCCGAACCGATGCCCGACGATCACGTCCGTGAGGACGAGCTGGCGGTGGGGCCGGCCATCGAGCTCCTTCTCTCTTTCGGGATGCGGCCGGAGGCGATCCAGCGATTGCTCCGAGCCTACGGGGACGGCCTTCGCAGGCTCGTCGAGACCGAGACGGATTGGTACAGGACCGAGGTCGAGCTGCCTCTCCTCGAAGGCGGGATGACGGAGGTCGAGATGCTGGCGGCCCAGGCCGACGTCGGGTCTCGGATCTCACCCCTCCTGGACCAGGTCCTGGTGTCCATCTACCACGGGCAGCAGGAGCACGCGTGGAGCAAGAGCGCGGTGGAGGACGTGGAGGCCGCGCTGGAACGGGCCGGCCTCTACCGTCGCGTACGCCGCCCGCCGGCCGTGTGCTTCCTCGACATCACCGGCTACACGCGGCTCACCGAGGAGCGTGGAGACGAGGCCGCTGCCGAGCTGGCGACGAGGTTGGCCACCCTGGTCCGCGGGTCCTCGCGGGAACATGGAGGGCAGCCCGTCAAGTGGCTGGGCGACGGCGTGATGTTCTACTTCCCGAACCCGGGTGAAGGCGTGTCGGCGGCGCTCGACATGGTGGAAGGCGTTGCGGCAGAGGCCCTGCCGTCCGCAAGGGTCGGCATCCACGCCGGGCCGGTCGTCTTCCAGGAGGGAGATTACTTCGGCCGGACCGTCAACATCGCGGCTCGGATCTCCGAATACGCCAGACCGGGCGAGGTGCTCGCGAGCCAGGAGGTCGTGGACGCGGCCGACCTCGACGGCGTGGTCTTCACCTCGATCGGTCCGATCGAACTGAAGGGCGTGTCTCAACCGCTGACCCTGCACTCGGTCCACCGCGCCGCCTGATCGTCCTACGTCGGCTTCGAGCCGCATCCTCCGCCCCGGCGGCGGCGAACCGTCGGGGCGGCATGCAATCAGCGACCGGCTACGGCAGCGTGACGAACTCGCTCAGGAACTTGCGTGCCTCCGGCGTGTCCAATCGAAACGTCATGTCGGTTGCCTTACAGACGGCGTCCCCGGTAACGGTCAGCGAGACCTGAAGGTTCGGATCGATGCTGTCGATGAAGTGGGGTCCTCCCGAGTCTCCGTAGCAGGTTCCGCCGCTCCCGGTGTTGGGGTTCATGCTCAGGAGCAGCCACTGCTTCTGCAGGTTGATGGCCGATTGCGTGGCCACCATGCGTTGGACGACCGCGCCGAGGAGGTTGTCGAAACCGCCGGTGAAGTCCTCTCGCACGTCGCCGTATCCCACGGCCGCGAACCGCTGACTCCTGAGCTCGTGCTGAGCGTTCAGGTCTGAGAGGAACCCCTCGGTCGGCAGCTCCACGGGCTCCATGCCAACGGGCGCGTCGAGCACGATGACGGCGATATCGAAGGGCCGGGCCGCGCCGCCGGTGCCGAACCGCTCATCGAAGAACGGCTCGCCCGGAAGGAGCGTGACCCCTGCGGCGAGGTCGAACTCGTGGATGTCGAAGGTGCCTTCGGGGAACTCGCCCAGTTCCGAGTCGAAGCTGACGAAGTAGCTGGGCTCAACCTCTTCCTCTTCGGCGATCTGCTCGGCGCCAACGATGCAGTGGGCGGCGGTGAGGAACACGTCCGGAGCGATCAATGAGCCTGAGCAGAACGGCACCGCATCCCCACCGAAGGTCACGAGCATCGCTCCGACATTGGGATGCCCGTTCCCATCCAGCTCGCCGAAGGTGATGGCGGCTGCTTGCGGCGTCACCACGAGACCCACCACTGCTGTCATCGCCGCGACCATCAACATCTTGCGCATGCGTCTACCTCCCGCTCGGCGGTCAAGGCGTGACGGTAGCTCGCGGGAGGTTCAAGGAACATCATGCAAACGGTACCGACGCACCCCGAGATGGCGGCTCGACCGGAAACGTGCTCCGACCAGCGGAGCGGGCGACGGGAATCGAACCCGCACCACCAGCTTGGAAGGCTGGAGCTCTGCCATTGAGCTACGCCCGCGGGGTCGAGCAAGCCTAGCAAGGTCACAGGAGCGCTCGCGCGAGCGCCGTCGTGATCGTCGCCAGGATCACCACGACGAGGAGCGGAGCCTTCCGCCAGATCGCGATCACGGCGACCGCGACCCCGAGCACGCGCTCGTCGACCGCGAGCGCCTGACCGTTCCCGAAGGTCTGCACCGCGACGAGCGCGCCGAGGAGGGCGGGAGCGAGGAGCTCGATCACGCTCGAGAGCCGCTCGGGGAGCGGACGGCCGCCGAGCAGCACCGGGCCGATCGCCTTGATCGAAATCGTGCCGAACCCCACCACCCCGACGACGAGCCACGTCTGGCTCATCGCCTCAACCCCAGCAGGCACGCGGCGCTCGCCGCGATGATCGGCACCCCGGCGGGCGCGAACGGCGTCAGCGCGAGCGCGATCGTCGCCCCGAGCAACGCCGCCGCGACGTGACGTCGGTCCCGCGCGATCGGCACGAGCAGCCCGAGGAACAGGGCTGCGAACGCCGCATCGAGCCCCAAGGTGGCGGGGTCGCCGATCCCCTGTCCCGCGAGCGCGCCGACCGTCGTTCCGGCGACCCACGACACGTACAGGACGACACCCGCGCCGAGCAACACGCTCCTCGAGAAGCGGCCCTCGCCCTCGGCGGCGATCGCCCATGACTCGTCGACCACGACATGCGCGTGGACGAACCGCGACC